>CAYWLU010000001.1:0-11050 GCA_964459435.1 uncultured Candidatus Peribacteria bacterium
CGAAAAAGATAAACCTTATTTAGCTAAAAATATTGGTTTAGTTTTTGATTTCTGAAGGAATAATAACCTTACTTCCTGCACCCAAAGTAGGAAGAATATTTTCTATCAATGCTTTACAATTTGTTCCAACTCTGACATACATTTGACGAATAAGTGGATCAAAATCAGCTATTTTTTGAAGTAATATTCTGCGAGCACTAATGTTGGCACTACTTTCTACCATATTTTTTTCTGCCGTTATTTTTTGAGCCAGATAAACTTCTGCTTTTCCTTGATCACTCCGAAACAAAAACTTCCGAAAAGCTGTGTTATTAGAGTTAGCGATTTGCTTTTGTTGTTCTGTCTGCAAATAAAGATTCTTTATTTCTACCGATATTTTTCTCTGCAATAAATTAGATTCTTCTAACAAAGTTCTAAGTTTTAACAGAATAATATCGACATTTTTAGCTCGTTCTTCTGGAGTATTTCCCAAATTCATCTGATCTATTTTCTCCTGAAAGAATAAATATGATTCTTGTAACCATATGGAAGTTTCTTCTATGGTAGTTTTTTTAGCAGTAGATACAGGTTCTGTTTCTTCTCCTACTTCTTCCGTACTATCAGAAAAAGGGGGAATATCTTTTAATTCCTCAGCAATATCTGAGAGAGGAGGAAGTTCTGGAATCTTAATCGGAAATTTGTTTCCCGTTTCTTTTGTAGCTTCTTTCGTTACAGCTGGAATAAGTGGCTGAGATTCTTTTTTATCTGGTCGCCAAATAAGCCAAATCAAAAAACCAATAATTCCCAAAATAACAGCCGTCTTAACTACTCCCCAAATTACTCTCTGGAAAATCCAGAAAAAATCCCCCCCCTGTTCAATAAGAAGTTCTTCGTCTGGTTTGTCTTCTTTTTCTGTTTTTACTTCCTCTGGTAATTCGAAAACTGATTTTTCTGGTTCTTTTGTAATTTCCTTTTTTACTTTCTCCTCTGGAGCAGGAGTTTCTTTCACTGGCTCCTTTTCTTCTTTCTTCACCTCCGTAACCTGAACAGCTTTTTGTGAGCTTTCTCCATTAGCTACCACCTCAAAAGGATTCTGTGGCGACTGCTTATCGTCTTTTGGGGGATTTGTGCTTTTAGATTCATCAGTCATCTGTTTATTTTACCATTTTTTAAAGAAAAAGTCGAAGTTTTTTTCACTTTTGAGCTTTCAACCCGGGTTCTAGGAAATTTCGAACCCGGGTTGAATTCTTTGCTAATCGCTAACAGCTAAAAGCTAATAGCTTTTTTTTATTACTCATTATTCATTATTCATTAATCATTACAAAGTTATATTATAATATAACGCTTTTATTTTGCGCTACAAAATAAGCTACTGCTATCGCATCCGCCGCATCATCTAAACGAGGCATCTTTTCTAGCTTAAAAAGTAGTTGTGCCATTTTCTTCATATCTGGTTTAGTGGCTTGCCCATTACCTGTAAAACAATTTTTCACTTCCACAGGCTTAGGTTCCACTATTTGGCAACCAAACCTATGAGCCAATAAAATTATGATTCCTCTTACCTGAGCAACCTGCATTCCTGTCGTAACATTTTTAGCAAAAAACAAATCTTCTATGGAAACAACATTTGGCTGATGTTTTTGGAGAAGTTTTTCAAAATCTTCAGCAATTTCTAATAATCGATCCGCAAAATTTGTTTTTGGAATTGTTTTTATGACTCCAAAAGTTTTCAAATCCAATTTATTGTTTTTATCATCTAAGACAGCAAAACCACATAATCCAAACCCCGGATCTATCCCTAAAATCTTCATCTTTTATTTTTTTATCATCATTCCCGCCACGGCGGACAAGTCTGAATACATGATAACAACGGTCAGGATTCTGGACAAGCCAGAATGACTGGATACTACTATTTATTTCTATGCATTATATGTATAAAATAAACTTGATGAAACTAGAAGAACAAAAAACAAGACTCGAAAAGAACTGGCAAAAAATTTCTCCCATCTTTGGCAAAAAAGCATGGCAAGAAGATCCCAATTTCCTTTATTTCATAGAAATTCCTCTCCCCGTCAGTCTTTGGACGGAAATGGAAAAACTCATCAATAACCTAAAAAAACAAAACCCCAAAGCCAAAGGTCTTTGGTTCACAACACAAAGAATGCACATAACTATTGCCTTGCCAGGCAGACTAGGAGAACATTTTCAGGGAAACGGTATTAAATTTATGACTAAAAAATTAAAAGAAATTTCTCAGAAAACTGCTCCTTTTGAGATTATTTTAGGCAACATAAACTGCTTTGCCGATGCTCTCTTTCGAGAAGTGCATGATCCCAATGAAAAACTTCAGGCTTTACACGAAGAAATTTGCCAAAAGATTCCTTTCTCTCAAACTCCAGAATATCAGTTTGCTAATTTCATTCCTCATATATCTCTTTTCTTTGGACAAACAGAACAAGATCTTTTTTCTCATCCTGATTTTTCCCGAGAACTTCCCCTGTCTTCAATGCAAGTAGATCACTTCTTTTTTGGTAAAGCTCGTAATACAGAAGGTAAATACGAAAAACGCATTCTTCAAGAATTCGTTCTGAAAGGCACTCTTAATTCGCGACAACAACAAAAAATAGTAACAAACAAAAAATCTGTTTCTATTAATCTTACTACCCCCCTCAAAACCAAATGAAAAAAGTTTTGTTAATAGATAATTATGACAGTTTTACATGGAATTTAGTGCAATATTTACAAGAACTTGGCACAAAAGTTTTGGTTTATAAAAATGATGAAATAAATAGTGAAACAGCAATAAAACTAAAACCTGACTTTTTGATTTTTTCACCCGGACCAGGTAACAGCAAAAATCAAAAAGATATTGGGAACAGTCTTGAAATTCTAGAAACTTTTAAAGGGAAAATTCCAATTCTAGGAGTCTGTTTAGGTCACCAAATGATTGCCGAATATTTCGGCGGAGCTGTAGAGAAAACTCGTCCCGCTCACGGACAAAAATGGCTTATTTCTATCCTAAAACCTGAAGGAATTTTTGAGAACCTTCCTTCGGAAATAATCGGCATGCGCTATCATTCTCTAGTTGTTAGCTCCCGAACTTTCCCAAAAGATTTGGAAATAACCGCCAGTACTGAAGACGAAAAAATAATGGCTCTTCAAAACCGAAAAGAACGAATCTTTGGAATTCAGTTCCATCCGGAATCTATTGGGACTAAACTAGGTATAAAAATTTTAAAAAATTTCCTAAACACATGAAAAAACAATCTAAAAAATTCTTCATTATTAAATGGATATTAACGCTAACAGTGATTTATATAGGATGGATAATCGTTATATATTCTTTCCAAGAAAATATAATTTTCCAACCAACTGCAGAGATAATTTCTCATCCCCTCGCCAAAACTTTAGCTTGGGAAGAGACAAAATTCCCCACTTCTGATGGTGAAACTCTAACTGGTTGGTGGACGGATAATGGCGAAGACGAGACAATCCTTTTCTTTCATGGAAATGCCCAAAACATGTCTCATCGAACTGGGCAACTTTTTGTTTTCCAAAAACTAAGAAAAAATTCCTTTATTTTTGATTATCGCGGTTACGGAGAAAGCTCTGGCAAGATAAAAAAAGAAGCTGACTTCTACGAAGATGCTCGATCCGCTCTTAAATTTCTAACAGAAGAAAAAAATATTCCTCCAGAAAAAATAATTCTCTGGGGAAAATCTATCGGAACCGCTGGCGTTCTGGAACTTGCTCAAGAATATTCTTTTTCTAAAATCGTTTTAGAAGCTCCTTTCTTTTCTTTGGGGGAAACCGCACAATGGCATTATCCTTTTCTACCCGCCAAGTGGATGGTTAAATATAAATTTCTAAATGGAGAAAAAATTAAAAACATAACTTCCCCAGTTCTAATTTTTCATAGTAAAGAAGACGAAATAGTTCCTTTTTTCCAAGGGCAGAAACTTTTTGAAGTCAGTCCAGAACCAAAAACTTTCATAGAACTAAAAGGAAGTCATAATCGAGCTATTCACGAAGATACTGAAAAATACTTCCAAGCTCTTCAGGAATTTTTCGAATAAAAAAATTCTTACCATTGTCATCCCGCATTTATTTATCATTGTCATCCCGCATTTATTGCGGGATCTAAATGTTAATCAAGCATTTGTTCAATAGATACCAAAATGTAATCTGACATGACAATTAATTTTTTTTTAAGTATAATTTAATATATGAAAAAATTAATCATTCTCCTCTCTCCACTACTTCTTTTTGGTTGCTCAACAGACGAACTAAAAGACTTCTTAGGAGAAATTCATGATATTCCCGCTCAAGCCGCTGTTGATGAAATAGCTAAACTAGTTAAAGCTGAATCTCTTTTCCGTTCTTCTCGAACCCAGTACGAATATGACACGGAAAGTTTGGAAGAACTTTTTATCCGAAATGAATACGAAATTTTAGTAAGAAATTACCGTTTCTTTTATTGTTTTGATTCGAGCGGTAGAAATTTAGAAGGAGTTCCTACTAGTTCTAATTTCTTAGTTATTAGTTTCGGAGGACCAAACAATGATATTCAAGCCAATGGTACTCCTGCTCTTAGAAGACGAATAAAAGACCTTCAAAAACTTTCTTCTTCCGAAAAAAATATTCCCAACTTTGAAAATGTCTTAGAAATAGAAGACGGAAAATGTTTTGAAATCCAAACTTATGCCAACACTGATGACATTTCTACTGGAGAAACTTTGGAAGAAGCTTTTTATGAATTCGAAACTGAACCCGAGTTTCAAATTTCCCAGAACCCGGATTCGCTTTTACAAATGAACAAACTTGTGCCAATCATCGAAGAAATACCAGATACGAAAAGAATTAGATTAAAAAGGTAAATAAAAATTCTAGTACGAATATTCTTCAAGTAATTCTCTTCCCTGTAAAATGACATTATTTTTTATTTATTCACAAATCCGACATCTAGGAATTGCTAAATTTAATGGAATTCAAGGAAAAATCGAGGAACGGAGCAAGCTGTATGTAATCATACAGTGGCGAGTACCAGAAATTCTGACGAAGAAATTCACAAATTCAGCAATTCCTATTCAATAAAAACACAAAAAGAACCACCAAAAATAAAGCAGCTATTTTTTCTGCTCCCGTTAGAAAGATGGCAATAGTACCAAGCCCCGCAGAAATTGATATTAAAACCAAAGAAGTTCTTCCCTCCCCAATTCTACGAGCCAAATTGTGATGTAAATGTTTCTTGTCTCCTTTAAAAGGAGAAACTTTTTCTATTAACACTCGTCTCATTACTACAAAAACAGAGTCCATAATTGGAAGTCCCAGAACTAATAAAGTGGTGGCAATTTTGGTTCCCGCAAAAATAGACATTACCGCCAACAAGAATCCTAAAATCTGTGAACCAGTATCTCCTAAAATAATCTTACCGCGCCAAAAAAGAAGAAATCCTCCCGCACAAATTCCCGCTAGAAAAAAACTAATTTGTAAAAAATCTGGTAGTCCAGCTTCCCAAGCCACTTCTTGTCTAACCAAACCAAAAACACCCAAGGTCAAAAATCCCACACCAGAAACTCCTACCGTTAGTCCTCGAATACCATCAAACCAATTCAGAGCATTTTGAATAATTACAATCCAAACTACTGTTAATAAAAAAGAAATTAAAGGAAGATTTGTTAAGTCTATACTAGTCCCAAACTCAAAAGGATTTCCCACAAACGCAATTTGAATTCCTTGGAAAAAAACGAAACTAGCAACCACCACATGAACAAAAAGTCTTAAACTAGAAGGCAATGGACGAAGATCATCCCAAAAACTAACTCCTCCTAAAATTAACAAAGCTAAAGACAAAAACCAAAAATCTCTCAAAACTAAAAAAAAGATAATTGCTAAAACCAAGAAAACAAGACCACCCGGATAAGGAAGTTTTTTTCTCTGTAAGCCATATCTTTCTGGATAATCCAATAGTCCTAATTTTGGAAGAAACTTCACTGCCCCTAAAGTTGCTATCCCAGATAAAACTAAACCTATTAAAAAATCTAACATCGAATTAAGTATTGCGTATTAAGTATATCGTATAAAGAAAATTTTTAATTTCAAATTTTCAGAGTCAATTTTTTATTTTATCATGTATAGAGTTAACTATGTAGATTAATATATATTTTAATATGGAGTAAAATATATAGATAATTTTATAAACGAAAAACACTCTTTAAACAAGTGTCCAACTTATGACTAGATCCCGCAATAAATGCGGGATGACACCAGTAAGGACTTTACTTCATTACTCATTAATCATTACTTTCCTCCTATCGCCAATAAATCATCATACCTTCCTGCCATCCAATAAAGATGTTTCAAAGTGTCTCGTAAAGATTGAGACAAATTAGGTATCTCTGTTTCTATTTGCACTTGAGGCTTAAGAATAGCAAAAACTTGTTTAGATACTTCTAATTGAATTTCTTTTTGCAAATGGTCTCTCATTTCTTCTGGGACTCTGTCCAACATATGAAAAGCTGCTTTAGAAAGATTTCTATCCTCTCCAAAAAGAATAGATAAAAGACCTTTCACACAACGAATGTCATCTAATTTAGCTAAAGCAATCAAGCTATGTAGTCGCAACCAAGGAGAACCATGCGTAGTAAACTCTAAAAGTAAATTCCTACTTCTCCCATCTCCTACCTCTCCCATAGCATACAAAGAAGAAATTTGTGAGGCCTCATCTTCTTTCTCTAATAAATTTACTAAAATCCGTCGTAACTCCTTCTTGTTATGAAACTTCCAAAGCGCAATAACAGCATGACTTTTAAGCCGAGGATCTGAGTGATCCAAATACTGACGAACATAAAAAACAATTTCCGGATCTTCAAACATATGACAAGAACGCAAAAATACAGCCTTTAATTTATCGTCAGCTTTTTCCATGGTTTCCAAAAAGAAAGGTACCACCTCATGATCTGGCAAATGCCTAAAGATATTCATAACCACTAATTTCTTCAGGTGAGCATGTTCTGTAGTATAGAACAAATGCTTTAAAGTTTCCAAAAGATGATAACGAGTAAAAGCATGTTTTTCCCAGTAGCTCTTAGGAATTTTTAAATGAAATAATGAATCAAGAATTTTAATTTTAGTTTCAATTTTTTCTTCTTTATCTTGTAAAATTTCCAAATACGCATGAACTACTCTTGGTTCATTTATATTCGAGATAGTTGCAATAAGCTTCTCTCGAACTACTTCGTGTACATTCTTTTTCCTCAATTCTTCTGACAAAATAACTCCTGAATTTTTGTGCCCCTTCTGTCCCAAAACTTCTATCGAATGTAATTTTCCTTCTATATCATCTTCAGAATTTAAATTTTTCTTAGATAATGAAGTGAAACTTTTTTTGGCAGGTAATCCTATTAAAAGAATTATTCCCATAAGAACTATGGCTACACAATATAGAAGACTTCCTTGTGTCCAAAAAAGAATCAAAACGCCTAGAGCCATTCCAAGTGGCTTAATAATCCCTTCTAAGAAAAGACGAACCGCTTCTCTACTATGAGAAAAAATAGAGTAAAAAGTAATATGATACGGAGCTTCTCCTAAAGAATGTGTTCCATGTTGCACAGAACGCAAAAAATTAATATTTCCATAACCCAAAATCATAGCTCCTAGAGTTACAAGTAAAATACTAAAATATGATAATATTGTTCCTATTACTCCAAGCTTACGCAAAACAACAGGTGTTAGAAATTGCACAAAAAGAGCAATAACCGCAAAAATCAAATGGAACATTCCCAAATCATGCGCTAAAGACTTATGCATGATTAAATAACTAGAAACTTGAGCTACTTCTTTTTTAACCTCTCCTCCCCAATGCACCATTTTATCTTTTGTCTCCAAAAAGAAGGAAGACTGTAATTTATCTAATGGTAAATGAAATTCTTCTTCTTGATGAACAATGTGACTCTGAAGATCTTTAGTAAATTCGAATTCAATAATCGTAATAATAGCAGTTTGCAAAACCAAGATTAAAAGCAAATGTCGTAAAAACTTAATTTTTCGTAGAGCTTGTACTGCTTCTATTAATGGATTTTTTATAAGTTCTTTTGTTTTCTTTGGTAAAGCAAAACTTGGAATATCATGCAATATATGAGGAGTTAAAAACACAACTCCGCCCATAATAACTAAGGAAAAAAGCCAGATAAGTAACACCATTTGCGTCGACGCAAAACCTAAAAACCAAATCACAAGTAAAGATCCTACCAAAGCACCAATCGTAATAGCCGATTCCACTAACGGCATAAATTTTTGTGCTTCTGTAGGAGAAAATAAAGATTCTCCTCTCCTATATAAAGCAATATTAACCTGAGAAAATAATAAATCTTTAGCCAAAATCACTAAAACAAAGAATTCAATTTGAACAACATTAAAAGAAAACGAACCCATTAATAAAGCCAAAGTTCCTAAAATAGTAGTCAATAGAAAAGTTCTTAATTGCATCCGAAGTAGCAAAAAACTTGCTAATCCCGTCCCTACGGCATAAAGACCAGCATCAAAAAGAAACAAATAAAGTAAATTATGAACACCAAAATTCTCAACAAAAAGAGCGGTTACTATAGTCCAAGCCACCACAAATCCTATCTGAAATAAAAAACGATCTACCCATGCAAGACGCAATCGAGAAGCCTCGAGTTCTGAAATTTTAAATTTTCTTTTTATTCGAAACATTGTTTGTTTTTGTCAATTTTTAACAACTCTTACGGGTTATTATAACATATTTAATAAATAATATCAAGAGATATTCCATTAGCTATCAAGAAATATCCTTAAAAAATTGGTAGTTCGTCTTAATTTATGGTACAAAAGAGGAAACTATTTATAAAACAAACATGGCTTTCGCAACGCACACTTTCGAGACTAATCCTTCAAAAGAAAATCTCGGATTTTCTTTTCATGAAACCCTTGGAGAAGGACAAGAAGTTTATTTTTTAGGTAAATTTCCAGAAGACACTATCGATCCTAAAATGACCGCAGAGTCTCTATTTGGAGCAATCGTAGAAAGTTTTGCTAATTCTGACATTTCAGACCCTTATGACCGCTTCGAAGACGCTTTGAAAGCTGTCAATTTAGAAGCCAAAAAATTAAAACCAAATCTACCAAAAGTTCCTGAAATAGTTATTGCTTTTTTTGATTTTCACAATTTATACCTATCTCAATCAAATGAATCCGAAGCTTATTTAGTCAGGGGAACAAACCTTTCTCAAATAACAGAAACTTCTGCTGATAATTCCGTTCTGTTTGCTAACATTTTAAGCGGACAAGTTGCTATAGATGACATCGTACTTCTTTCTACCAGTCGAATTCTGAGGAGTTTAACAACCAATCAAGTAATTGACCTGCTTAATAGAAGTGATTTTGATGAATCAATTAATCTTCTCCGTCACGAACTTACCCAAAGTTCCGAAGAAGATGTCCTAGTTACTGCTATTGGTATCGGTAAAAAAGATTCTAGTTCTAGTAGCGGTTTTCTATCTAAAGTTGTTCAAAAAGGAAAAGAACTTACCGAAAATAAGAAAAAAGCTAAGCCTGTCGAAGACCCTGAGCTTGTCGAACGGGTAGAAGAAATCAAAGAAGAAGAATTAGAAACAGATGATTTTGAAGATGAAGCTTTTGAGAACGAAAACCCTCCTCTTAAGGTAAAAGATTTACTTGGTAAATTTCAAGGATTAAAAAAATTAAAAAATATGAAAAATTTTAAAGGTTTCAAACCTAAAAAAAATGCCTTAATTATTGCCGGAACAGTTTTTGTCGTTCTAGTCCTAGTTATTGGTATTAAATCTATTGCGAATTTCGAATCAACCAACACTAAAGAGCTACGGGAGAACCTTTCTATCGCCAGAGAATCTCTCGTTCAAGCTGATACATTTTTACTTCAAGGAGAAAGAAGTTCTGCCGCAGATTTTCTTAAGAAAGCCCAGGAATCTGTCCAAGTAGTTCTCAGTTCTAAATCCAAAAGTTTCCGTTCTGATGCTCAATTTTTGCTAGCAGATATTCAAGAAAAACAACTACAAGTAGAAAACGCTAAAAAAGTAACTCCCCAACTTCTCGCCGATTTAGGAGTAAAAAATGATAATTTAGAAGCCGTAGGTCTCTTGGAATTAAATGGTAATTTATTTGTCCACGACCTAAAACAAGTTCACAAAACAATCCGTAATATTGTAGAAAAAGGACTCCCTCTATCTGACAAAGACACCATCTTAGCCTCTACCACCAGAGCCGACCAAAACTCTATCCTTTTCCTTACCGACAGCCCTCGAGTAATAGAATACCGCGAAGGATTAATTACTCCTATGAATACCGAAGACGAAACTTGGAAAAGAGGATTAGATATCAAAACTTACGGTCGTTATGCTTACATCTTAGATCCAGTAGAAAACCAAATCTGGAAATATGAACGCCGTCGAGCTAAATATTCTCCTGCTATTGCTTACAACCAAGGAGCAGATCTTTCGCGGGGAATATCCATGACTATCGATGGTTCTCTCTTCATCTTGTCAGATGATGGAACGCTCCAAAGAATTTTCCGAGGTGTAAAAACTGAATACTCTTTCCGAGACCTACCTTCTGTTCCTTTTGCTGGCAAAAATCTAAAACTTTACACCACTCCTAATCTAGACTTTTTGTATTTACTAGATCCAGATAATTCTAGAATTTTGGTTTTTGTTAAAGGAGAACGATTTGCCACTTACAAAAAACAAGTCATTTTCGATGTGCCAGACACCCGCGACTTTGTCATTGATGATGCTGGACAAAAAGTAAATGTGCTAACTAAAGACAAAATTTACGAGTTCTCTTTATAAATATGAAAAAACAACCGCTGTCATTGCGAGTCCGCCATGGCGGACGTGGCAATCTCATAATCTTAAGTAACAGATTGCTTCAGTCGTTTCACTTCCTCGCAATGACGATGGATATAAATAAAAAATCTCTTATTTACTCCTGAAGCATTATGTATTTAAAAAAATTCTCTCAAATTATCCTATTCTTAATTCTGCTTATTTCCGCAGAAATATGTTTTTCTGAT
>CAYWLU010000001.1:11150-59765 GCA_964459435.1 uncultured Candidatus Peribacteria bacterium
AGACTTGTAAAATCTTTAAATGATCCCAGTGAAGGTCTAGCTGGAAAATATGATATTTATCAAGAAGCACTATTAAAACATACTGATCATTTCAAAGGAACTAAAGAATGCCCTGATACAGTTGATGACTATAGTGTGTATGGTTTTTCAGATATTATTGCCTGTGAAGAAAAAATACATAATGTCCAAACAGAACTGGCAAAAAAAGTAGACGATCGAAAAGATGAATTTAATGGAACTGATGATGAATTAAAAGAAGTTATTGAAAACACAAAAGCAACTATAGGTTCTATTGAAAGTATAATTCAAAAATGTAAAGAATGGATAGAATATGGTGATCAAACATTAAACCATTGGTGCGGAACTCCTCTTTCTGGAAAAGAATACGGAGGCGTTGGCAAAATTTTTCGTGCCCAAGAGCAAATCGTCAATGATCGCACTCTAGCTTATTTAGGTTCTCGAACTTCGCATTTTGATACTGATGTTCTTAGTGTCGGTAATGAAAAATTACTTAATTTATTTATAGGCACAAATGAGGACACAATTGAACACAATGTTTTACATAAAACTATAAAAATCATGGCACAGGCTTTAGGTACTTTTGCAGTGCTAATCTTGATTGTTGGTGGACTACTAATGATTACCTCTCAAGGAGATGAAAATCGTCTTCAAAAAGGAAAAAATATTCTTTTTTACACTATTCTTGGACTAATTATGGCTTTTACCGCCTACATACTAGTTCAATTTGTTATTTCTATTTTGTTTACAGCCACCGGATAAAATGAAAAAATTATTTCTAGTTTTTACTTTATTCTTCCTTCTCAACGGAAATTTAACCTTCGCTGAATCACCACAAGACCCTTGTGGCGAAGGAGTTGATTGTTATCGAATAGAATTACGAGAATCCTTAATACCAGATAAAAACCCAACAACTGGTCGAACGGGTGACATAATAACTGGTCGAACGGGTATGGAACTCACTAAAAATTACATTACCCTAATTTATACATACGGAGCATCTCTAATTGGAATTATTTGTGTGCTCTTAATTGTTTTTTCGGGAATACAAATCATTACGGGAGGTGCTGATGCCGAAAATGTCACTCAAGCAAAAACTAGAATCTTCAATTCCCTACTTAGCTTAGTTCTGCTTTTTATGTCTGCCATGATTTTAAAAAGTATTAACCCGGGATTTTTTAGACATGGAAGAGATTCTTCTAATATTATCATCGGTCTTGATGGCGAAGCAATACCCATCGCTCCTTTGTGTAAATTCGCTGAAATAATACCTCCTAGTTGTTATACGAATGGAAAACGCGCAGATAACTGCAAGGCAGAAGGTACAGACCTCTGTATTGCTCTGAATCAAGACGAAGAAAAAACAAATTGTGTTAAAATTTTACAAGGTTTGCTTTCTGGTGCTGGTTCTTTTAATGAAATAGACGCATGTAACGGATTAACAAATTTTGAAGATGGAGCCTATGGGGACTGTACTTTCGCTGCTTTTACAGCATGGGAAACAAAATACTGTGACACAAAATAACTTCTCAACTAAAATTTGACACTTCTCTACCCCCCCTGTCATTGCGAGCGACTGTAGGGAGCGTGGCAATCTCCTAATCATAAAGATAAGATTGCTTCGGTCGTTGCACTCTCTCGCAATGACAATGCTGAGGGTATAAAAAGTTACATGAATAAAATTTGACACTTCTGGAAAAAAAAGTAGTGTTTATTCGCTTTTTTCTGCGTGTTTAGGGATGAAGTGTACGATTCAGTAGCTCTCCTAGTTACCTCCTAACCGTGATTAATATCCAATAACATGATTGCAGTAGCAAAAATCGGTGGACATCAAGAGATTGTCCAAATCGGCGACCAAATAGAAACAGATAAATTAGACACAGAAGTTGGAAAGACTATTTCTTTTGAAACTTTACTAATTAGTGAAGAAGACGGAACAAATTTTAAAGTTGGAACTCCTTTTTTAGAAGAAAAAGTAGAAGCTAAAATATTAGAACACGGACGAGACAAAAAGATTATCGTCTTCAAAATGAAACCAAGAAAAAGATACCGAAAAACACTCGGGCATCGTCAAGATTACACTCTTATCGAAATCACTAAAATTGGAGCAAATAGTGCCAAACCTGCTAAAAAAGAAACAACTGTTAAAGAAACTAAAGTTGTAGAAAAAAAAGAAGTTAAAAAAGTAGCTCCAAAAAAGACGGTTAAAAAGACTGTAGCCAAAAAACCAGCCGTTAAAAAAGCTCCAGTAAAAAAGGTAGCCAAAAAATTGAAAAGTTAAAAATCCAGATATTCTTTGATTTTCAACTTTTTATTAATCATTACGGCATTATATTATAATATAACATTGTCATTGCGAGCAAAGCGAAGCAATCTCAGAGATTGCCACGTCATTTTGTTAACACAAAACTCCTCGCAATGACAACACTTGTTGTCTTATTCTTCATTACTCATTATTCATTAATCATTGTCTCACTCCCATTCAATTGTTCCGGGAGGTTTACTAGTCACATCTAAGAATACTGCTGATACTTTTCCTTCTTGCAAGATACCAGAAGCAACTTTAGCAAAAAATCTCCAAGGGAGTTTCCCAACACTAGCAGACATTGCATCAATAGAATCTATCGGACGAAGAATAATTGATTCTTCTCCTGTTTGATTAAAAGACACAGGAATCAAAACAGTCGGAAACTGCCATACTTTTTCATAAAGATTCATTTCTAATAAAGTCCGATTCACAATATCATCTGCCGTCTGCAAAAGCTTAACCCTATCTTTGGTAATACTCTTTTTGTGTAGTTGTACTTCCCTAATTTCTCCTAAGAAGTTTTTATCTAAAAGCACCAATCCCCTATTAATCTCAGAATAATGATTAATTAAATTAGTCGCATGCTTCTCTAATACTTTGAGTTCGAACTCCGCAGAGTTCGAACTCTTAATTCCCGTTAAAATTGCCGGATGACGATATGTCCTAAAATCCCCCTGCACTCCAACGGACTTAATCGGGAGCACAATAAATGGCTTCTTATTCGTCTGAAGTGTAAAAGAATTAATCTTTCCTAATTCCTTATTTGAAGATTGAAGTTTGAAGATTGAAGATTCATTTGAGCAAAGGATTCTTACTCCTAGACCTGGACCAGGAAAGGGATGTCTCCAAACAAGATTGTGTGGCAATCCCAAAAGCTCACCCAGAGCTCTCACTTCGTCCTTATACAGTTCTTTTATTGGTTCTATAATCTTTCCCTCATCTATTAATTTCTGAACCGCAGGGGCTCGATTATGATGTGTTTTAATCTTATCGGCATGAGCAGTTCCCCCAGTTTCTATAGTATCTGGATAAATAGTTCCTTGGGCTAGCAACCAATCCTCATGTAAATCATGTTTCGTAAAAAAATCCTGCTGAACATCTAAAAAAGTATGACCGATTATTTCTCGTTTTTTTTCTGGATCATAAATATTTTCTAGATTAGCTAAAAATCGTTCTCCTTCGCTAAGAACTGTCAGGTCTGCACCCAGTGCTTTTATTTCTTTCTCCACAAACTCTACTTCCCCTTTTCTCATAAGTCCGATATCTACAAAAAGACCCTTAACTCGCTCTGCTCCTAAAATCTCGGTCAAAAGCATAAAACTAACCGTAGAATCTACCCCCCCAGAAACAAAAAGAAAAACATTTTTATCGCCTACTTGCTCTTTTATTTTCTTTTTTTCTCCTTCCAAAAATTTCTCCATCGTCCAGTCCCGAGCCACCCCACAAATATCTAGGAAATTTTCAAAAACTTTAGTCCCAAATTCTGAATGAGTTACTTCTAAATGAAACTGGGTAGAGAAAATATTCTTCTCTGGATGACATAAGGATGCATGCGTACAACAATCTGTTGTTGCACAATTAATAAATCCCTCAGCCGGTTCTCCCACTTCATCGACATGATTCATCCAGAAAATAGATTTTTCTGGTACATCCTTAAACAAAGGACATTCTTTGTTATGAGTTACTTCTGCTCGACCAAATTCCCCTTTCTTTCCTGGAAGAACCTTTCCTCCTAAGGAATGAGTAATGAACTGATGACCATAACAAATACCAAGGATAGGAAGACCTAAGTCAAAAACAGCTAAATCGCATTTGGGAGAATTCTCTTCAAAAACACTCTGAGGACCTCCAGACATAATAATTCCCTTGATGCTTTCATCCTTGAATTGCTCTATTGGTGTAGAAATATCCCAAATCTCAGCCAAGACATTCTGCCGTCTAATGCGATTAGCAATGAGATGGGCGTATTGTCCGCCAAAATCGAGAATGATGATTTTTTCGTGCATTATAAAAAAATTATAAATCTTCAATCTTCAATCTTCAATTAAAAATGAATAAAACCTAAATCCTAAAATTTAAATCTCATCAGCACATCACCTTCTAAGTTCTCAACTTCACAGAGTTTGAACTTTTTAAAGTTCGAACTCAAATCTGTGGTAAAACTATTTTTTCCAATTCCAAAAATCTCTGACGCTATAAAAAGTTGAATCTCGTCCACTAAATCTTGTTTCAGAAGTTCGGTACAAACCTCTGCTCCACATTCGGTCATAATAGAATCTATTCCTTTCTTCCCGCATTCTTGTAAAACTTCTTCTAAATTATGAGTTTCAAAGAAATGAATCTTCCTGTCTGGAATACTAAAAATCTTAGCTGTTTTTGGTATTTCTCTTTTTCCTATCACAATTAAATCGGGATTAGAAGAACCATCTAATCTACAATCTAGTCTAGGATCGTCCTGGAGGATTGTTTCTGTAGTTGTTAATATTGCAGAGTAATTAGCCCTCATTTCGTGCACTTTCTTTCTAGAAAGCTCATTAGAAATATATTCAATCCCGGGTTCAAAATTTCCAGAACCCGGGATCTGCTTTGTTATTTTCCCATCTAAACTCTGGGCTAGTTTAAGTGTTACATATGGTAAACCAGTAGTAACAAACTTCTCTAAAAAAGGATTAAGTGAGTTACATTTTTCGTTACTTTGTACTTCAACTTCTATTCCTGCTTTCCGTATCTTCTCTAAATTCTCCCCCTTGAATCTCGGATCTAAACTACCAACTATTACTTTCTGTGGTCTTTTTTGGATAAGTAAATCTGTGCAACTAGGAGTTTTTTTACCAGAAAACACATCACAAGGTTCTAGGGTTATATACACTTCACAATCGCTTAAATTATAATTTTCCCCAAGTTTTTCTATAGCTTCTCTTTCAGCATGTAAACCACCAAATTTTCTATGAACTCCCTCTGAAATAATTTCTTTCTTTAAAGATTGAAGATTGTAGTTTGAAGATCGTAGTTTAACTATTACACATGCCACTCTAGGATTAGGAGAAACTGCATGAGGATCTACCTGTTCAGCAAGTTCTATCGCTAATTTCATAAAATCAATTTTCATTTCTTTTTAAAATTTAAAAAATGTCATACCAGATTTATTCTGGCATCTAACCATAAATAAAGCAGATGTTTAATCCATCGCTAGATCCCGCAATAAATGCGGGATGACATCGTTTTTTTTCATTCTTCATTATTCATTACTCATTATTCATTACTCAATGCTGAACATTGAGTATATATTTTCCTAAAATATCAAATTCTAAGTTAACCAAATCTCCAATCTTTTTGTCAGATAAATTAGTTACTTCCCAAGTATGAGAAATGATACAAGTTTCAAACCAATTTTCATTTAACCCGGGTTCAAAATTTCCAGAACCCGGGTTAAAAATATTAGAAACTGTTAAAGAAATTCCATTTACTGCGATAGAACCTTTTTCCACAACTAACTTGGCATTTTCTTTACTGAGAGAAATTCTAAACAACCAATAATCTCCTTGTCTTTTTAAATCTAAAATCTTTCCTTTCTCGTCTATATGACCAGTGACAAAATGACCAGAATTCCGTTCTCCTGTTCTAGCAGATCTTTCTAAATTAACACTGTCTCCTTCTTTTGCTTCCCCGAAAGTTGTCCTATTCCTCGACTCTTCCATAATCTCCACCTTGAACCAATCTTTGTCCATCTCGACAACCGTTGCGCACATCCCAGAAAGAGCAATCGATTCTCCCAACCCCAGAGGATCCGTTATATTATAATATAATACAGTAAACAAATTCCCTTTGATTTTCTTTATTTCGCCAGTTGTTTCTACAATTCCAGTAAACATGTAAATGAATTATCAATTATCAATCTTCAAACTACAAATAAAAAACATACATATCACAGTCATTCTGGCTTGTCCAGAATCCTGACTAGTAAATATCCTATATGAAAACGTTAGTGCTTATCTCGACATCAGTACCACGCTAACGCTTATGAGCATGATAAATTCGCTTCTGATTCTGCTCGTTGAGGATAGCGAACTGTTCCGAGCTTGCTCGAGAACAAGTAAGCGACGCAAATGATAAGCGAAGCGTCACAAGCCGGAATGACTAAAAGATTGATACCTTTTTGAATTGCCAAAATTAATCAATTTTTGTAACGTACCCTCGTAATTTCCCTTTAAGTATGACTGACGACAATAATCAAAATCAGAAGCAAGGAGATACTCAACCAACTCCTCCTGTTCCACAGGCTGGTCAAGCTCAACCTGCTGAAACTCAACCTCCTGCTCAAACTACTCCCCCAGACCCTAACTCCCGAGTTGGACAATTAGGGGTCAGAGATAAAAACATCTTTACTATCCCTGCTCATCCCAACACAACTTTTGATGATAAAAACTTTCTTACTCTATTGGAAGGTTCTATTTCTCTTACTATGGAGGAAAAGAAGCGAGTTATTGATGCTATTCCACGACTAAAAATAGAACAAATAAATGAACTTATTAAAATTTTTGAAGAAGAAAAACAGAAGTTCTCAGAACTAGAAAAAGAGTTTTCTGATGATGTTTCTAAATTAAAGAAAGAACGAGAAAAAGAAATTCATATAGGAGAAATCAAACAAGAAGAACAAACTGAAAGCGCCTCCGAAAACGAAGAAGCCGAAGCTCTCAAAAGAAAATTAATGGGAAGCTAGTCCACAGTCTATAGTTAATAGTCTATAGTTAATAGTCTTTAGTTTTTAGCAATTAGCTAATGGCTAATTACTAACTTAGAATTTTATACATAATACTTAATACATTATACATAACGCTCTAACAGCATATTATAATATCCATCCTTAATTGAAGATTGAAAATTGAAGATTGTTTCATCCTCCCGCATAAGAAGAAGCAATAATTGTTTTTACTAACACATAAGAACCAACAATTACAACAAGTCCTACAAGTGACCAAATCAGTCCTTTTTTAGCATTAGCTATTTTATCAGATTCTCCAACAGCCGTTATCAAGGTAAAGCAATTCAGTACTATAAAAAGTACTGCCAACGCTGCCGCAACTCCCGTCAATCCATTACCAAATTTCTGCATAATATTTGTTATATCGGTTACATCACCAGTAAGTTTGTTTATTTCAGCATTTGGGCTTCCATCAATCGTTATTCCTGGTAAATGAGCTGGTCTAGTTTTTGATTCCGCGGGAAGAAGTTTATTAATAGCATCATTTAAATCATACGGTGGAATATCCTTTTCTTCTGCAAAAACCACCCCACTAAGGCTAAAAAATAATATAAAACTAAAAATAAATATTTTTTTCATTAGGTTGCAAGGAAGAAATAAAGAGCTTTCATTAGAGAATAACTAACGACTATAAATATTACTCCCAGCAAAGCATACATAAAGAATGTTTTAGATTTTTCAAGATCCTCGTCATTTCCAGAAGCATAAATCAATCTAATTCCAGAAAAAATAAACATGATCATTACGATAGGGGCAACAAATTTCAGTAAAATATCAATTATCCGTGGAATATATTGTAGCCCAAATTTCTGATCCCCAGCATAACCAATCACTCCCGCTGGTTGAACATTTTTTTCTGCAACTCTGAGAGCGTCTATTGTTGCTGAAATTTCTTTTTCTTTGTCTCCAATTTCTTTATTTTTGTTCCATATTTTTTCATCAATTTTCTTTATTTCATCCTCTATCGTAAAATATTCTATATCCATTGAATCTATAGAATCTTCATCAGGAACTGAAGGAAGTCCTAATCGTAATCTTTCTCCTATAGAAACGCCTAATTCCGTATTCTTATTTGTCAGCTCCTTTTCAAATCCAGGCAGCTCATCTTCTAAATCTTTTAATTCTTCTTTCATAGTTTTAGTAGCCCCATCTATTTCTGTTTGGATAGTATCTGCCCCCCACCAAGAAGGGAAAAGAACTTTTTCCATACCTTCATTAAGACCTTGAGCAGAGACTATTCCACTTATAAGGATCAACCCAATTCCTAAAAATACTTTTTTCATTACCCAGAAAAATTAATACCAATAATAAATCTCACAACAGCTACCGCTAAAATCGCAATAGTTGCTCCCACTGCCGTCCAAAAAATAATGTCCTTCGCTTTCTGTTTCATTTCCGATTCTCCAGAACTAATTACAAGATAAACTCCAGCAACAATAATCATCCCTACACAAATTGCTAAAAAAATCATTAAGAGTCTATTAGTAACTCCCGGAATTAAATTTTTTACCACATATTCCTGTCCACTAGCACCTTCTATTCGTCCTGTAACTTTATTAACCTCTCCCCCCGTACTAATTGCTGGACCTGGAAGAACTCCGCCATGAAACACTGGAGGAACTCCAGAAGCTAATACTCCTTCCAAAGAAAGAAATAAACTTAAAATAAAAATTAATTTTTTCATATATATCAATAATACACCAAGTTAATACTAAAGGTTAAAAATAAAATTTAAAAGTTTTCATGCCCCCAGTATTGTCATTGCGAGAGAGTGAAACAATCGAAGCAATCTCATAATCTCAAGCAAGAGATTGCCACGCTCCCTATAGTCGCTCGCAATGACAGCTTTGTAAAAAGCTATAAATTTGCAATAAATATTGAAAAAGTCTCATATTTATGCTATAATAAAAAGATAATCTCAACTTAAAATGCCAGAAGAGAAAAAACCTATTCAACAAACTACTACTCCACTAGGAACTACTGTTCCTGAAGACAAACCTATTGTTGGTGCTAATATACCTAATCTAGTTAACAAGGAAGTCTCCGAAGGATTTAAAACCATCTATCACTCCGACTCCAATGTTACTGGACATATTGCCAAACTTTTACTCAAATTAGTTCAAGCTGGAGCATCAGATGTTTTCTTATCTTCTGGGTCTCTTCCTGCTTGTCAAATAGACGGAACAACTGCTTTTATCGAAGGAGAAGAAATAGTAAAAACAGAAAAACTTTTAGAAGTCTTGAGTGATTATGACCAAAAAAAATTACTAGAAAATCTTGGACAGGATTTTGGGGTATCCATTGAGGGAGGTTATCGCTTCCGAGCAAATGCTTTTTTACAAAAAAATGGACTCTCTATTGCTTTCCGAGTAATTCCTTCCAAAATTCCAAGTTTTGAAGAACGAGGTTTACCAGAACAATTAAAACGAATTGTAGATATGGATTCTGGATTAGTAATTGTAACTGGATCAACTGGATCTGGTAAATCATCTACACTAGCGACTATTGTGGATCTTATTAATGAAAATCACCAAAAACATATTATTACTATTGAAGACCCCATTGAGTTTATCCATCACAATAAAAAATCGCTAATAGAGCAACGGGAAGTTGGTTTACATGCTAAAAGTTTTGACCGAGCGCTCCGTTCTGCTTTGAGAGAAGCACCAGATGTAATTCTTGTCGGAGAATTGCGAGATCTAGAAACAACAGCTCTGGCTCTTACTGCCGCGGAGACTGGATCACTTGTTCTCGCTACCTTACATGCCAATAGTGCTCCAAGCGCTGTAACTCGTATGATAGATATCTTTCCGAATGCTCAACAAAATCAAATTCGCAGTCAATTAGCCCAATCATTACAAGCCATTATTTGGCAAACTCTAATACCTAATAAGTCAGGCACGGGACGATCTTGTGTATTTGAAGTTATGTTCCGAAACTATGCGGTTAGTACTATGATTCGAGATAATAAAGTTTATCAGCTAAAATCTGTTATTGAAACTAGTAAAAAAGCTGGCATGATTCCCGTAAAAGATTGTTTAGAAGAGTTAGTTAAACAAGATAAAATAGAAATAGAAATCGCTCAAAATATTTTGAATAACCATGTATCGTAAGAAAGTCTAAAAGTTAAAAAGTTTAAAAACTAAAAAGATATAAAGCCCAAATAGTATATTATAATATAATACTCAACCTTAATTGAAGATTGAAGATTGATAATTGAAGATTTATCTAATTTGTTCCTAAAATAATCTGAATATCTATTAAATTGTTCGGATCTATTGATTCTACTAATACATTTTCTAGATGACTGGTTTCAAGCAAACTAGCTAAAAAATTTGTAGTTTTAAGAGTTTTTTCTGGAGTAAAATTTTTGAGAAAAGTCTTATATACTGGAATATCTGAATCATAATTACCTACTTCAATGATATGCAAACCTAAACGACGAAGTCGTTCTGCAATTTTTGATGCTTTACCTTCTAATTTAGAACCATTAAGAACAGATATTTGAGCATTTTCTAAAAGAATCTCTGGATGAATTAAAACTAAATCTAAAAATGTCTGCGTATCTTTTAGGTTCTCTGGTAATAAAACATATTGACCACCATAAAATTCCATAGCTGGAGTAAACAAAAATCCTCCCCGCTTCATAACATCGTCATTAAGAACCGCCGAAACTGCATTAGAGTAATCAATAGCTAGTCCCATCTTTGCCAAAGCCACAACCTGAGTCAGACCCAAGTCAGTATTAACATGCTTACGATAAATCTGGAAAAATTCAGCCAATTTACCAAAATCAGTTAAAAGACTTAAATCTTCGGCTCTTTTTCGAAGAGCAAGAATGAGGTCTTGTTGTCTTTGTGCCCGATCATAGTCCGATGAAGTTTTTCTACTTCGAGCATATTTAAGAGCAGTTGCTCCATCTAAATGTTGCAACCCTTTTCTAATCACAAATGTTTGATAACCATAATCTCTATCTGGATAAAAAGGATCTTCTATGTCTGTTGGCACAAAAATTTCTATTCCATTAAGAGCATCTACGACTTCCTCAAAAACCTTAAAATTAATTACTGCTCCATAATGGATTCTAATTCCAGAAAACTCAGATATAGCACTCTTAATAATTTCTAAACCTTTTCTATCTCCATGTTTATAACGAGCGGCAGCATATATTTCATTAAGTTTTCTTTCTCCTATTTTAGAAGGAATAAATAAATCTCTAGGTAAACTCAAAAATGCCACCGAAGGATTTTGCGGATTAAAAGAAGCAATCATGATGGAATCTGAAAGATTTCCTCCTTCTGCCCCATCTCCTCCCACTCCCAGTAATAGAATATTCGTATGACCATTAGAATCTTGACTCAAAGGACCAAGGGAAAGAATATCTCTTGTTTTTTGAGCAAAATGAAAATCTGAACTCATAATTGCAGAAGCTATCCCAAAAACAATTGATAAACTAATTATGATAGCCAAAACTACTGATAGCTTGGGTCCAAAGTATCTGACCCACCTTCTCCACCATTTGTTTTTTATTTTTTGCTGATTCCTAGATATCTTGCGAACTTTAAAATTCATCGGGCAAATTGTAGGAGAATTTTTTCATTCGTCAAAAACATCCTATGTCATTGCGAGTTCGCCATACTTGCCTACCTTGGTGGGGCGAACATGGCAATCTCTTCTTTATGATTATGAGATTGCTTCGCTTTGCTCGCAATGACAACATATGTATTATTCACATTGATGACTCCTATTTACCAAACTTTTATTTTTGAAGATTTTTCTTTTGATCAAGAGAATAAAAAATTAATTCTGAAATACTCTCTAGATGAAGAATTGTTTTTCACAGAAGAAGTAATTTTTGATTTTAAGTTTATAGAAAATATTAATAAAAAAGCCCTCCAAAATGCTTTATTTGGTGTTTGGGTTATGCTTGGAATCTCTTATTTCAAAACTTTTCTTCCTCCTGAGATTAAATTCAAAAAATATGGACTCACTTCTGATCAAGCAAAATTCTTCCAAAAAACTTGGGAAAAGGGTCTAGGAGAATTCTTTTACCAAAATAAAATCTCCCCAAAAGGAAAAATAAACTTTTCAAGTGATGAAAAATCCGCATTAACAAATTCTGTCTCCTTAGCTGTCTCAGGCTCTATTATGCCTCTGGGAGGAGGTAAAGATTCTTTAGTAACCGCCGAAATCTTAAAAGAAAACAATGAAGATTTTTCCACTTGGACAGTAGGAGAGTTTCCTTTTCTACAAAATATGGTTGATAAACTAGAAGTTCCACATTTAATGGTTAAGCGTCATATAGATCTAAAACTTCTAGATTTAAATAAAAATGGTGCCCTAAATGGACATGTTCCTATTTCGGCTATATTAGCTTTCCTAGGAGTAACAAGTGCTATTCTTACAGGCAAAAAAAACATCATTCTCTCTAATGAGAATTCTGCGAGTGAACCAACAGTAGAAGATATTAATCATCAGTATTCTAAATCTTTGGAATTCGAAAAAGATTTTCAAGAATATGTAAAAAGTTTTATCTCACCAGACCTAAATTATTTTTCTTTTCTCCGTCCCCTATCAGAACTAAAAATCGCTCAAATCTTTTGTGAAAAATGTTTAGATAAATATGAAAAAGACTTTTCTTCCTGTAATCGCAATTTTAAAATCAAAAATCAAAAATCAAAAAATCTAACTTGGTGCGGAGAATGTCCTAAATGTGCTTTTGTATTTGCAATCTTTGCCCCGTTTCTAGAAAGAGACAAACTTCTAGCTCTTTTTGGCAAAAATCTTTTTGCAGATAATAATTTAGACCAAACTTTTCGAGAACTTCTAGGACTAGAAAAAACGAAACCCTTTGAATGTGTTGGAGAAATAGAAGAAGTAAGAAAGGCTTTAGAAATGTCTAAAGATAAATGGCCAGAATTATCTAAATTTGATTTCCCTAAACCTAATTTTGATCTAGAAGAACTTAATCCGCATTTGATGCCAGAAAGGTTTGAAAAAATATTTAACCTTCACATATCCAATATTACAAATATCTGTCATACCGGATTTATTCCGGTATCTAGTCATAAAAATAATGCAAATAATTAATTCACAGCTAGATCCCGCAATAAATGCGGGATGACACAGAAAGGAGATGACAATATATTGGTATACAAATTCATATAAACATGAAATTCAAAACTCTTAAAGATTTCAAAGAAATTCTCCTCTACGGCTATGGCGTAGAAGGAAAATCTACCAAGAAATTTTTGCAAAAACATTTTCCAAAATTAACAATAACTATTGTTGATGATAAAAAACCAGCAGTGAACTTTGAAAATTATGATCTCCTAATTCTTAGTCCTGGCGTACCTAGAAATAAGGTAAAAAATGTTTCTCCAAACAAAATTACCAGCCAAACCGAACTTTTCTTCTCCAATCTACCAGAAGAAAAAAGAAAAAAAATAATTGGTATTACGGGTACTAAAGGAAAATCCACCACCACTAAATTCTGTGCCGAAGTATTAGAAAATGCCGGACATACTGCGAAGATTGGCGGTAATTATGGAATTCCCTTGTTAGATCTTTTTGATAATTTTTTGGCTGATAAATTCGAATTTATCGTTGCCGAACTATCTAGCTATCAACTAGAAAATTTATCCGTTTCCCCAGGAATCGCTATTTTACTAAATTTCTTTCAAGATCATTTAGATCGTCATCACACGATGCAGAACTATTTCTTGGCTAAAAAAAATCTCTGGTCTCATCAACAATCCGGAGATTCCTTTATTGTTACCGAAATTAGTCGAAATTTAATTGGTCAAACTCCCCAAAAGCCTATTTTTACCTCTAAAATCCCCGCCGATTCTTTTCCAAAAAACTCTATTTTTAAAGCAGGGTATTGGTTAGAAAACTTTGGAACCATAAAAAAATTAGCTGAACTTTTAAATATCCCAGAAGAAATTATTTTTGATACCGCTCAAAATTTTAAAGGATTACCACATCGTCTAGAATTCTTTAAAACCAGAAAAGAAATCAAGTTCTATGATGATGCCATTAGTGTTAATCCAGATGCTACTTTGGCAGGTATCACCTTCTTGGATAAAAACTTAGGATCTATCATCCTCGGAGGACAAGACCGAAAACAAAATTTTTCTGCTTTAATTAACAAACTTTCGCTCCTAAACACACACATCATTATTTTAAAATCAGAAGTAAGTAATTTACTTCTAAAAAATTGTCAGAAAAATAAAATTCCTAAAGAAAAAATATCGGTAGCTAAAGACCTAGCAGAAGCGGTTGATATTGCCTTCCAGAAAACTCCTTCAAAACATATCTGTCTTCTATCTCCCTCTAGCCCAAGCTATGACCAATTTAAAAATTTTAAAGAGAAAGGAGATTTCTTTCAGAAGTTAGTTAAGAAATATTAAATTAAGCTAAAAAAAACTTGCAATATTATATAAAATTATATATAATTAAATATATAATATTCTATATACAAAAATGATAGCAATAATTACCAAGTCTCAACTCCAAAAAAATATTGGGGATATTGGAAAACAAATATGTACTATCGTTAATCATGGAAAGCCAGAAGCCCTTATTCTCCCTTATTTCGAAGGATGTGAAGAGTTGATGGAAGATTATCTAGAAGATTGCGAAATGGCTATGAACAAAAAAAATCTAAAGAAAAGATATAAAAAATCCCTAGATAGCGGTTTATCTAATTTTGTTATTTAAACTGGACTATGCATAAATTCCTGTTTACAAAATATTCTCATTCTCTTTTTATAGAATTAGAACCTAGTGTTAAAGAGCGAATAGAACAAAAACTTAAATGGCTAAAAAACCATCCAAAAATATTATCCATACTTCGTCCCTTGAAAAGTTATGAACCAGCGTCCTATAGACTCCGTGTAGGTAATTATCGTCTCATAATTCATCAGGAATCAAAAAATAAATTCACGGTAGTAGATATTGGACATCGTAAAAATATCTACAAATAAATTTTAATCTTCCCTTAGTAGCTGAATCTTAATTGGACTTTCTTGAACTATTTCAATCTCTGCTCCACAAAGAGGGCATTCCAGAACTTCCCCTTCTATTATATCAGCCAATTCTACCTCGAATTTTCCGCGGCAATCTGGGCAAAAAATATAAATTTCTTCGTTCATGGTGGGGTAAATGGAGGAAGTTTGTTCTGTGTTGATTTGTACCGAATTTTCTAGAAAAATCAACTTTTCTTTAATTGAAAGATAGTTTCTAAAGCTTCACGAGGTGTAAGTTCTTCTGGATTAATCCTATCTAAAAGCTCATCTGTTTTAGATTTTTGATGAACAATCTTTTCTTGGTGACGAACGGTAGAAAACAAGTTAGGTTTTCCAGATAATAAATTTTCTGATTCTAGTCTCTTTAATACTTTCCTGGCGTTTTCAATAACCTTCTGTGGTACACCAGAAGATTCTGCTACATCTATTCCAAAAGAATCTGCTATACCTCCTTTAACTACTCGTCTTAAAAATATAATCCCCTGTTCACTCTGGGTGGCAGAGACATGGAAGTTTTGGGCCTTAGGTAGACCTTCTATTAACTCCACTAACTCATGGAAATGAGTAGCAAAAAGAGTCTTCGCTTTAATTTCGTTATGTAGAAATTCAGTAATAGCCCAAGCCAAAGAAATACCATCAAAAGTAGAAGTTCCTCGACCAATCTCATCTAGGATAACAAAACTCTTGTCCGTCGCCGCATAAAGAATCCGAGCAGTTTCGGTCATTTCTACAAAAAAAGTAGATTTACCTCCTGCTAAATCATCAGAAGCTCCAACTCTCGTAAAAATACGATCAAAAACACTGGTCTTCATTTTTTTAGCTGGGACAAAGGATCCTATCTGCGCCAAGAGAATTAAAATCGCATTTTGTCGTAGGAAAGTAGATTTTCCCGCCATATTTGGCCCCGTAAGCAAATGAAAACGCGAATCCTCTTCCATTATTAAATCATTGGCAATGAAAGTCTCTGTAGATAATTTTTCTACTACTGGATGCCATCCTTTTTCTATTTCTAAAGTAGATCCCCCTTCTACTATTTCTGGCTTAGTCCATCTTCCTTTAGAGGCTGTTCTGGTTAGCAGGAAAAGAGTGTCTAGTTCTGCGATAGCATGAGATGCTTGTTGAATTTTTCCAGAAAACTTGAGAACTTCTTCTCGTAATTCCAAAAACAACCGATGTTCTAATTCAAAAGCCCTGCTCTCAGCAGAAAGAACTTTTTCTTCATGGTTAGCAAGTTCTGGCGTAGTAAATCTTTCCGCATTAACTAGCGTCTGACGACGAATCCAAGAAGTAGGTACAGTTTTAGCTTGAGCCGTAGAAACCTCTAAACAAAAACCAAAATTGCTAGAAAATTTCATCCGTAAATTTTGGATACCTGATTCTTTTTTTTGTTTATCTAAAAAATCATCCAACCATTTTCTAGAATCTCGAGCCAGTAAACGAAATTCATCTAATTCCACCGAAAAACCCTGTTTAAACATTCCTCCACCCATTATTTCTAAAGGAGGATTTTCTATTAAAGCCTTTTCTAGTTTCAAAAACAAAGAATTAAGAGAATCTAAATTCTTAACTTTATTTTTCAAAAAAACCATATTTAAATTTTCACAAGATTTAGATATCTCTGGCAGTACCGCTAAAGAATTACGCAAAAAAGCTAAATCTCGTGCATTACCACGACCAGTAACCAAACGAGCTTGAATTCTTTCTAAATCAGCTACTTGCTGAAGATTTTTAGCCAAGATTTTTTGAAAATCTAAGTTATTTAAAATCTCTTCTACTGCTTCCAATCGCAAATCAATCTTTCTTTTTTCTAACAACGGATTTGCTAGCCAACTTCTAAAAAGTCTCGCCCCCATCGCCGTAAAAGATTTTTCAAAAACACTATAAAGAGTGGCACCATCCTGATTCGTCTGAAAAGGATTAAAAATTTCCAAATGCTGAAAAGTTTGTTTATCTAACTGCATAATTTCACTCGTGTCATAACGAATTAATTTAGCAAGATGAGACAAATCTGTTTTTTGAGTTTCTTTGAGATAATCCAAAATCTGACTAGAGATATGAATTAATAAATAATTATCTTCTAATCCCAAAGCCTCTAAATTTTTAAGATTAAAATGATTTTTTAAAACCTCTTCCGCTTTATTTATATCTAATCTCCGCCTAACCGTTATATGCGATCGAGGTAATTTCTTACAAAATTCCTTATCTGCAAATAAATCCGTAGAAATTAAAATCTCTCGTGGATCAAGTTTGTAAAGTTCATCAAAAAAAGATAACTCACTGGTAAACAAACTCGTTTTAAAGCCTCCCGTAGAAAGATCAGCATATGAAAGTGCAAAACATTCTTTATCTAAATCCACAGCCACTAAAAAAGAATTTTCTGCTGGAATCAAATTACCATTTTCTAACGAAGTCCCAGGAGTGACCACCCGAACTACTTCTCTAGATATTTTTTTAGTAACGGGATCTTCTATTTGTTCGGCAATGGCTACTGAATAACCATTTTCTATTAGCTTACTTAAATAATCCGCATGAGCATGATGAGGAAATCCGCACATCGGCATTTCATTCATTGAACCCCGATGACGAGCCGTCAATACTATTCCTAAAATCCGAGAAGCAAGCTGAGCATCTTCATAAAACATCTCGTAAAAATCCCCAAGTCGAAAGAACAAAATCGCTTGAGGATTTTGCGCTTTTAGTTCTGCGTATTGACGTTGAACTGGGGTCGACATAATC
Organism: uncultured Candidatus Peribacteria bacterium; assembly: GCA_964459435.1. Taxonomy (GTDB): domain Bacteria; phylum Patescibacteriota; class Gracilibacteria; order UBA4473; family UBA4473; genus JAIPGU01. Next base: position 29,005 of record CAYWLU010000001.1, read on the forward strand.
AATTGTCAATTATCAATCTTCAATTATTAGAAAAGAATCAATATCTTTTTATCGGTTTTGATGAGTTTAGCAAGTGAAAAGCGTTATATTATAATATAATGTTTTAATAAATCAGAAAAAATAACTTGATTTTGTTATTAATACATATATAATACTTTTGTATTTTATTAGTATTTATTTGTAATGACATCACTTCTCCAGATCCGCATCGATAAACAGAAAAAAGAGCAAGCTCAAGAAATTTTTAAAAACTTGGGAATGAGCTTAACAACTGGTATTAACATCTTTCTCTCTGCTGTATTAAGAGAAAGAGGGATTCCCTTTCAACTGTATGAAGACGAAAGTAATAAAACTTTAAGTAAAGAAACCTTAAAAAAACTAAAACAAGGATATGAGGATATTGAAAAAGGAGATGTATACACTCTAGAAGAAGTTAAATCCCATCTTGGTCTACAATGATACTTTCTCTTTCTAAAACGGCTCTTTCTTCTTTAGAAAGAATCTCTCCTCCTAATCAAAAACGAATAATTGAAAAGTTAAAATGGTTTTCTAATTCAGAAAACATTTTTTCCTTTGCTAAACCAATTAAAAATACAAAACCAATTACGCATCGTTTACGTATTGGAGATTACAGAGCTCTTATTCATTACTCTACTAAAACTGATACGCTTTATATTGTAAATATCGGACACCGAAAAGACATTTATCAAAAATTGTAATAGATAATTGATTTTAACCATAAAAAATGGCACGATTCCCCCTGACCCCATGAAAATTTTCTTTTGGTGTTGTTTGACCCTTATTATTCCTGGACTTCTCTTCCGAATTCCTGTTGGAGGAGCAGGTATTTTAGCTACAGATATTATTCTGCCCGTCTTTGCTTTTATTTGGCTCTTCCAAAAACTCGTTATATCTAGAGAATTTCCTCGCAATTCTTTTATTCGTCCTGGAATTATTTTCTTGGCTATTGCGTTAATAAGTTTTGTACTAGGAGCAAGCGAACTACTTTTTAAAGAACAAATCTTGTCTTTAGCACATCTTCTTCGTTTTTCTTCTCTCTTTATTTGGGGCTGGGCTAGTACAGATCTTTTTTATGCAGAACAAAATTCTTTTTGGAAAGGACTATTTTGGATTCTTACTATTGTTGTTTTGTTAGGTTTAATTCAATTCCGGTTTATTCCTGACATTTCTCGCTGGTCAACGGAAGGTGGTTTAGATCCTCATACTGGAAGATTACTTGGAACTTGGTTAGATCCGAATTTTATGGCTGGACTCCTAGGATTTAGTCTCCCGCTACTTATTGCCAGATGGTATCAATTCACTTCCAAAAGAATGAAGATTCTTCTGGGAATCATTATTCTTCTTTTCTTGTGTGCTCTTTTCTTAACCTTTTCTCGAAGTGGATATTTAGCTGGTAGCATAGGACTTTTTATCTTCTTTTTATTTAAAGATTGGAAAATAATTCTTTTAGGAATTCTTCTTTTGGGAATTGGAATCACAACTAACGAAAGAGCCCAAAAAAGAGTAGGAGAACTAGGTAGTACTGTTTCTGCTATCGTATTACACGAAACAGATGAAATAGATCCAACAGCTAGTTTGCGTCTCCAAAGCTGGCAAAAAAGTTTTGAACTTTGGCAGAAATATCCCTTACTTGGTATTGGATATAATACTTATCGTTACAGGGCTGCCGAAGAAGGAATTGTCGATGAAAATTATTTCTCTAGCGGAGGGTCAGATTCTACTCAGCTAACAATTTTAGTTACTACTGGAATTCTAGGACTTTTGGCTTTCTTATGGTTTATAGGAAAAATAATGTGGATTAATTTTTATAAATTTTTCACTACTAAAAACGAATTATTTTTGGGACTAGCCTCTGGATTAGTGGCAATCTTTATTCATTCCTTTTTTGTTAATTCCCTACTGTTTCCTCTTATCTTTATGCCGTTAATTGCCACCGCGGGAATTTTAGAAAACATAAAAAAATGAAAAAAATAGGAATTTCTTTATTTAGCTTTGGAATTATTGGAATACTGGTTTTTGTGTCGGTTGGAGAAAAAAAAATACCAGAATTAAGCGCCAATATTTTTACTTTAGCAAACCAAGCCAAAGAAGCTGGTCTAGATAAAGAAGCTTGGCAAGAAATATCAATAGAAGCTAAGAAAATTCCTCGTATTTTCCCCTTATCTCTAATCCGAAAATCATTCTTAGAAACAGAAGAAATTGTTTTAGAAATACACCAATTAAAAGAAAGTTTCCCCCTTCTCTTCGCTCCACCACTCTCTACCGAGAAAATCTTAGACGAATTCAAATCCCTAGAACGAGTAGATAATCACCTCAAAAAAATCTCTAAAAATTTAAATAAAATTCCAGATTTTTTACTTACAGAACAACAAAATAAAGAACTAACTCTCGTTCAAGCAAAAATCCGAGTTACTCGTCGCCACTTAAACGATATCCAAAAATTTAAAAATATCTTTAAACAATTAAGTAAAAAAGAAGAACGAATTCTCGTTCTGCTTCAAAACCAAAATGAACCAAGATCTACAGGAGGATTTACTGGTAGCGTCCTAAATATTAATTTAGGTAAAGAAACAATCTCGTGGAAATTCTCAGACATCTATAGTTTAGACCGTCTAATTCCCAATGATGCGCAACTTCCCGCCCCAGATTTTTTCCATAATTTAAGTCAAACAATATCTCTCAGAGACGCAAACTTTTGGCCAGACTTCCCTACCTCTAGTAATAAATATAGAGATTTTTTCGAGAGTATTAATGAACCAGTACCTAATGTGGTTTTAGCTATTAACTTAAATGTTATCGAAGAACTCTTGCTTCTTACTGGACCAATTACAATTCCTAAATGGGGTGTAACCGCCAATCATCATAATGTAGATTTAGTCTTACAATTTCTCGTAGAAGCAAAAGTTGCTGGAAGATTTGGTGCTAAAGAACCTTTACTTTCTTTTGCTGAAGAACTTTTTAAATCTGAAACTATTTCTGAGATTACCACTGACCAATTATTGAATTTTGATTTCTCTAATTTCATTGCTCAGAAAAACATCCTCGCTAATTCCCAAAACTCAGAATTACAAAAACTCTTCAATACTTGGCAAATCGACGGACGAGTTCAACAAAAGAAAGATGCTGACAATTTTCTCTATTTTGATTTCATTTCTGTCGGAGCGAATAAATCAGAAAAATTTGTTTGGACTAAACTCTGGCATGACAGTGAAATAAGTCCTAATGGAAAAGTAAAAAATTTCGTAGAGATTATTAGAAATCATGCCCTAAAAAACGGAGAAATTTCCGCTCTCTTACAAAACTCTTCTTGGCCAGAAAATGTCGGGGAACTTTTAAACGACGAAGATTTGCTATGGAAATTAGGAGAAGGACAAAATAGAACCGTTCTTCGTTTATTTGTCCCAAAAAACGCTAAACTTCTTTCACAAAAAAGTCCTTCTGGACTTATTACGGAGAATTTCTCGGACGATAAGAAATTTAAGATTTTTGAGATTCCAATGTTTGTCGTTCCCACCGAAAAAATAAAAATACAGTTAGAATACGAAACTAAACTAGAACGAGGAAGTAATAATTGGCGTCCATACTTCTTGCAACTTGTAGGAACCCCAGGACGAGATAAAACCTCCTTTCTATCTACTATTTCTACCGCTAAAAACGGAAAATTCACCGCGGAAACTAAAAATATTGGAAAACCTCAAAACCTAATAAATGATGATTTTAGGGCGCTAATTGAGTTTGAATAATGTATAAAGTATTATGTATTGTGTATCATGTATAAAAAATATCTCATCAATCAATAACTTACCCCTTACAATCTTTTTATCCTTTTCTTCTGTAAAATAATTCTCTGTATCAAATTCTTATGTATTTAATACTTAATACATTATACTTAATACATCATACTTTTTCCCCTTCCAACACGTAACCATTCCGACCAGTTATTTTTACTGGTACTTCTTTTCCAAAAAGATCCTCCTCAGAATCAAACCAAGTTTCGAAAAGCTCTCTAGTTCTTCCTGAATTTCTAAATTTCCCATTAGGTAATTTTTCAGAAGTTTCCACCAGTACTTCTAAAGTCTTTCCAATACTTTTTTCCCTGTTATCAAAAGAAGTTTCTTTGATGATTTTATCTAAATCATGAAATCGTTTCTTTTTTATATTCAAAGACACGAATTCATCTTTCATTTCGGCTGCCTTTGTCCCTCTTCTCGGAGAAAAAATAGCAGTATAGGAGAAATCAAATTTCATTCTTCTAGCAAAATCACAAAGTTCTGCAAAATCTTCTTCTGTTTCTCCTGGAAATCCAACAATAATATCTGTAGCAATAGTGCAACCTGGAACCTTCTTTCTTATTTTAGCTATCTTTTCTTCATATTCTTCTATCGTATAATTACGATTCATTTTCTTTAAAACCCGATTAGATCCATGTTGGGCTGGTAAATGCACATACGCACAATTAGTCTTCATACCAGCCAAAGTATCTATCATCTCATCCGTAAAATCCTGAGGATGATGAGACACAAATCTAAGCCTAGAAAGACCTTTTTTTGCTAATTTATCTATCTCTCGTAAGAGAACAGGAAAACATTTTTTGCCATTTTCTGTATATGAATTCACATTTTGTCCGAGCAAAGTAATCTCTAAAGCACCATTTTTTACATGCTTTTCACATTCTTTTATGATGTCTTCTATTGGACGAGAAATTTCTCTACCTCGCGTAAAAGGAACAATACAGTAAGAACAGAACTTATCGCATCCTTGCATAATAGGAACTAAAGCTTGCGACTTATTTGTTATCCGCGGATTAATTTGAAAATAATTCTCCACTGATCCTGCTCGAAAATTACTGACAAATTTTTCCAAATCTAAATCTGCGAAGTAAATTTCCAGTAACTTCGGCAATCTAGCCGTATCTTCGATTCTAAAAACCAAATCTATCGGATCGTACTTGAGGAGTTTATCTTTAGAATTAGACTTATCCCCTGTTTGTCTAACCATACAACCTGTAACAGCAATAATAGCTTCTGGATGATCTTTCTTATATTGAACAATGAACCCATACGCCTTATCTTCTGACTTCTGACGCACAGAACAAGTGTTGACCACTAGTAAATCTGCTGTTTCATTTTTAGATTCTTTTAAATCACATAAATCTAAAACAGTAGCCACTCTTTCTGAATCAGAATAATTCATCTGGCAACCAAAAGTCTGAATCTGATAAGTAAACATCGAGGGAAAGCATGATTATTTTTACGAAAAAATCAATGATATAGACACAAGAAGTAAGAATTTAGAATTAAGGGAAAATTTTTCTTCTCCCCGTATACAAAATACTTAATACATAATACTAAATACTGCTTTTCTTTTTCAAAAGAAAAGCTTCGACACTGACTTGTGTTCCACCACATTCTTCACCACCTCTGCAAAAAGAGGAGTCATGGAAATTATTTTTAAATTCTTTGGCTGTTTTGGAATTGGTAAAGTGTCCGTAAACACTAATTCTTTTAAATTTGCCTTATCTAAATTCTCCTTCGCATTACCAGAGAAAATAGGATGAGTAGCACAAAGATAAACATCTTTATTTGCTCCATTTTTAATCAGAACTTCAACTGCTCCAGTTACAGATCCCCCTGTATCCACCATGTCATCTAAAATAATTGGTGTTTTCCCTTTTACATCTCCCACAATATGCATAACTTCTGACTTATTGTGAGCTGGTCTCTGTTTATGGATAACTGCCAGCGAAGCTCCCAATAAATCCGCAAACTTTTTAGCATCTTTTGCCCCCCCCGCATCTGGAGAAATAATAACTGGATTCTTTAGTTTTTTCTTTTTAAAGTAATCTACAAAAGCTCGACGAGGATTCAGATTATCTACTGGAAAACGGAAGAATCCTTGGGTTTGATCAGAATGCAGATGCATAGTAATCACATGATCTGCTCCCGCTTCGGCAATTAAATTCGCAAAAAGTTTCGCAGAAATTCCTTCTCGTGGTCCATGAATCTTATCTTGTCTAGAATAAGCAAAATATGGCATGATAACATGAATAGATTTTGCAAAACTTCGTTTAGCAGCATCAATCATGAGCATCAGTTCTATTAAATCTTCATTCATATTCCCAGTTCGTCCTGTCTGTACCAAAAACACTTCTTGTCCTCGAAAGGTTTCTTCGTATTTCACATATTTTTCTCCACAAGCAAAATTCTTGATAGTTATTTTTCCAAGCTTAGTTTTCAAATATTTGGCAATTGCTTCCGCAAATTCTGGATGAGATGAGCCGGAAAAGATTTTGTATTTTATCATCACTTTCATTTTGCGAAATTCCGAGTAATTTGTAAAGCGATGCAAAAGTTAAATATCCCAAAAATTTCTTTAATTACTGTTAGTTTTAACGGTAGCAAAGAAATTCATGACCTGCTTAATTCTCTTAAAAAAAATCCGCCAAAAGAATCTTGGGAATTAGTCGTTGTAGATAACAACTCCCCTCTGAAACAAAATTATTCTTTCTTAGTAGAAGAAATAAATGTGCATCTTATTGAACTAAACAACAATCTTGGTTTTGGTGGCGGTAACGCAGAAGGTGTTCGCTTTTCCCGAGGTGAATATCTAGGATTTATAAATCCAGACATTGAAGTCCGAAAAAATTGTTTAGATGAACTCCTTCGTGCTCTCCAAAAAGATACCGAAACTGGAATTGTTTGTCCTCTACTTACTTCTAAAAGTAATAATATCTTAGAAAACACTTGGGACTTCCCCACCTTTTGGCAGCTTCTTAAGCGCCGTCTTTTTTCTGGAAGAAAACCCTCTATTCCCGAAAAAAACACTTCTGTTCCTTGGGCACAAGGGAGTTTTTTAGTTATGAAGAAAAGCTTATTTACTTCTCTAGGAGGATTTGATCCTCGCTTCTTTCTCTTTTTTGAAGACACTGATCTTTGTCGAAAATGTTGGAAAAATGGAAAAAAAGTAGTTCAAATTCCTAGTGCCAAAGCTTTCCATACTGAACATCGTCTTTCTGGTGGTAATATTTTTAGAGCCTTGTTTAAAAAAACTTTCTGGATTCACTTCGTTTCTATGATGAAATATTTTTGGAAATATCGAGGAAAAAAACAGCCTACTATTTTCTAAGTTTAATAGAAAAGTCTTGTCATACCGGACTTGTTGACGCTTCGCTTGTCGTCTGCGTCGTTCACTTGCTTATGAGCAAGCTCAACGCAGTTCGCCATCCTCGACGAGCGATATCTAACCATAAAAACAAATGATTCATATTAAAAGTGTAAAATAAGCAAGTTATTAATTCACAGCCAGATCCCGCAATAAATGCGGGATGACAATCTAAGGTTTTTCCTTTAAATTTTCTTTTTGCGTTATACTTAATACGAAATACTAAATACTGCATTTTATGCTCATTGCTGACACTCACACTCACCTCCACTTCTCTTCTTTTGATAAAGACCGAGAAGAAGTTATTACTCGTTGTCAAAAGACAGGAGTTAATTTGCAAATCCAAATTGGTTGCGATGAATTGTCTTCTCTTTCTGCCTTAAAACTCGCTAAAAAACATGATAACTTTTATGCCACCCTTGGAATCCATCCCTCTGATGTTTTAGATTGTTTTAATCCAGATAAACTTTTTCGAAGTCAGGGATACGAAAATTACAAATTACAAAACAAAAATTTCGACGACCTTTTTGCTTGGTTCGAGAAACTTGCCACAGAAAATCCCACAAAGATTGTTGGCTTCGGAGAAACTGGTTTAGATCTCTACCACGAAAACTCACCAAAAATATATAAAATTCAAAAAGAAGTTTTTTTGAGTCACTTGAAGTTAGCGAAAAAATTCCAAAAGCCATTAGTTATTCATGGTCGCAATGCTAATGAAAAAATGAAATCTTTTTTTACAGAAAATATAAAAGCTGGAGAAGTTAATGGAGTTATTCACTGTTTTTGTGAGGATTTAGACTACGGTAAATTCTTTGTCGAGAAATTTGGGTTCTTTTTGGGAATTGGCGGAATTCTCACTTACCCTAATGCCGAAAAAACAAGAGAAGCTATTAAAGAAATTCCTCTAGAATTTCTTATCACCGAAACAGATTCTCCCTTCCTTGTACCTCAAAGCCTAAGAAAAACTGTAAAACGCAACGAATCATCTTTTCTACCAGAAGTAATAGAACTAATTGCCGATCTTAAAAAAATCCCGACAGAAAAATGTGCTGAAATACTTTTTTCGAACGCAAAAAAATTATTCCAAATTTAACTCCTAATAGCTAACAGCTATTTAGAATCTACTGAATTTGATGAAGTTCGAGGAAAAATTGAGGAATAAAAAAAGCTGTATGTAGCCATACAGTATTGAGTACCGGAGATTTTGACGAAGAAATTCGCAAATTCAGTAGATTCTATCTATGGATACATAGGATCAGAAAACCATAGCCCCATCAAACACAAAGTAGCTAATGATTGAAACAGAATAGAAAATGTTTCCACTGTTGGTATTTGAACTAAAAAAAGTGCAGTTACGGAAATCACCAAAAGTCCTAAAATGGCAATCTTATATAAAATTTTCGGAAAAAGTTTTCCAAGTACTATCAAAAGACCTCCTGCAATTTCAAAAACAACAACTAACCAGTACAAAAGAATCAAAAATCCGCCAGTCACTCCAAAAATATCTTCTAGCATCGCTTCAAACATCGCAGGATGTGTGAATTTCATAACTCCTGGTACGAAAAACAAGAGACCAACGCCAAGTCGTACCACAAAAAGAGACAACTCTGGATGATGTCCCATAATTGAATATGTTTGTTTTTTACTCATTTTGTGTGTGTTAGGAAGTAAAACATCCTTAAGTTTATGATCTTTTTAACTTTTAGACAAACTTTCTCTCGTTAGCACTTTGGCTCTTTCTACACCTGATTGATTAAAAACATTAATTTCTAAAAATTCTCCTAAAAAATAAGTCATTCCCATGAACAAGAAAAAAAGTTCTCCTAATACTTCTGGAGTAATTTCTGAAATTTTAATTTCTAAATTAGCTCGCTTACTTTCTGTTAAGGATTGCCTGGTTGCCTCCTTTTCTATATTCAACAATTTCCCTAATTCGTTTTCATCTTTTTGAACAACAGATAAGAAAATAGTTAACTTATCATCTGGACCATCTATTAGTAATTGTAATAAAGAGTGTTGGTCTGTAACTCCTTGAGCTGAAACAGGAGTAAATCCTTTCCCTTCTTTTCCAGTAGATTCTCCAAGTAACTGTGCCCACCAAGTAGTAAAAGCTCTCAATCTTTCTTTATAAGGCATCAGAACAATAGTATTTTTGTCAGAAACAACATGACTAGTAGCTAATTGAAATGACAAATTCTTTTCTACATTATCAGATAAAAATAAGTCTCTCATTTTCCTAGCCCCTTCCACCAAAGAAAAAATATCCACCCCAACTAAACTAGCAGGCAAAAGACCTACTGAAGTTAAAACTGAAAATCTTCCCCCTACTTCTTCCGGAACGGAAAATGTTTTTATATTTTCTTTATCTGCTATTTCTCGCAATTTTCCTTTATTACCTGTTACAAAAACGAAATTATTTTTATTCGGCAGTTTTTGCCAAAAACAAGAAAGCTGAGTCAGGGTTTCTATAGTTTCTCCTGATTTAGAAATGACCAGAAAAAGAGTTTTTTCGATATCTATCTTTTTTTCTGTTTCTAAAATTAGATCTGGATCGATGTTATCTAAAACAATTAAGTCTTTACCAAAAGTTTGAGCAATAGCTTTAGCTCCTAAGGCAGAGCCGCCAATTCCAAGGACAACAATATGATTGAATTTTCCTTTAACGCTTTGAGCAAAACTATTAATTTCTTCTAAATCTATTTCATCCAAACAATTCACAAATCCTAAATCCCCTGTTTTTTCTAAAAAACCAGGAAGTTTTCCTCCTAAATTATTAATTTTAGCTTTGTCTAAGTTTCCTAAATCAAGCTGGATCATCAAAGGAATTGTACTGCTTTTGATTCATAAAACAATAGCATATTATAATATGCTATTAAAAATTGTAATGTGCATTTTTGACACATTCCTTTCTTGTTCTACCTATTTTTTTAATTTTTACCTTAAAAATCTATTAAATTTAGATAAAACTTCTGTTTTTAAAAAAGTTAAAATTATTCTGATGAAAAACATGAATAGAAAAAATTCAGAATTCACTAAAAAAGAATTTGAAAAAACAATACAAAATGCTCGTGAAATATATTTTTCATGGAAAAATAGTTTTTCTTGTCCTTTTTTTAAAAGTAAAATTCACATTACGAGATCTGGATGGCAACACTTAATGGCAGAACAGCGCCCCAAACACCAAAAATTCTGGCGAGCAAAGTATTTTAAATATATACCAGACATTATTATAAAAAACTACCACCGTTCAAAAAGAAACTATTTATTTTAATAAAGCTGGTAAAATGCATATCTGGTCTTTTGTATCAATCGAAAAAGGCAATATTTTAGAAGTAGTAATCCGACAGATAGAAAAACAACCCAAACATCTTTATAGTTTCATTTATAAAGGAGTTGCTCCAACAGTAATTAATATAGATTGAAGAAGCTGTCTTGTCTTGTTGTGAGACTTTGCTCCAACGTTCAGGGTCGCAAAGCGAATCCCTCCAAAACAACTCTTCGTTTGGAACGATAATTTCAAAAAATAAAAAATCAACTCAAAAAAGATAATTACAAAATATTTTTCATATAATGTCGGTAATAACCAATAAAATTACTTATTAAAAACATTCCTTCTGCAACAATACCCATTGGTGAGAAAATAATACTGTTATAGATAACAAGCATAGATGTACCGACCATCATTAGCTTTCTCATTAACTTATTATCTGCTTGGAAATTTCCGATAATAAATATGACTAATCCGACATAAATTATTAAATCAGATAGCTCTTTGTACGTGAAAAATAATGAGTGCTTATTAAAATAGCAGAAACAATAAGACACAAGAATGTATATTCGCGTTTTTTGAATTGTAGACTCAAAAAATCAAAGCTCATTGCGATAAACATCGCAACTTGTGAGATAATAAATGGGGGTGTTAATTCAAACATAAAAAAGAATGGAATTATGGAGCATATGCTTCGCTTCGCTCGTGTATAATCTCATATTTTTAATAAAATAAAAACAAAATATCTAATAGTTGGAACCAAGTTCATGAAACTGTCTTGCAATGGAATGATTAGCCTAAACAAGTAGAAATAAACATGCCTATTCCTTTATAAGTATTGGCTTGTAGATAATAAAAATAAGACACCAAAGGAGATTGAAACTATGGTGAGAGTTAAGGAAATATTTTAGAAGTAGTAATCCGACAAATAGAAAAGCAACCAAAACATCTTTACCGTTTTATTTATAAAGGAATTACTCCAACTGTAATTAATTTTGATTTCTTTATTTTTGCTTCTATTTGTTTTAATTCTTTCATGTCTTGAATATCTGCAAGTTCTGCATCAGACTTTTTTCTTTTGGCATCAAATTTATCGTATATTCCATCTACTTTTCCTTTCATTTCCTTATTTGAAACACTTCCTTTGTGATCGAGTAATTTTTTCTTGTTCAACTCAATAATAAGATCAATATTCTCTTTCCAAAATAAAATAGTAATATCTTTTTCGTCTTTTACTCTAAGTTCAGCCGTTTCTAAAAATACGGTTACAAAACGATTTAAACTATCTAGCTCATCTGCTGTTAAATAGTTTTTAGAAATATAAATATCTTGTTTTCTTACAATGCTTCCTTTCCAACTAGTAAGTGCCATATTCCTTTCATTCTCGTTTGCACGATTTACGATAATTTCTGCTGCAGTATTTCCAGTAATGGCATACAGAATTTTATTCTGAGCTTCTGCGAAAAACATTTGAGTAGCTTTGTCTGTAGAATCATAATCACTACTCAACGAAAGTAATTCTCGAACTTTTTGATAAAACCTTTTTTCAGAGGCACGAATATCACGAATTTGTGCCAACAATTCATCAAAATAACTTGATCTTCCGTCAGGATTTTTTAGTCGTTCACTATCAATAACAAACCCTTTTATCATGTATTCTTTCAAATTCTGATTTGCCCATTGTCGGAATTGAATACCTCTTTTACTTCTTACCCTAAAACCAATTGCTAAAATCATTTCCAATGAGTAAAAAGTGACTTCATATTTTTTCCCATCAGAGGCAGTTGTCAAGTAATCCTTTACAACTGCCTCTTCGCTTAACTCTCCCTCTTTTAGGATGTTTATAGTGTGTAAACTGATGTTTTGTTTCGAGGTATCAAAAAGTTCAGCAAGTTGATTTTGATTCATCCAAATATTCCCATCTTTGGCATAGAGGGAAACAGACGCTTTTCCATCTGAGGTATTGTAGATGATAATATTTTGTTGTGGGTCTTGAGTCATAATTTATTTAATTAGTTCATCTAAAGTAATCTCTAATCCTTCTGCAAGCTTAATCACGGTCGGCAAAGTAGGACTTTTTTACATCACTCTCAATTTTTGAAAACGTAGTGTATGGAATATCTGCCTTACGAGCCAAAGCTTCCTGCGTAAGCCCTCTTTTCTTACGCAAAGCTTTAATTTTTTTTCAATAGTTATTTCTTCTTGTGAGTTTTTTCCATCCATAGTCTGAAAGTATTAGTATGTTGTTTTTAGTGTACCAGTCAAAAATAAAATTCCAATATCGATACAAGCCTTGAACCAATGACTAGGAGATTAAAATCCTCTTCAATAAGACATTTCATATTCCAAAAACTGCCACAAAAAAACAAATGGGTCTAATATTTCTAAAAAAGCCCATTCCTTTGAAATAGACATTTTATAAATATAAATGGTGGTCTATGTAAGAGAATCTTCAAACACCTGATCGAATACTTTGGGAAAAGCAGTGATAACCTTGATTCTCTAGCTTATGCTTGCGAAGGTATCATTAAAGCAATAGAAGCTCCTTCCCTAGAACTAGGGGATATTCGCTTCTAAAGCAATTAGCCGTTTAGGATTTTAAACAAAATGGCAGAGAACGAACTGAAAATTCCTATTGACATGATAGACGGTTGTCCATGTCCTTCAGATATTACCAGCTTTCCGGTGCACGAGACGGAAAATCAAATAATAGCTTCCTGTGGAATATGCGATAGTATTCCTGCTTCCGTGAACGCAATTTGTGGATCACCGGAAGATGGCAAAAAATGTGTATTGAATGGAAAAACACTAAAAGGAAAACCAATTGCTACGCAATGGACAGACTAATATTTTCGTGGTGGAGCATATCGGATTACTCCTTCGCTTCGTTCAGTCGTTTCACCTCGTTCAAATACTCTGTATTTCTCACTTCTCTATACTCAGTCGCTTCGCTTCTTCGTGACGTCGTCGCACAAAAAGAAAATGCCTACAGCGTTTTCTTTTTTTAGTTCCTTGTATCGAACCTTTTTCGGTTCTCATACAAAACAAAAACCATCTAAAAATCAAAAATACCCACAAGGAGTATTTTGAATTTTTGGTGGAGCATATCGGATTCGAACCGATGGCCTCATGCATGCCATGCATGCGCTCTAACCAGCTGAGCTAATGCCCCGTCGTCGCTAGGTGACTTCATTGCTTTCGTGAATTGCTCCGCAATTAACTCAGCTTATTCCGTCACCGCTCCTCTTCGCTCAAATGGAGATTCTCGAACTCATTATGCCCTTTTTAAACCCGGGTTCAAAATTTCCTAGAACCCGGGTTAGAAAAGGGATTATTCGTTCTCAACTACCCCATTTTCGCGGGAACAAAAAACAGGAATACTTTAAAAAATTTTCAAAAAATGTAAACTCCTTCTGATGATTGGATATATAAATGGAACCATAGAAAGAGTGTCAGAAAAAGAAATTTTAGTTCTTACTCAAGGAGGTGTGGGATACAGCATTCATCCAGCTGGATCTTTACTTGCTAAATGCAAGAAAGGATTAGAAATTTCAGCAGAAATTCTAACAATTGTCAGAGAAACAGAAATTTCTCTCTATGGTTTTGGTCATTTAGAAGAAAAAGAACTTTTTACTAAACTAATTTCTGTTTCTGGTATTGGGCCAAAAACAGCTATCCAAATGGTTTCTATCCCCCCTAGTCAATTTATGACGGCTATAGGAAATGGAGATGTTAGCTTCTTAACCAGAATCCCTGGACTTGGTAAAAAAACAGCAGAAAGATTGATTATAGAACTCAGAGGAAAAGTCGATTTAAGTAATCAGGAAAACTTAGCAGAAAAAAATCCCGCTATGAGTGAAGCTTTCCAAGCTTTAGAAAATCTAGGATACGATCGTCACACTATTGGTAAACGCTTAGAAAAAGCCAAAGAATCCTCCACAGCAGAAGAACTAGTTAAATTCTTCTTGAAATCTGGTAACTAATTATGAAAAAGATTCTTCTAGCTCCAGATAATTTTTTAGCCGTTTTTTTTATTAAACTTATTAAGATATACCAAAGAACCGTTTCTCCAGATCATTCAGATCTTGGAAAAACTCAACCTCTCACTGGTTGTAAATTCTATCCATCTTGTTCTGAGTACGCTATTTTAGTGTTACAAAAACAAGGTTTCTTGTTTGGTCTTCCCAAAATTATAGGAAGAACTTTTCGTTGCCATCCTTGGAGTAAAGGTGGTGTTGATTTTCCAAAATAATTTACATTTTCCTCTTTTTCCTCACAATGTTTTCGATTTTCCAATTAAAAATCTAAGTTCTAAATTCTAAGCTCTAAGTTCTACTCATGATTATTCTTTCCATTATCGCTTTCTTACTTATTTTTTCCATCCTTATCATTGTCCACGAAGCAGGACACTTCTTTGCCGCCATAAAATCTGGAGTCAAAGTAGAAGAATTTGCTCTAGGAATGGGAAAAAATCTTTGGAAAAAGAAAAGAAATGGAGTGGAATATACTATTAATGCCGTTCCCTTTGGTGGTTTTGTCAGGATGTTAGGAGATGAAAAAAAATCTAACGATCCCCGCAGTTTTAATAAAGCTAATCTTCCACGAAGAATGTTCATTACTCTTTTTGGAGTAATAATGAACTTCATTCTAGCCATTGTTTGTCTAACTATTCTTTTCACCAACGGTACTAATCCAATTCTTATTACCGAAGAAGATGTTGCTCAAGCAGAAGCAGCCGGTCTTCTAGTACTAGGAGAAGAAAACGAAGAAGGAAAAAGAGAGTTTGTAGAACTAAAACCTATCCAAAAACCATTTCCAGAGTCACTAGTTTTTGCTACCACAGAAACTTATAGAATATCTAAAGCAGTAATAAAAAAGGCCGCAGAAATTCCAATGGAAATCATCGAGCATGGTAAATTACCAGAAGGACTAGCAGGCCCAATCGGAATAGCCGAAATTACTCACAAAGTAGTACCCTTAGGAATAATGGCTCTAATTAAACTAATGGCCTTACTCTCTATTTCTCTAGGAGTAATTAATCTTATGCCTATTCCCGCTCTAGATGGTGGACGATTTCTCTTTCAATTAGTAGAACTAGTTACTTGGCACAAAGTTCCAGAAAAATGGGAAAATGCTATACACATGACTGGTTATATTCTTTTAATGCTTCTTTTAGTTGTTATTACTTGGAACGATATCGTAAGGATGTTTTTTTCCTAAGAAATCTCAAAAATGAAAAAGCTAAAAATATTTTTTTGCTTTTCGACTTTTAAACTTTTTAACTTTTGAGCTTTTAAACTTGTCAGCTTTCCATTTGACAATTACCTTCCCCTCACTACAATCGCTCGGCTTTTACATTGAATATGAATCAACAAACTTTTGCCCTTTCCGCTCAAAAACGAGAATCTCATCGACATTCTGCTCGAGAAACTAGAAATGAAAACCGTGTTCCAGCTGTTGTTTATGGTCCTGGACACGAACCTGTTTCTGTTTCAGTAGATAATTCCGATATTCTTCGTACTTACCGATCTGCTGGAAAATCCGCTCTTATTGATTTAGATATTGATGGAAAAAATACAAAGGTATTAATACAAGAAATAAGCTTACATCCTGTGCAAAATACTATTTATCATGTTGATTTCTACGCTGTAAATTTAAAGAATAAAACAAATATTGATGTTCCTCTTAACTTTGTGGGAGAATCTAATGCTCTCAAGAACCTAGGAGCATTATTCATGAAAGAAAACGAAATTGTAGAAATTAAATGTCTGCCTTCAGAAATACCTTCAGAAATTAATGTAGATATTGTTAAGCTGGAGAACGTTGGAGACCAAATAATGATTAAAGATTTGGATATTGATCGCGAAAAATATGAAATTTTAACAGACGAAGAAACTCTTATTTGTTATGCAGTTGCCCCTAAAGAAGAAGTTATTGAAGACAAGGCACCAGAAGGAATTGAAGGAGCAGATGGAACAGAAGAAAAAGAAGGAGAAGATAAAAAAGAAGAAAGTGGTAATGACAAAAAAGAAGAAAAATCTGAATAAGGACCTAAAACTTAAAATGACCAAAAACTCTATGAAATTCTGTTTAGATGGTGAGTTTTTTGATTCTCCAGAAGAATCTGGCATTGATGTTAACAAGGAAGAGATTACTAATCCTTCTGTTTTCGAAACTTTGAGAACCTATGATTCCCATAATATTTTTGCCGTAGAAGAACATTTAAAAAGACTGTTTAAATCTGCTGAAATATTAAACATCACTCCTTATGCAACGCAAAAAACAATAGAAGAATCACTAGAAAAAATTGTAAAAGCAAATTTTTCCCTTTCTTTTGATTTACGCATAAAAATTCTATTAACTAAAGATTACTTTTGGATTAACACCCAAAAATTAATTTCTGCTCCAGAAAAAATCTATACCCAGGGTGTAGAAGTTAGAAGTGAAACTTTTGAACGCCCTAATTCAAAAGCAAAATATTCTAGCCCCAAATATCTATCTTTTATGGAATCACTCCGAAAAGAAGAATTTGAAATAATCTTTTTTGATAACAAAAACTTCTTACGAGAAGGAAATATTTCTAATGTCTTCGCTGTATTTGGTAATACTATAGTTACCCCAGAAGAAAGAGTCCTGCACGGAATAACTCGTAAGAAAATTACAGAGCTAATCAAGAAAGATAAAAATTTAACTCTAGAACAAAGAGAAATTCATCAAGATGAACTACAAAAAGCAGATGAGATATTTCTTACTAATACCACCAAAGAAATTGTCCCTGTAAGGAAATGGGGGAAATGGGAAAGACAAGATTTTACAGTTGCACAGGAACTACGGAGAAAATTTCAAAAGAGTTTCGTTATATTATAATAGATCCCGACCTTCGTCGGGATAACACATTCTTCCGATTCACTTCGTCATTTTATTCCTCATTCATCGCAAGTGCAGTGTTAGCTTTCCATAAACTTCTCAATCTCTGCCTTAGAGACTCTTCTTGGCATAGCTCTTTTCCTTTCTGATATTTGTCCTCTCATCTTAAAAAACTTCCACCATTCAGCTAAAAGTTCTGTTTCAAAAACAAAAAGATAT
Source organism: uncultured Candidatus Peribacteria bacterium (assembly GCA_964459435.1). GTDB lineage: Bacteria > Patescibacteriota > Gracilibacteria > UBA4473 > UBA4473 > JAIPGU01. The sequence continues at coordinate 46,541 of CAYWLU010000001.1, forward strand.
AAGAAAATTTTAAAGTTATAAAAGAAAGTAGCGCCTCTAACTTTTGTAGAAAAATCTTCTGAAAAATTCTTTTCCAATAAAATCTGATGATTGAGATACGAAAGTCTATTGATAGCTTTTGGTTTCTTGGATCTGTTCCGCAATATATCTAAAGGTTTTCGTCCCAACGCAGTTACTGTTCGGTCATGATAGGAAACAGCGTGAGGAATATAATGACATTTCCAACCAGCCCACTGTAAACGATAAGCTAAATCCACATCCTCTTTATACATAAACATAGACTCATCAAAATATTCTTTTATCCCTTCTTCATTAACAAAAGCCGTATCCTCTAAAGCCTTTCTACGATACATAACAGCTGCTCCAGAAATACCAAAAACTTCTTTCGGCGAATCAAATTGACCACAATCTACTTCTCCCTGACCAATATCCTCAAAACGATGTGATTTAAGAATTCTTAGTCCAACTGAATCTAAAAAATTAGTCTTCCCCATTTCCCTTGTTCCCTTTAGACCTTTATTAAAAGACTCAAAATCCCATCGTTTAATCTTTCCTCCAGATGATCCATAAATTGGTTTCTGTTCTATAGATTTAAGAAGTTCAGCAATAAAATTGGGTTCAAAAATCATGTCCGCATTTACACAAGCATAAAAATCACTTTCCGTATTACGCAAAATTTCATTATGAGACTTAGCAAAGCCTAAATTCTCCAAAGATTCAATAATACGAATTGTTTTAAACTGCTCTTCAATAATATCAATCGTGTGATCAGCCGAATTATTATCCAAAACCACAATCTCTAAATTATCATAATCTTGTCCTAACAGTGAAGTTAAACAAGGTTCGATATATTTTTCAGAATCATGAGTCAGTATCCCAATAGTTACTTTTGGTACATGACGAGAAAAACTAAGATCTGCTAGTTGTGGACGCCTAGCTCTAATCTTGTCTGGATCAAATGCTTCTTGAGCTAAAATAGAAGCTTCTAATAAAGATTCATGGGTTCCAGCATCTACCCACATCCCATTGACTTCACTAGCCTTCAGCAAACCTTTTTGTAAATAAATATCATTAACATCTGTAATTTCTAACTCTCCCCTTTTAGAAGGCTCTAATGTTCTAATAAAACCAAAAACCTGAGTATCATATAAATAGAATCCCGTTTGAGCTAAATCTGATTTTGGAATAGATGGCTTCTCTTCCAAAGATTTAACTATTCCGTCTTCATTCATCTCCACTACTCCAAAACGAGAAGCGTCTTCCACTTTCTTTACAAAAATCTTAGCCCCTTCATTAAAGTAATGAACCTCTTCCATAAAAGCATCCTCAAAAATATTATCCGACAAAATCACAGCAATTGGTTCACTTCCTGCAAATTCTTCAGCCAAACTAAGTGCTTGAGCAATTCCACCCGAACCATCCTGAATCCGATAAGTAAAACTAACACCCAAATCAGAACCTGAACCAAGTAAGGCCATAAAATCTCCAGCATGTTCCGAACCAGTAACAATTAGAATCTCCCGTATTCCAGATCGCTTAAGCGTATCTATTGGATAATGGATCATTGGGCGATTAAAAACTGGCAACAAATGCTTATTTGTTACTTTTGTACTAGGGAAAAGTCTTTCCCCTACTCCACCAGCTAAAATTACTCCTTTCATAATATGTGCATTTTGCCATTTTTTCAAAAAAAACAAAGTCTTTTTTCAAAAAAAAGGATATTTCGTCAATATTTTGATATTTAAGAAGCCTATATCCCCTAAAATACTTGTAAAATAGGGGCAAAACTGGTATAATCAGGAGAAGATGAAAAAGTTTGTACAGTATCTTATTGGATTTGGATTGGCCTTCTTGGTCTTTGCCGCCATTCTTGTATCAGAAAACTCCCGTTTTGATTTATTACAAAAGGTAAAAAACCCGTTTTTAGAATCACAACGATTAACTGAAGAAATAATTATTCCAAAAGAAGAATCAAGCAGAAAAATATTTACTCCCGAAGGAGAATTTTGGATTTTTTTTCCTGAATCTAAAATAGATTTTAAAGATGGAAACCGTGAAATTATCCAAGGAGAAATTTTCTTGAGCTCTTATTTTATTAATTACAAAAGCTATCTACCAGATCCAAAAAACGGTTTCTCTTTAAAAGATTTTACACCAGTTCCTGGTTGGCTAAAAATCGGTCCACTAGTTCTAAATGCCTCTGGGTCTAACATCTTTGTAGTTCGTGATTCCATTAAAAACCAATCCGAAATATATGCTTTCAGTAATTCTGTGGAAGTGTTTTTTGAAGGATTAAATTACCCTTTTGTTATTCCATCCGGTATGAAGGCCACTATTAAAGAAAAAATAATTACTCCTAAAACACAATCTCTTTTCTATTCTAAACTAAAAAAAGATTTCAGAATGGAGCCATTCCTTTTGTCTGATCTTGAACAAGAAGACAATCCCTCAGAGAAAAAATTCAAGACATCTCTAGAACAACTTGAAGATCTCAAAATTCAAATTACCAATTTTGCTCTAATAGAGCCAGAAACTTGGCTTAATTCTTCTCAAGATAATTTCTTTAATAGCTTGATAACCATTATCCAAAATATTCAAAATAATTTTGCTATAGGTTTATCTCCCGATGTCCGCGACAAAAGAAGTTTTCAAAAACTCATCAGCCCTTTTGTGAAAAGTCATTTTTTCATAAAAAATCGAAAAATATCTTTAGCCAAAAAATCTCTCGAAGAATTTGAAAAATCTCTCCGAAATCCTGACTGGAAAAGAATCCTCAATCGTAATATTCCTTTAGAAAACCAATGGAATAATTTTATTCAGGCCCATCAAGCTTGGTTAAAAATTATCATACCAGGTTCTAATGAAGAAATTCTCGTTAATTTTTGGTTTAAACAAAGTTCAAATAGTTTTTTTGATGAAATCATTAAAACCTTTTCAAATGCTGAGAACTTGCTTTCTAATAATTATTTGCGTAAAGCTAAAAACGAATTTTCAAAACTAAATACCAGCTTAAAAAAAGTTAACCTAACCCCAGAACAATCTTTTCGAATAACAAAAATGCGTCGGCTTTTTGTAGAAATATTAAAGAGAGAAAGTTTTTTCCAAACCGAAGAATTGTTCAATTTATATAAACTTTTTATTGAACTTGAACTTAAAAATCACCTAGAAATAGAATTTCTAGATGAAGTTCGTCTGGAATCTAGTCAAGATTTATTATGGTTCTTAAGTACTTTTTTAGAAGATAAAACTAAAATCGAAATCTCTAAAATCATACTTCAAACTTATAAAATATTAGAGACAGACGAAGTTGTTAAAAAACTTGGTAGAGATATTTTTACTCCTGAAGAAAGCGAGTTAATAAACTTAATTACTCTTATTGGTAATACTGGCTTAACTAAAGAAGAGCTTGATACCATAAAATTAGCTAAAAAATATGAAGAAGAACTTGATGAACGAATAACCGAAATCCAACAAAAACAAGACCAACCTGATACTTCTGAAAATAAGATTTCTACTCAAATCATGAATGCCAAAGATTTAAAAAGAGCCTTTGCTGACCAAGGAATAGATACTAGTAAGATGAATTTTAAAACTAATCGAGAAGAAGGTTTCACTGAATTTTCAGAAGGAAAATGGCGAAAGGTTTCTATCTCCGGAATTTTTGATTTTACGACTCAGTTTTTTAAAACTATTCAAGCCGGAGATTCTTTTCAAGAACAAATTCCTCTCCGTTTTATAACAGGATTCCTTAATAAAGTTTCTGATAAAAAAATTACTTCTCTTCCAGAAGAAGATTTATCAGAAAATAAAATTTTCATCTCCCAAACAACCCCACGATCTATTTTAGAAAGAAAATTAGTCCAAGAACTTTTTAGCCTCAAGGGTTTTTCTATTTCTAGGGAAGATATAAAAATCATAGACGGAGAAATTAAAGTATTTTTAATAAAAAAAGCCATCCTAAACAGAGTACATAAATTTAATTTTACCTATGATCGTTCAGATAATTCAGTAAAAAATGTTACTACCAAAATAGGCAAAAGCAATGTTGATTGGGGTTCTAGAATCTTTGAATTAGAAAATTTAGCTGAAACTCTGAAACAAGAAATTGAAGTCTTATCAGAAAAAAAGCAATATTGACGAATGAAAGTCTCTAGTTAGAATCGACCGGTAAAATCAAACATGGTTAGTTTTGTGTGGAATTCATTTCTCAAATCTTTTCGTCAGGCTCTACATTCGCCTTTTGGATTACAACTAATCACTCTTGGTATTTTTATAATGTTTATTTTAAGTTTTCGACCACCTTATTTTTTGTGGTCGAAAGAGCCTTTTGGGGAAGAATTTCTAACTGAAGAAAAAATAAATTTTCCTATTTCAGAAATAGGTTTTTTAGACAATTCTGCAGGAGTTAGAACTGCTGGTCTAAGAGAGTTCCTCATGGAAGATGAAGAAGGAAATCTCGTAGTAAAAATTCAACCCCGCAAAAGAGACAAAACCCTTAACTATCTTGTTAAATCTGGAGATAATCCTGTAAAAATAGCTCATAAGTTTGGTATTAAAGTCTCTACCTTGTTATGGAACAATGGGATTAATATCAAACAACTCTTACAAGTAGGTCAAAAACTCAGAATTCCCCCTACTGATGGGGTATATTACCAAGTTCAATCCATGGATACCTTAGGAGAAATTGCTAAAAATCATGGCATTGAACTTTCTAAAATTTATGCTTACAACAAAATTAAAAAAGACTCCGCTCTTCAAGTAGACCAAGAAATATTCCTACCAGATGCGCAAAAAACTTTTGTTGCTAAAACTACCACAAACCCAACCAAAAATAACCAACCTGGAGCATTGGAATCTATTGGTATTAGGATTAGAAGACCAACCAAAGGTGTTCTAACTCAAGGATTCCATAAAGGACATTATGCTATAGATATTGCCAATAAATTAAATACCCCTATTTATGCTTCAGCTGGTGGCAAAATCATTAAAGCTGATTCTGGTTGGAACTATGGTTATGGAAACCATATTATAATAGATCATGGTAATGATGTTCAAACCTTGTATGCCCATCTAAATACCATGAAAGTTTCCAAGGGAGATGAAATAAAAACAGGACAATTAATTGGTTTAATGGGAAACAGTGGAAAAGTTTTTGGACCAACGGGAATCCATCTTCACTTCGAACTTCGTATCCGTGGTAGAAAGGTTAATCCAAATAATTACTTCTAAGATAGCTATTAGCTTTTAGCGATTAGCTAAGGTGTAAGATTGACAATTTAGTTATTGAAAATACAATTTCTTCGCGAATATGAGGTAGTTAAGGTAGTGCAGTCCTCCAAAAAATAGATCTTTTAATACTGCGAATACGGGGTAGCTGAATGCGAGTAGGTGTTGTCGAGTGTAGCGAGACAATACCGTAAAACGAGCATGAAGACCTCCGTATAAGCAAGAGGAGGTGAGACGAAGTATGACGAGCTATCCCGCTGTGGCGGGATCGCGAGTCCAACGGGAGTCCTCACCGACGACGCCCCCGTAGTTCAATGGATAGAACAACGCCCTTCTAAGGCGACGATCTAGGTTCAATTCCTAGCGGGGGTACCAGCTAAAAAACTTTATTCGCCCCTTTGTGGGTGAGGAAAGTTTTTTTAAACTGCTTCGGCAGTTAGAATAGAACCGTAGGTTCGCTGAAGCAAACGATCCCGATTTATCGGGAGAATATTGCGTAACTTCGTCCCCGCAAAGCGGGGTAAGAGCTTCCTAGCGGGGGTAACACTCTTAAATAGAAGCATTCCCATCACTTAATGCTCTATTTTTAGAACTTCCACTACCAATAGTAGTACAAAAAGGAATTCCTTTATATCTTTGGTTATTTCCGCCTCTACAAAAATTCCCCTGTGTAGTTATTCCTAATGTTTTAGAAATCTTGTTTATAGTGCCTAATTTTGCTTGATTTAATCTATCTATATATCCCCAAACTTTTTCATAGGTATTATTCCAAAGAAAATAATTATCCTCATCTACTTCAGATAGAAGTTTATAAAATGCGCCCAAAATTCCCTTCTTTTTGGAATAAGTAAAATATTCATTTATTATATCTCTTACTTCACATCTAAGATTTATAGCTTTTTGCTCCTGACCAAAATCCAGACTCTTCTGTTCACAAACAAAACTTCTTAATTTTATTAGAAATTCCTCAAGTAACTTTAATTGTTCTATTTGGTCATCATATCTATGCTCTATACTATTTAATCTTAATCCCACTTGATTTTCTGTATCAATAGCATCAATAGCTGGTTCCATTTCTTCCCACAAATTAATTTCTTGTTCTGGCATAATTTAAAAATAAGATTTTATAAACCTATAATGAAATTATAATTTTTGTCAACATCTTCGTCTATTACCCTAATTTTTTAGTCATATATGTAGACTTAAGTTCATAACCAAACTTCCGATAGTATTCTCGAGTCCCTACTCCAGCAATAATAGTCATCTTTTTAAGTCCCCATTCCTCTTTTGCAATTCGTTCTGCCTCAAAAAGAAGCTTTTTACCAAGTCCGCGATGCTGTCCTACTCCTGCCTCTTTGCCCACAGATATTTCTGTACCGTAAGAATGAACTTCTCGTACTAAAGCAGCATCTTGTAAGACAGATTTAAAGGAAATATATTTTTTACTACTTGGTTTGCGTAAACGAAGTAAAGCAAAAATATGTTTTTCATCTTCTGTTTCAAATGATAAAAATACTTCTTGTCCCCCAGAAGCTTCATAGTCTCGTCTTTTCAAAACTGGTACTCCTAAGTTTTTATTAGTTGAAAACCCTACTTCCCGACATCTAATACACTGGCAAGACCAAGTTTCAGGAACATCTTTCATATCACTTCCTAATAATTCTTTTAGTTTCTTGGGTTGATCTTTCATAATCTGCCGTAGATTAGAAAACTTTACTCCATCTAGAACATCAGAAATAGGAATATCTCTCATAAGTCGCATAATCCTCGTCCAAGGTGGAACAAAAGTTTTGAATTGTAATAGTAATTTTACTAATTCTTTATCCAACATCGGCTGAAAATCACCTTTTCTCCACCAATTCTCCAATTCTGAATTCGCCAACACCTGACAAGGATAAATCTTGATAAAATCTGGACGAGCATCTGAACTACTAAAAACCTCTTTCATCCATTCAAGATCTTTTTCAGCATTAGACCCCGGAAGTCCAGGCATTAAATGCCAACAAATCTTAAATCCAAAATCTCGCATTAACTGCATAGCTTTAGCAACATCTTTCCTAGTATGCCCCCGTTTAGTTAGTTTTTGCACTTCATCATCTAAGGTTTGCACCCCTATTTCTATCCGTGTACAACCAAGTTTACGCATCCTAACTAACTCCTCTTCGGTAATAAAGTCTGGTCTAGTCTCTAGAGTTAATCCAATGATTCTATGTTCTGCTGTTTCATTAATTTTCTGTGCCTCAGTTAAATTTTTTGAAGTTTGAGAGTTTGTAGTTTGTAGTTTGAAATTTATAGTTTGTAGTTTGTAGTTTGAAGATTGAAGATTGGAATGGTTCGCCGCATCAAAAACTCGTTTCACATACCAACTTTGATATTTTTTAGGTAAAAAAGACCAAGTCCCTCCCATAACAATCACTTCTAATTTGGAAGTAGGGTGTCCAGAATCTTTTAAAGCCGCAATTCTAGATTCTACCTGCCGAAAAGGATGAAATTTATTCCGTAAAGCACGAGCTGCAGCCGGTTGCGAAGAAAGATAACTCTTCGGCATCCTATCCTCTAGGGGGCAATACACGCACTTACCGGGGCATGGATATGCTTTAGTGAGAATCCCGATAGGAGAAACGCCAGAAACTGTTCTAACCGCTCTTTTTTTAAAAAGATTCTCTAAATCTTCTGGCAACTCTTTGTCACCAATAACAGCAATTAGATCTCTATTTAAAATCGGAGGTATTCCTGTACGAGCCGAAAAATTTCTTTTCTTTTTTTCCAATTCATCTCTAGTTTTCGGTGGAGTTTTACAAAGTTCATCTAAAAACTTCTCCACTTCTATTGGATTTTCTACCTGCTGTCGGACACCAAAATTTTTCTTTTTCATTGTCTCGCCCGTAGTTTCCACTCTCCCCCTAAAAATTCAAGATAAAAACCACCTGTTTCTTTAATAGAAACCAAAGGAATCTTGTTTTCTTTGGCTAACTTCTCTACTTTTTTTGCTGGTTTCCTCTCTCCCAAATACAAAATACCCTTGTCTGGCAAAGGAAAAAAATCTGGGAAATCATTAGTTTGTAAAACCCAAAAATCTGAAGAAAAGGAAATAGATAATGCTCGCAAATTCATTAATTCTTCTTCTGTTATTTTTCCTATCAACCAAAATCTTTGGCTATCAGATTCAAAATTAAAAATATTTTTAGAAAGAACGCTCAACCTAAAATCTTCCCCTTGGAATTCTTTATTCTCTTTTAGTTCTTCTATTCTTAGAATTTCAGAATGAGAAAAATAAGGCTGAAGAGAACGAAAAAGGCTTTTAATGGAACTATTTTCCGTATCACCAAAACTCAAAATTTGTTTACTTGGGGTTTGAATTAAAACCACATTTTTTTCTGCCAAAATCCTTAATTCCTGTTCTTTAGATAGAGAAAATTCTCTCACCAAAAAAAGTATTAGGATTACTCCCAAAACTCCAAGTCCAATCTTAAATATATTCTTCATTAGCTGGTTCTTTAGGACTTTCTTCCACTTCTTCTTCAGAAGAAAGTTCTTTTTGCTTAGCTCTTAAACTAGAAAAAGATCTTTCCCACACTGCTGTAGAAAAAATTTCTACGATAGCAGTTAGATAAGAAGCTAAAGAAACCAAAACCACTCCTAAAACTATTGCCAAGGTAACCATAAACCCCAACCATGATGATTGTGCAAAATAAGTTGCTGCTCCCAAAATCCCCATAGGAACACCAATAATTACTAACACATTAATAATAATTCGGAAATTAACTAAAAACATTAGTAAGATTATAGCCATGGTTACACCAAAATTGAGGAAAACTAAACCAATACTTTTTCGAATAGATTGTCCCAAATCACACTTTTCACAAACCAAGAAGTAAGGCACGAAGGACATAAAAATATTAATAAAAAAGGAAATAATTAAATAAGGTATAATTACTGGTAACACAATTTGAGAAAAAATTTCTCCATGATAATAACGATACATAGTTGCCGCAAAAAGCATTATGGTCATTAATGCAAACGGAGAAAATAAAGCTCTAAATTCAAATAACTTAAAGAAATAAGCCCCCCCTTCAATTATTTTCTGTCTCAAAGAAAGCCTCTTTTCTGGACAATTAAACCCTTGTCGAACAGATAAAATCAAAGTTGCTTGAATCCATGGCTGTAAAACAAATTCAAAAATAAGAATAAAAACAAGCAAAGAAAATGCCCAACCAAGTAGATGATGAGAAGTTAGAAAAGACAAACTTGTACCAATTGTCCTATAAACAAATTCATGTTCAACAATTCCGAACTCCGCCGACAACATTCCTAGTTGCCAAGCAATTTCAAAAATAAAAGTAACTACCGCAGCAAAACTGGCTACAAAACAGAACCATTTTAGTTTAGAAGAACTAGTTGTTAGTTCCCACGCATTATGAATTACTTCAGCGTAGCGCATCAAGAGGAATTCTCGATGGTTTCAATAAAAAAGTCAATGAAGAATAAGTTGTTAGCTTTTAGCTTTTATTCATTAGGTGTATATTTATTTTCTAAAAACTAAATACTAATAGCTAATAACTAGGCACTATATTATAATATGCTAAGTATTCCAATCTTAACCAAGTCAGAAAAATTACGGCTTGTTTTGATTGTTCTATTTATTGGTTTATTTTTGGGTCAAAAAAATGAATCGGTACAAATTTTTCTCTTACTAGGAACTATCCTTTTTTTTCTATCCATCGTTTGGAAAAATTTCTGGTTAGGTTTAGTTGCTACTTTTCTTTTAGCCACAAGTTTTAGTGTTTGGCGAATAACAACTGATCTACAAAATGACGAACTAAGTCAGTATCACACCGAAATCCAAGAAATTACTGGTTTTGTATCTAGCTTTCCAGACCAAAGAGAAAAAAATAACCGAGCTATTATCACTACAAAACAAGGAAAACTACTTCTGGTTGTTACTCCTCTCACAGAACTTAACTACGGCGATGAATTAAAATTTACCGGAAAACTTACCCGTCCTCGCAACTTTCAAGATTTTAACTACCAAGAATATCTCCGTCGTTTTGGAGTACAAACTATTGTCCGCTATCCCTCTAAATTTAAAATATTAAGCATTAGAACCCAAGGAAATTGGTTACTACGCATTGCCGCCAAAACTCGTCAGACTCTATCTAATAACTTAGAAAGGGCACTCCCCCTCCCTCACAACAAAATTGCCATGGGAATTCTTTTGGGAGTAAAAAACGAATTACCTCCTTCCACTAAAAAAGAATTTACTAGTTCTGGATTACAGCATTTATTAGTTGTTTCTGGCTTCAATGTCACAATTATTATCATTTTTATTTCTTTGTTTTTAAGAAAATGGGGCAGAAGAGCTGTTTTTATAGGAAGTATTTTGGCCTTAATTTTCTTTGTCGCCATGACTGGACTAGAAGCTCCCGTTCTACGAGCCTCTTTAATGGGCTCTATTGTTGCCTGGAGTGTCGCTCTGGGAAAATTTTCAGATGTCCGCAATCTCATTTTTCTTTCTATGGTCGTCATCGGACTTTTTAGTCCCCGTCTTATTCAAACAGACATTGGTTTTTTCTTATCTACTTTGGCAACCTTGGGAATTATTTTTGGTGTTCCAATCTTCGAAAAAATCTCAGCAAAAATTCCTAACAAACTTGGACTCAAAACTCTTTTGATAGTAACTCTTTCCGCTCAAATTGCAGTATTACCTATTCTAGGACTTTATTTTGGTAGTTTTCCCGTGGTAGGAATTCTGTCTAATTTGTTAGCAGAACCTTTGATTCCTCTCAATATGCTTTTTTCTTTTATAGTTACTCTGACGGGATTTCTTCCCGAATTTATAGCTACTATTATTGCTATTCCTGCCTTTATTGGTTTGGAGATTCTTTTACAAATTGCCCATTTTTTTGGACAAATAGAACCGCTTCCTGTTTCCAAGTTGGTAGGGAATATTAGTTTAGTTCTTGTTCTGTCCTTTTTCACATGGGCTAGTTTGTCTAGAACTTTTGCCCAAAAATTTTTAATTGATTTTTCTAAGCAAAAACTCAAGAATCAACCTAGATGAGAACAAAAACTTTTTTTCTAGATCAAGGAGAAACTCTCGGAGGAGCCGAACGATTTCTGTTAGATTTTTTTCAGAAACTCACCCCTTCAGAAACGAGAAGAATACTTCCTGTAGTACTAGGAGCAAAATCTAAAAAATACCGAATCTTGTTACCAAATAAAATAGAAGTCCAAGACTTTATTTTCCCATCAGTTCGGGGAAGTTTTTTTAAAAAGCTGATTATTATTTTTAGATTAATAAAAACCGCTCGAAATTTGAAAAAATTAGCCCAAGCAAAAAATACTCAAGTCTTTTTTTCCAACACCCCCAGAGCACACTTTGTGATGTTCTTAGCAAAAAAGATTTTTCATATTTCAGGAAAATGGATTGTCATGAATCATGATTTCACTGTTCCCGCTTTTCTCTTGAAAAGCATTGCTAGAACTTCTGATATCTTAATCGCCAATTCCATCCCCTGCCGAGAACATTTACGAAGTGTTGTTAATCAAAAAGACTTCAAAAAAATTCGGATTATAGAAAACGGAATTGATTTCTCTACTATACCAAACCAAGCTCCTGCCCAAGAAATAAAAAAAATCTTAATGCTCGGTCGAATAGATCCCCGCAAAGGACAAATGTTTGCCGTACAAGCCGCAGAGCTTCTACAAGCTTCTCATTCAGATGTACAATTTTTTATTGTCGGAAGTCCCTTCAAAGAAGATACCAGAACTATGAAATACCGAGATGATATTCTTAAATTTGTTCATGAAAAAAACATCAAAAATGTACATTTCTTAGGTGAAATAGATAATCCTTTTGAAGCTATTATTGGAGCTGATTGTTTACTAGTCCTCCCCACAGAACCAGAAACTTTTGGACGAATCGTCACCGAAGGATTGGCTCTTGGCAAACTAATAATTTCCTTTGACGAAACAGGCCCTAAAGATATTTTAAAAAACTACGAACTTTTCCTAAAAACTAAACAGTCTCTACGAATAGAAAAGCAAAATCCTAACGCTCTAGCAAAAAAAATTGCCTTCTTTGCAGACAACCCTCAAGACGTCCAATTTTTTACACAAAAAGCACGAGAATTCGTCAAAAAAAACTTCTCACTCGATGAAACTAAGAAACGACTCGTTAATGTGATTTTAGAAGACTAAATAATTTAGCTCTTAGTTTTTTTTCAGTTCAAACTAAAAATTAAAACAATAAAGCATTATATTATAATATAATGCACTTAGCTTTAGAAATTTATAATTGAAGATTGTAGATTGAAGATTGAAGATTTTTTAGGTGTTTTCTCCCGGAAAAGTACTCCGTCTTAATCCTCCAAATCCTCTTTGTTCTGCTTGTTCAGATAAAGCCATTAAAAATTGTTCTGCCCTGATAATATCTTGGTCATCTTTAAATTCTTTACTAGCGGTGTCACCCGAAAGATCTGCTAAATCTAATTGTGCAAGACTTTCCTCTACCCCTCGTTCTGCTTTTGTTATTCTTTCTGCTTCCTGAATTTCGTTCCAACCTTTCCCATATGGATTTTCTTTAGGGGCTATATTTAAATTAACCAGAGATTCTTTAGTAGATTTTTCTATCTTATCTACTTCTTTAGATCCCTCTAAATAATCATCTACGCTTCGCCAGTTAGGTTTTTCAAAACTCATTTTTATCAAGTTATCAGAACATTATAGCAAAAGTTTTGACAAAAAGCAAGTAAGTCGCTAGGCTTCGCCCGTCGAGGGCAAATCGTCCTCGTTTTTTAAATTTACTTTTCTACTTTTCTACTTTTTAATTAATGACTAAAAATATAATTGTAAAGGGTGCACGAATGCACAACCTTAAAAATATAGATGTAGAAATTCCCCGAGGAAAATTGACCGTAATTACTGGTGTTTCCGGAAGTGGTAAATCTTCTCTTGCTTTTGACACTATCTACGCTGAAGGACAAAGAAGATATGTCGA
>CAYWLU010000002.1:0-46685 GCA_964459435.1 uncultured Candidatus Peribacteria bacterium
TCGTTTTGTCTTTAATAAAAGCAATTGATTCTGGATTTTATTAGCAACCAAATGTTTTGATTTTTCCAAACCATCTTTCGCTAAATATTGTTTTTCTCTTAATAAAAAATTTCCCTCGGTTTCACCACCGATAACTGCATAAACAGAAAAATTTATATCCATTAGAACAATAACCACTCCGAAACTAAGAGCTTTTTTTATCAATACGCTTGTTAGAGTACAATTCCCAACAATAAAAATTGAAAATATCTTATAAAATGGAACTTGATTTACTGTTTTTCCATCTTTTTGAATAATCAAATTATCATTTTTAAATTTTATATCTTTCGTTTGATAACTTTCTATAAAAATTATTTGTTTTTCACGAAAATCGGGGAGAGTTAACATGGTTAAAAAGGGTTAGAATCACAAAGTTCTCGATAAATACATTTTTTGCATTTTTCAGGATTCTGCACGAAACCCGATTTGGTTACATCAAAACTCTTAATTTGTTCAATAATTTCTTCAAATTCCCGAATTTCTTTCTGAGTAGGTAAATCAATTTCATATCGCTTATTGTCAGAAAGCGAATGAAAAAATAATTTTTGTACTTCGTATCCCATTTCTAAAAGACAAAAATATTGAGCATAAAGCTGATAGCGATACCCATCATAAATTTTTATAATTTTGTTCTTTCTTTCAATCAGTTCTTTTTTTTCTTGATCATAAATATCAATTTTTCCACAAAGGTTATATTTCTCGCTATAGACCTCTAATGCTTGAATATATCGCTTTAAACTTGAATATTTTTTCTCATCAATACTCTCGTGTTTGATAGTGCCAATAATTTGTGGATTCTGTTTATAAAGTCGGTTATTATATCTTCCATATAATTTATGGAAGTAAATTGATTTTGGGCAAAACACAAAGTCATTAAGAGTTGTAATTGTAATATAAGATTCCATAACATTATATTATAATATAATGTTATGTTTTATGCAAGTCGAAAAATCGTAAGTTTTTACATTTTACCCCTCATCATCATTCTGGCTTGTCCCGAATCCAGTCACAAAAAACAAATCAAACCGATTACAAATCCAGTTACTACAAAAGTAATAATTATCAGTATGTGCAATTTTTGCACTAACTGAATGTCTATCCATTTTTGAGGAGAAAGAACAAATAAATCAAAAGAGTCCCTGCCTCTCTTTTAAAGGGGTCGAATTCGACCCCTTTCACAACTCGCTATTCCATCGTCATTGCTAGTTCGCCGTGGCGAATGTGGCAATCTGTTTTCTTAATAAACTTCTACTTACTTTTACCGCCATTGTCCAACTACCGAGGAATCCTCGGTAACTGAATCCAATTTTAAATTTGCAATGTATTCCAAAATGGAATGCACTGATTTTTCCTTTAATTCTTCGCACTCAAAGGTATTTTTCGAATATTTTTTGATTATTTGATGTGTATAGATGGAAAGTTGATTTTTGGAGATTAGTCATGATTGTTTGTTTTGGGTGAAGTTATCCCATTCAGTGTTTCCGATAAAAAGATTTGGATATTTCTTTTCTGGTTTTTCCTCTTTTTTTAACTTTTTATTATCTTTACTCCACTCATTAATTTTTTGAAGTGTAATTACTCCCTTTCTCGCAATATTAAATGCTCCATTGTCATCCCCATTTTTTGGAAGCTTATTACCATTATCTGCACGGCTATCAAAAAATGGTGCAACTGGAGAAAGAATAAAATCATTATCATCTCCTTTTTCATCTAGATTTGTATTTCGAATCTGACAAATCAAGTTAAATAAGAAAATAAAATCCCTAAAAAATTTCACATTTTCTTTTTCATTCAATGCCTCTATTTGTGCCTTAATATCTTTATTCCAATCAATCCCAGCATCCTCAAATAACTGCTTAAATTCATTCGTCAAATCTCCATAATAGTCATACCCGCCCTTATTATTATTCAATCCCCTATTCCATCGAAATCGCTCTACACACGAACACACTGTCCAAATCGTATTTTTCGGAGCATCTTTCAGTTCTTTAAATTTTCCAATATCATAAGTAAACTCAAATCGATCATTCTCAAATTCTATTTTTGAAAATTTAAAAATCTCTTGTTTTGCTTTTTCTGCACTTGAATATTTCAAATACAAATTCGGTCGCCAACCAGTAATTGGATCAATTTTTGAGGTATAACTTGCAGTCGTATAAAAAATAATTCCTGTTTGTTTTCCCATATCTTTAAAAGTTTCAAATGGAGATGCTAATTGATATGCTTTTAGTAAATGACCCGCTTGTTCAGAATTCTTTTCCCCTTTGTTTACCAAGAAATTCAATTTCTCAATCAAAGCTTTTTCAAGTTGCTGATACACACTTTTTTCAATCCCTCCTCTAATTTGCTTAAATCGCATATTTAAATCTTCAAATACAATAATAGCATTATACTTAATCGCTAAATCCGCCAGTTTTCGGACAACTTGAGAAATATATCCTTTTTTCAAGTCTTTAATCCCTTCCACCGCCTGCCAATCTTTTCTTTCTTGTTCTCGATTTTTTGCCTTTTCTTCTAGTTTTTGATGATAATCAACTCCATTTATAATATTCAAAGTTCCCGAAACAGGATTTCCATTTTTATCATGCAATATTTCTGACTTCTGATTTATCACAGAATAATACGCTAAATGCTTCTCTCCTCGATCTACTCCAATAATATTTATATCTGGATTATGAGCCAAAAATTCATTTATCTGTTGATTAAAAGAAAACGGTTTTCCTGTTCCTCGATTGAGTGTCAAAGAAATATGAAAGAATACTTTATTCTTTGTATAACGCTTCTTTTCAATTATTTCTCGTGGAAATTTTCGTTTAACTTTCACTGCATCAATTGCCTTTGGACGATAGAAAACTTCTGCCTGTCCATTTAATTTAAAAATAAAATTCTTTGCAATATTTTCCTCGGAAAAAAGATTTTCAAAATACATTGTATGAAGATTCTTGCTTCCTGTTGAACCTTTATTCCAATCCTTGTTTTTAATTTGAAAAAGATATAATTCACCATTTTTATTTTTTTCTTCGAGATGTTTTTCGGAAATATTATCCCAAGAGATTTTATACCCACCTTTTTCTACTTCTCTATAAAAGCCACTAATGTCTTCATAAGAAGATGTATCAGAGAATGTAAAATCAAAATCTTTCCATTCTTTATGTTTTTTTAGAGAATTTTTAAAGAAATCAATCAAAGCATGACAGTCATTTATGTTAAAATCTTTTTTCTCAAAACCCTTTTGCGGATCCCCACCTTTTGTATGGCTTGAATGATTTCGAATTCTTAATATCTCAGCAGAAGGATTAAAAAAATCAATATTTGATTTACTGAAAAATACCTTCGGAAGCATTTTATTCGCCCCTGGTAAAAGTTTATAAACCATTTTTTCGTACTCATTTCCTGCAAATTCATCTCTATTTTTGTCATCAAAAATATGAGTATTACCTTTCTTCATCAATGCTAAAAAATATTCCTCATCTTTACGCAAAATAACTGAAGCATTCGCACTTTCCTTATTTTTATCCCATCCATCAGAAAGAGTTGGTAAATCAAAATTCAACTTCCACTTCTGAACTTCTTCCCATGGTTTCTTTGTTAAATAATTTCTCAAAAGATTATAGGGCTGAATAATGGTTTCAAAAGTATCATGATAATATTCATCCTTGAATAATGAATAGAAATTACTCTCTATCTCAATTGAATCATCCCATTTCTTTTTTTTCTCAATCGCAAAATACTTAGAAAATTGATATACCGACAATAAACTATCTGCATAATCTTTAACTATAATTTTCATTTTAGGCGTTTTCTCCAACCCTTCCTCACTCAATAAATTTTTTAATTTTTCAGAAAAAATATCATACCCTATCGTTTTTTCACCTTTATCTGTTTGAATTATTTTCTCAAAAAGTTCAGAAAATTCTATCTCAAAAATCTGCAAAAATTGACTCCAAATATCCTCCTGTAACTTTATATTTTCTTGATACTTCTCCTTCCAGAAATTTCCCTTCATATTCAACTTCTCCAAAGATTTTTTGAGATACTCTAATGGAATAAAATCAGGAAAAGGAATTTCCCCACCCTCATTTTTCTTTAAAGTTTTCTTTTCCTCCTCCTTAAATACTTTTGCCAACGCATCAGCCCATTCATTCGTTTTATATGTCCAACGCCGAGAAATCGTTTCAAAACCTTTCTTTGACCAATAAATTTTAGATAACTCAAACCCCTCTGGCGAATTTATAAATTTCCTAAAAAGAGCTTTAAGAATTTGAGTCTTTTCCACCCCTGTTTTCAATAATTCTTCCAAAACTAATTTTAATCTCGTATCATCCTCTATTTCATCAATAAACTTTTCTTTTTCACTCAAAATTTGTTTATCAAGTGTTTTTAAATATTGAATTTTTTCTTTTGTATCCTGTCGGTGCTTGTTTATCTTTGATTTCACCCTCCCAATAATATCATTATAACGATTTATCCCTTTTGTCTTTTTTTCATCTCCCTGCAAAATAAATTCAACATAATTTTCAATATGACAAATTTCTTCTCTGTCCGCTATATCAAGTTTTGATAAAAAATTAGATGGATATTTTTCTATCGTCCATATGTTTTCTACAAATCTTCGTAAATTTTGATCAATAATTCTTGTTGCCAAAGCAGTTGAAGTTCCATCATCTTTATAAAAATTCTTTCGAGTCTCAAAAAATTTCGTAAAATATCCCGTAAAACCTTTCCATTCATCAAAAATAGATACCGTTTCTTCTGTTATTTCTCCAGTTTTTTTGTTCACATATTCTACAGAAATAAATGTCTCTGCTTCTTTCCCATATCGAACCTTTAATAATTCAGAAAACACTGCCTCTTCATCTAAAATTTTTAAATCGTTATTCTTTAATCCTAAATATTTCTCTGACCATTTTTTTGCCTGCGCATTAAAAAAACCAACAACTTCTTTCCTCAATCTTTTTTCTTCATTTTCAAGACCCTTTTTCCATTGGTCTTTTTGTTTTTTATCTGTTTCTTTCGTGATTTTTTTCACATTCTTTAGAGCATCTGCATACTGCTGAATATTTGAAAAAGAAACATCCTTCAATGCTTCTGCAACAAATTCTCGATGTAAACGGTCAAAATACACTTTCGTTTGCTTATATTTTTTTTGAATAATTTCATCTTTCTCGAATACATGATTATCTTCTAGCATTTGCTGAGTCTTCCCCACAGGTTTCAACTCAAACCTCAAAGTCTTACTCAACTCATACAAATTTGTGAATTCTTTAAACATAAAAAATAGGATTAAAAAATATTATAAAAAAAAATTATGCGTTGGTTTATTACCAAACGCAATCTCGTATAAATGGTTATAATAATTAAATAAAAAACCACACAAGATAACTAATCTACAAAAGTAGAAATTGAATAAGAACAAACATTCCCATTCAGCTTCCACTTTTTTATTGACTTTTAAAAATACCCATTGTATAATTTGAATACATTGCGGTATTGCTTTTAGGTTGTCCTCTGTTGACATAAACGCTCCTTTAAGAAAGAAACAATTCACAGGCTCTGTTTCCCACATGCTAGGGAGAGGGAGCTTTTTTTTATTTACCATAATATGTAGAAATTAAAAATAATTTTTTATCTTTTTTATACAATTCTTCTCTCAAATGAATATGTATTTTCTTTTTATCAGCAGATATTCCTAATATTTCATACCCACTTATTTTTTTTGAAACAACAGTAGCATTTTTAACAATATCAATTCCAACCCAAAATGCTTGCATTCTATTTTTACAATTTTTTCTTTTTATAATTGCTTCTGGCAATTTATCTAAAAAAACTTTACGATTTTTTAAACTCTTACAGCGAACAAAT
The DNA here is from genome assembly GCA_964459435.1 of uncultured Candidatus Peribacteria bacterium. GTDB lineage: Bacteria > Patescibacteriota > Gracilibacteria > UBA4473 > UBA4473 > JAIPGU01. Next base: position 5,902 of record CAYWLU010000002.1, read on the forward strand.
GGATGATCTTTTAAATATTTTTTAAACATGCCCCTAAGAGTACTTGTTCCCTGTTTTTCTATAAACTTTTTAGATTGATATATCATCTCAAACTCTTCTTTTTTCATTATAAGAAAATATTACTTTCTTAAAAGACCTATGTCAAAACTTTTTTTCTAGTTATGGGTATATAGAACTAAAAATAATTTTTATCCATCACGACAAAACTCAACTCATACAAATTCGTGAATTCGGAAAAAGCAGAAGCCATGTAAATTAAATATTATTTGTATAATTTATAGCTATTGACGAGCAAAAAATCAATACCTGATTTTCATAGATCTTTCATACTTCATGATCTCGAAACATTGAAAGTTCCTCATTTATTGCATCCATATCTACAACTGTAGGATCAAAATCTTTCGGGTCTTCTAATTCTTCAATTTCTGGAATCATCTCACACATCCATTCCACAATAGACTCTGCCTCTTCTTCATTAATACCTTCTATTTTAATCCCCTTTAAAATGTTGAGTTTATTATACCAACCCCAAAGACTCCCTGAATCCTCACAAGGTGCATGCATAGAAGCTTTTATACATTTAGGATAATCCAAATCATAATCATCAATAATTTTTTCAAGAATAATTCCATGATGCCAATCATCCCCAAAATCATAAGTATAAGAAATTCTATCACCTTTGTTTTTAAGATAATCGATTATTTTTTCTGTTCTACTATCAATACTTCCAATCTCTTCGTTTTCCTCAATAGATAAATCTACAATTTGCTCATCATTCCAAAGCCGTGCTCTTCCCCCTTCTTCGAAACCATACAAATGGTACCCCTCCCAATCAAAAGATGACTGAATAGCCAAATGCAAATCATGAAAAGTACAGTTTGATGGTATGACTATTCTACGCCATATTGGTGGTTTACTATGATTGATAATAATTTTTAATTGTAAACCAGACTTTTTTTTAGACATGGCATTTTGATTAGTTAGTACTTTATAATTCATAGCTATTGATCATCAAAAAATCAATGACAAATTTTCATAAAATTTTCATTTTTAAATATTTCCTATTTGAAATTCGAAGGAAGCAGATTGCCACACCCGCCCAAGGCGGGGTTCGCAATGACGATATTTTTAGATTCTTCATACTACGCATATAAAATTTGAACGCAGGCTTTTTTTAATTTGTCATACCGCATTTATTGCGGTATTTAACCATAAAACAAAGCAGGTGCTTAATTAACAGCCAGATCCCGCAATAAATGCGGGATGACAGAGGGTGTAATGCGGAATGACAGAGGTTAAATGCGGGATAACATATTATAATACTCACTTTTCCAAAAAATACTCATGAATTCTAATTTCGCCAACTAATTCTGGATGAAAACTACATACTAAAAAATTATCTTGTTCCACTAATACTGGTTCATCATTAAAACTTGCTAAAACAATACCCGTTTTACCAACCTTAAATTTAGGAGCTCGGATAAAAATCCCTTTAAGTTCTGAAAACATTTCCGATTCCAATTCAGCTTCAAAAGAATCTTTTTGAGCCCCATAACCATTTCTATCTACTTCAATATCCATCCCTAACTTGGCACATAATATTGACCCAGCACAAGTACCAAAAACTTTTAGTCCCTTTATACTCTTTTCTAATTCTTCCCACATTCCAGACTTCTTAAGTAGTTTTTCTATAGTGGTACTTTCTCCTCCGGGAATTATCAAATGCGTTAGATTTATTAAATCTTGTTTTGTTTTTACTAAAATAAATTCTTGTTTTAGTTTTTGCAGAACAACTTCGTGTTCTGAAAAGGAACCTTGTAGCGCTAAAATACCTACTTTCATCGTAATATAATCAACGACCAGCAAATTCTGTTTCTAAATCTTCCATTTCCATTCCCTCCATTGCCTCTCCTATATTTTTCGAAACTTTTGCCAATAGTTCTGGATCTTTGAAATGAGTAGTTGCTTCCACGATGGCTCTAGCCATCTGTTTAGGATTCTCTGCCCCAAATATCCCCGAACCAACAAAAACTCCTTCTACTCCTAATTGCATCATTAAGGCGGCATCTGCTGGAGTAGCCACTCCTCCAGCAGCAAAATTAACCACTGGTAACTTCTTTTTATTAAAAACCATGCGAACAAGTCTCTTGTCTACACCGAACTCTTTGGCTTTCCCTTCTAAATTAGAACTAGTTAGTTCTCCTATTTCTCTGTTAATACATCTTATATGTCGCACTGCTTCTACAATATTACCAGTACCTGCTTCGCCTTTAGTTCTAATCATAGCCGCTCCTTCTGCAATTCTCCGTAACGCTTCTCCTAAATTTCTCGCTCCACAAATAAAAGGAAGTTTGAACTCATTTTTATCTATATGATTTTCTTCGTCTGCCGGAGTAAGTACTTCAGATTCATCTATAAAATCAATATCTAGCACTTCTAGAATTTGTGCCTCCACAAAATGACCAATCCGCACCTTCGCCATAACAGGAATAGAAACTGCTCGCTTAATCTCTCTAACCATTGAAGGATCTGACATCCGAGCCACTTTTTTATCTTTGCGAATAAGAAAAGGAATCCTTTCTAAAGCCATAACAGCCACCGCACCAGCTTCTTCTGCAATTTTAGCCTGCTCTACATTCATAACATCCATAATAACTCCCCCCTTGAGCATTTGAGCAAGTCCAGATTTAAGAAGAAAAGTATTTTTTTGTACCATGTGAAAAGATTCTAAATATTTTTTCAAAAAAATCGATTCTAATTTCTAACCCGGGTTCAAAATTTCCTAGAACCCGGGTTGAAATTAATTTCCCATTATTTCATTTTTTCTACTTGGAATCGGTGCTTCGTCAGAAATATCTTCTACTACTTCTACTTGAGATATTTTTGGAGTTTTCTTTAAGAAAAATAAAATTGCTAAAAATGGGATAACAAAAGAAAGAACAAGTCTGCAAATCATCAGAATCCCCAGATCCTCATAATTTTGAGATACCAAAACTTTCCCTGTTTCGTCTAATACTTCCCGAGTAATAACAAAAATACGATTCAAATATTTGGTTAATAAATTACCCGCTGTTAAAGCTAAATTCATTAATGATGCCCCAATCGCAAACCAAGTTCCTCTATATCCTGCAGGAGCATAAAAAGCGATAAGCGCCAAAAGTGGCACCATTGAAATATGAGCCAGTGGACTACCTAAGGCTGTATCAAAAAGAGCGATAGTTTTAGCCTCAAATCCTAAAAACTCATGTATTCGATAAAAAAGTCCTAATTCTGGTAAAGACATTATGCTACCAAAAAAGACTAGAAAAATAAGAACTGACCGAACTGGACGATTGGCAATAAAATCTGAGAAAAACCATAACACTAATAATGCCACCCCAGCTCCAATTTGAGCCAATATTCCAAAGAAAGCTTGGTTAAAACCCAGGACATCTATCGTCCACCAATTAAGTCCTGGTCCTACTCCCATCAGAGCCGTTGCCCGATAAAGAAATAGGGCAATCATGGTAAAAAGTAAAACTCTAAACCTTGCTTTGGGAATATCTCTAGTAACCAAGTAAAGCATGCCAGAAAGCAATACCAAAGACACTCCAAACACAATTTCCTGAGAGAAGGGATGATTAATTACCGCCATGACCACGGAAAATACTGCAAAAGTTAATCCCCCACCTAAAATTTTTAAATTCACTGGTTTTCTTTCGTGTTCTTCTACTTTTTCTAACCTAACAAACAGAACTCCAATACAAGAGATAACTGGAATAATCATAGTCGCCCAAAAAATAGCTTCATATGAAAAGTTCGTAGCCAACCATCCCCCAAGTCCAGCTACTAAAAATATAGCTAAGCTTAGCGCTAATCTTCCAAGTACTTGTACCATAGCTAAATCCCCTTGAACTGATTTCTCGGTTCTTTCTACCACTTCTGTACTCATTGTGTCCGCGGTTACATCTTGAATAACAAATCCAAAAGTAGTAAAAACCGCCGAAAGTAAATAAATCGTATATTCACTTCCTATCCACATAATCCATTCATATCTACCAGCTAAACCTGCCAGCAAAACAGCACCAATCATCATAAATATTGCTCCCAAAAAGATATATCCTTTACGATTAGAACCAAATAAAGGCACCGAATCCACCATCTGACCAAAAACCATTTTCAATGTCCATGGAATCATAATCCATACTGAAATAGAAATTAATTGCTCTGTAGATAATGAAAGACTTTCTTTTTCCCAGAAAGAAAGAGCAATCGCACTGAACCCAGAAAGACCGTAAGAAAAATAAACAAGTAAGAGCGGAATATATCTTTTCTTAAGAGCCCTAACAGGAGTCAGTAACGCTTTATTTATCTGAAAGAGAAACCAATTTTTGTTTTTATTCATAAAAATCTTATTTCACTCTAAGAAAACAAGGAATTAAAATCAATGAGTATTATATTATAATATAATATAATACTACTCATTAATCATCGCCACCTTTCCCTCTTTAACATACAAATAACCTCTTTCTTCTGTTTTTTCCATTTCCTGCACCTGTTCTGAACTCTGTAAGGCATAAAGACTTAATGGTATTGCTAAAGCAATATCCCATTTCTCCGTTTGTTTTTGGATAATAATTCTTTCGGTCTTTAATTCCTCTAAAGCAAATCCCTTGGTCCCCAAAGAATTAAGAAGCATTAAGTGGAAAAATCCTAACATTAAAGCAAGTAAAATTCCGCCTCTAATAATCCAAATAAAATAGTAACTAGTTTTTGTTCCAGTCTGAGACCTTCTGTTATTTTCTAAAGATGAATGATGAATAATATTCATATTTTTTCTAAAATACGGAACTTCGCACTTCGAGAACGAGGATTATTTACAATCTCTTCTTTTGTTGGAACAATTGGTTTCCGATTCAAAAGCTGAAATCTTGCTGGTGCAATCTCAGTATGCAGTGATTTTTCTGTCTCAACCGTTTCTGGCTTGGAATTAAGTATAAAAAGCTTTTTTACAATTCGATCTTCTAAAGAATGATAAGAAATAACTCCCAAACGATCCCCTTCTTTCATAATCTCTAAAGCCGATTCTACTGTTTTTTGTAAAACATTTAACTCGTCATTAACTGCGATTCGAAAAGCCTGAAAAACCCTCATTAAAGATTTTTTTGTGTCTTTAGGATGACTTCCTGCTTCCGCTACAGAACGAAGATCAAAAGTAGTTTTAAATTCTTTTTCTTCTCTATATTCCAAAATCTTACTAACAATTTTTTGAGTGTGAGGCTCTTCTCCATATTCCTGTAATATTTTTATAAGTTCCTCTTTTGAAGCTTTATTTAAAATATCAGCACAAGCATTCTTTTTCTTAGAATCAAAAGCCATACAAAGTGGTCCATCTTCTTTAAAACTAAACCCCCTCTCTACATCATCAACATGATGAGAACAAAGCCCTAGATCCAATAAAATAACTAATGGTCTTTTTGTTTTTTCATTTAAAAGCTCTTTTAGTTGAGCAAAATTCTGATGATAAAAATAAGTCTTGTCTTTCCATTCTCCAAGTCTCTTTTTAGCAAACTCCAAATGTTCAGTATCTAAATCACAAGCAATGTAAGTCGTAACTTGGGGGAATTCCTGCAAAATTACTTCAGCATGTCCCCCCAAACCCACAGTACCATCAAAAACAGTTTCAACCTCTTTAAATAGAAGCAATGCTAAAATTTCTTTTTTGAGGACAGGCTCGTGAAACAAGTTATTTTGGGTCATTTTTTGTTCTCTTTTTGTGTAAATGTGCAAAAGTTGTGTGCAATTAGTGGAAAAAGACCAATCCCAGCTATTATACTTTATAAGCACACAACATCCCCCTTTTGAATAATTTTAGAACAAAAATTGTGTTTGCACAATGTTTTTTTATAGTTTTAGATTGACCTTGGGGTTTTTCTGTTTTCTTTTTTTGTTCACCCCGCACCTTTTTTATATTAACCTCTAATTTAAATCATGCCCGCATTAACAATGCAAACACAAATTAATACTCAAGAATTACATAAAAAAGGTGCGGGGTGAATCTTTTCTACTTAATTCTCTTTCCAAAAAAAAAATTCGTACTAGAATACCGCCAATGCTTGGTCCGTATTACCTCACCTTCCTCTGGTCAATAGCTCCTTTTTTAGAGCTTAGAGCCTCTATCCCATTGGGACATTTGCGTTTTGGTTTATCTATTTATGAAGCCACTGCCATTTCTATTGTTGGAAGTATTTTAACGGCTGCTGTTTTACTTCTTTTGTTACCTACTATCGTTCGACTAGCAGAAAGATTTATTCCCGCCTTTCATCGTTTTATGCTTAAAATCTTTGAAAAAACTAGAACCCGTCATTCTAAAAAAATAGCTGTTATTGGTGAAATCGCTTTAATTACTTTTGTTGCTATTCCACTTCCTGGAAGCGGTGCATGGACAGGTGTTCTTATTTCATATCTTTTCGGAATTCCCTACAAAAAAGCTCTTCTTTTTGTTGGAACAGGAGTTTTAATTAGTGGAATAATTGTTGCCATACTCACCCTTTTCGGACAAGGTCTTTGGGAAATTTTCACCGAACGCGTTGTTTAATTCCTTCTTTCGTAAAATCCCATATTTCCGAAGCTTCCTTTTTTTCTAGTACCTCAATCCCTGAAAAAATTTTCACCTGATCTCCAAAAATTTCAGTTACTTTATAGCTATCAAAAACAGGTTCTTGTCCCGTTAGATTCGCAGAAGTCGCAGTAATGGGGTAGTCTATCTGTTCTGATACTTCTGGAATTGTAGCCACCCTAAAGGCTACGCTCTGTTTTGGCCAAAACTTGGATACTGGAAGCAAAAAAGTTGGTTTAAGTATTGCTGTCCTAGGTTCTTCCATAAAAAAATCTGCCTGAAACCCCACTGGTACTTCCGCAAATTCTTTAAGCATCTCTAAATCTCTAACCATCAAAGAAAAATACTGTTTAGATGTCCTTCCTTTTAAAATAGCTAATCTTTCTAGAGTTCCTTCATCATCTGCCCGCACCCCTAGTCCAAAACTAGTGTCTGTCGGATATGCCCAAATTTCCCCTTTAGAAAATATTTTCATATTGAGAAAGTATCATAAAAACAGTTCTCTTTGAAATACTTTTATTTTTAAGGAAAAACATTATTTTTAGGAAAGTAAAAATTCCATACATGCCAGAACTACCAGAAATCGAGACCATTAAAAATGATTTAAATCAAAAAATCTTGAACAAAAAAATTGTTCAAATAGATATTCGTTTACCGAAAATTGTCAAGAGTCCTCTCTCTAGATTCAAAACAACTCTTAAAAACCAAACCTTCAAAAGAGTAGGTCGTCGTGGCAAATTAATGATTTTAGAAATTAATAATGATTTATTTTTGCTAATTCATCTAAGGATGACCGGCCAATTAATCTACCAGGAAAAAAATGGAATTATTGCTGGTGGTCACAGTGACGCAAAACTAGATTTTAATTTACCTGGTAAACATACTCATCTTTTCTTCACCTTTGATGACAAAAGTCAGTTATTCTTTAACGATCTCCGCCAGTTTGGCTACGCACAACTCGTTAATAAAAAAGAATTAGCCCCTATTCTTCTTAAATTCGGAGTAGAGCCTTTGGAGAAAGAATTCACCCTTAACAAACTCCAAGAACTTCTAAAAAACAAAAAAAGAAACATTAAGGCTTTTCTCTTAGACCAAAGCATAATTGCTGGTATTGGTAATATTTACGCCGATGAAATCCTTTTTGCATCTAGCGTGTCACCTCTTCGTCGCACCGACACCTTAACTGCAAAAGAGATTTCTAACATTCACACCAACACGAAAAAAATTCTCCAGAAAGCTATTAAGTATCGAGGCACAACTTTTAACAACTATGTAGATTCTGAAGGCAAAAAAGGATCTTTCCTAAATTTCCTCCAAGTTTACCAAAGAGCGAATAAACCTTGTTTAAAATGCAAAAACCTAATCCAAAAAACTAAAGTTGCGGGAAGAGGCACAAGTTTTTGTCAGAAATGCCAATTTTAAATCCGAGTTCAAAATATCTCCTTTTTCAACTTTTCCAGTTCGAACTCTAGAGTTCGAACTGGAAAAGTTGAAGATACTGTCAATCCCCAATTCTTAGAAATACTTGAAAAGTATAATTAGATAGAATAAATTCAGGATATGAATAATACCAAAATCAATGCCAAGCTTATGGTCAAGATTTATTTAGCCCAAAAGAGTGAAATTACGGAATTTCATGTCTATTCCAGACTAGCTAAATCAATGAAAGGCAAGAATAAAAAAATCTTACAAAAAATTGCCAACGAAGAAAACTCCCACGCTGAATTTTGGAAAAGATATTCCCAGAAAGATATTAAACCTAGTCAATGGAAAATATTTAAGTTTTTCTGGATAGCAAAAATCTTAGGATTTACTTTTGCTATAAAACTTATGGAAAAGGGCGAAGAAGTCGCCCAAATAAACTACGAGGAAATGTCCAAAGATATCCCTGAAGCTAGAAAATTAGTAGATGAGGAAGAAGAACATGAAAAACAATTAATTGAACTTCTTAACGAAGAACGATTAGATTACATTGGATCTATAGTCTTAGGACTAAATGATGCTCTCGTTGAACTTACTGGAGCTTTAGCTGGCTTCACTCTTGCTTTCCAAAATACACATATTATTGCTTTGGCCGGCCTTATTACCGGTATTGCTGCCTCGTTTTCTATGGCTTCTTCCGAATACTTGTCTAACAAAGCAGACGGGCAAGAAGCAGAAAAAGCTTTTAAAGCCGCTATTTATACCGGAATAGCCTATATTCTTACTGTTATTTTACTAGTACTTCCCTTCTTTCTTGTTCATAATTATTTGATTTGCATGGGACTTACTTTACTAATTGCTATTCTAATAATTCTCTTCTTTAATCTCTATGTCTCTATCGCTAAAGATGTTCCTTTCCGGAAAAGATTCTTAGAGATGGTTACGATTAGTATGGGAGTAGCTGGATTCTCCTTCTTTGTGGGATATCTAATCAGAGTAGTTTTTGGAATAGATATCTAAAAAACACTCTGGAGCTCCTGGCTGGAGGTTAATCTAACTTTTCTAGAATATTATTTATAAATAGAATGACGACCTATACTAATAAACAAAATATTACCATCCTCTAAAGGTTCAAAAATAATCCGATAACTTCTGTCTAAAGAAATACTCCAAAGTCCTGCCATTTTCCCTTTCAGCTTATGAAGACGAAGGGAAGGATGTAAAGGATTGTCTCTAAATAACTTTTCTGCTTTTATAGCTTTCTTTTGAATATATTTTGGAAGAGATTGAAATTGATTTACAAGGTTTTTATCTGAATGAATCTCCTGTACTTTCATAAGTTAAGTTGTTAAATCAGCTAAAGACTTAATAACTTTTGTTTTTCCTCTTTTATAATTTGATCGTGCCTTATCACGCATAACAATAATTTCTTCTTCACTAATCATATCTTTCTCTATTTCATACAAGTAAAGGAAATAAGAACTAACTGTAACTTTTTTCTTTTTAGCACGTCTCTTTATGTCAGTTACAACGTTAGTTGGGAATGAAGCGGACAGGACTTGTCTCATAATTTTGTATTACAACTGTAATAATTATGTCACATCTCAATAAAAAAGTAAAGAAGAAATTTTAATTCTAAATTAAAGATATCCAAAAAATGCTTTATTTATGCAGTTAAATACCTTGGAGCTCCTGGATGGAGGTTAATCAAACTTTTTTGAGGGATTTTGGGGCTTGTACTATTGCTTAACAGAATAGTGTAGTTCAACAACTCCATTCTTGTATTTGTTCATATCAATTAGAGATAGTACTGGCTTCGCTTCAAGTTTTTGGAACAAAGGAATTCCTTCACCAAGTAAAGTTGGCATGACAAATATCATGAATTTATCTACCAAACCCTCATTAATAAATTCAGATAATAAAGTAGGCCCACCCACTAACCATATATTGTGATGAGTATCTTTATCCAGATTTTCTATAAATGCACGTAGATTGCCTTTCACAAAAGTTGTTCCCGCCTCTGAATACTTTTCCGGATGCCTCGTAAAGACATAGCTATTTTTTCCTTCATATTTAGGTTTGAATTGCTGATAGGTCGTATTCCCCTGAACTACCGTATCAATACTTTTCATAAAGGAATCCATTCCATATTCCTCATCAAAATAAGGATTCAACCACACAACGCTTTGGTCTGGTGTCGCCACAAATCCATCAAGACTTTCGGCAATATAAAGAATCACTTTTTTCATATAGAAATTGTATCACAATATAAAAAAACCGCACTATAAGCGGTTTAAGTATGCTGGAGCGCGTGGCGGGAATCGAACCCGCGTCACCAGCTTGGAAGGCTGGGGTAATAAGCCGTTATACGACACGCGCGTCGCCAGAAGACTGCATTGCCTTCGTGAATTGCTACGCAATCAACTCAGCTTATTTCGTCTTCGCTCCTTTTCACTCGTACAGAGATCTTCACACTCATTTACAAAATTTCTCGCTACACTCGAAATTCCTATTCGTGCTCAGCTACCCTGTACTCGTGGTTTTAAAACTCAAAAGAACGAATAGATTTTAGAAAAATATCAGAAAGGGTCAACTATTTTAATAGTATAATAAAGAACCCCGACCCAAGGGTACGGGGTATTAAATAAGAAAAATACTTTTCATTTCGCCCCAAGGGGCGGGGAAATGCCCTCAAAATCCTTCGACTCGCTTTCGCTCGCTCTCGTTCGAGCCTGAGCGACGAGGTCGTCAGACCTCAGAGCCGAATGGCAGGATCAATTCTGCCAACGATTCTGATCAAATGCTTCGCATTTGTCTTCATCGGGCATCATTGATTATAATATACTATTAGAAATAAAGATCCCGCTCCCCTGCTTCAATTTTCTTTAAACGATCAATCGTTTCTTGTTTTCTATTTCCTTTATCAGAAATCTGAGCTAAATATTTCTGAATAATTTTTTCGCCAAGCTCTTTCACTTCCTCCGTTGCATAATCTATTAAATATTCTTTGAGAGTCAAAATTGCGTTAGGTCTGCATAAATTGTGTATTTCTCCTGGTTTTGCAATATGCATAAAATCCTCTCCTGTTCTACCTTTCCGATAACAAGCAGTGCAAAAACTTGGTAAAAGTCCTTGTTCCATTATTCCTTTAATTACTTCACTTAAATTACGATGATCCGACAGATTAAACTGTTCTAGATTCTTTTCTTTTCCATATCCTCCTGGAGAAGTACAAGAAGCTGCACTAGTTTGAGAAATACCAAGTTCAAAAGCTTTACTTCTAGTTTCTGGTTTTTCTCTGGTAGAAATAATCATGCCCGTATAAGGAACGGCTAAACGCAAAATCGCAATTATCTTTAACAATTCATCTGAATTTATTTCATGCTCTAATTTTAAATCCACTGTATCTGCTGGCTGGAATCTTGGAACAGATAAAGTATGCGGTCCGACATTATATTTCTTATCCAAATATTTAGCGTGAGACACTAAAGAAAGAACTTCAAATTTGTAATCATAAAGACCGAAAAGAACTCCTAGTCCGATATCATCTATTCCTCCTGCAAATGCTCGGTCATGCGCAAATAGTTGTCTTTCGTAATCAGATTTTGGACCACGTGGATGCATTTTCTCATAAGTCTGCCGGTGATAAGTTTCTTGAAATAACTGATAAGTTCCAATCCCTACTTCTTGTAATTTCTTATAATCTTCCACAGTAGTCGCTGCAATATTAACATTTACCCTCCTAATTTCTCCATTTTTATGTTTAGTAGCATAAATCGTCTTAATAACATCGATAATATAATCAATATCATTAGTTGGATGTTCTCCAAATTCTAATAACAACCTTTTATGTCCCATATCTACTAATTGTTTTGTTTGTTCTTCTACTTCTTTAAGAGTTAATTTCTTTCTCGGAATACTATTCCGACAATGAAACGCACAATATTCACAATCATTCACGCAATAACTAGAAACATAAAGCGGAGCAAAAAAGACTAACCTCTCTCCGTAAATATCTTCTTTTATTTCTTTAGCAGTAGCAAAAATTTTCTCTAAAAGAGTTTTATCATCTGTGTACAATAAATAACCAATTTCTTCTAAATCTAACCCTTTTTGTTTAGAAGCTTTGGTCAATATTTCTAGAATTTTTTCTTTTGTAGGAAATTTTGTTTTTTCTAAAATTCCGTTTATTTTTCTCTCGTCTATAATATCTGTAATTTCTGTCATGTTAAACTAAATTAGTATTAAGTATTATGTATAAAGTATAGGACAGGATAATAAGATTACAAAATAATGAAATTCGAACTTTAATTGTTATATTATAATATACTAATAACTACATCCTAATTTCTAAACACTAATAGCTAACTACTAAACAATGAACGACTCTGATCTTAAAAAATACCTTCAAGCAAAAAGAACTCTCCAAACAGAGCTTTTTAATAAAGCTAACAAAATAAGAGAGCAAGTTATTGGAAATAATGTTTATTTTCGAGGAATTATAGAATTCTCTAGTTATTGTGAAAAAAACTGTAATTACTGTGGGATTAGAAGCGGAAATAAAAAAGTAGAACGATACTGTATGACTTTAGCAGAAATAAAAGAAAGTTTGAATTTTATAGATAAAGTAAAATACGGATCAGTAGTTCTTCAATCTGGAGAATTAACTTCCCCTTCAGCTAAAAAATTCTTACTAGATATGGTTAAGCTTATTAATCAAAATTACCCAAACATGGGTATAACTCTTTCTTGTGGAGAGCTAGATTACAATTTTTTAAAAGAGTTGAAAGATGCCGGAGCTCATCGTTACTTATTAAGAATAGAAACCAGTAATCCCGAGTTATACAAAAAAATTCATCCCGCTTCTCATTCCTTTGAACACCGAATCCAAACGCTCAAAAATCTCAAAAAACTAGATTATCAAGTAGGTTGTGGGAATATGATTGGAATTCCAGAACAAACCATAGAAGACTTAATTGCCGATCTTCACTTCTTCCAAACCATGGATTTTGATATGTTTGGGCTAGGACCATATGTCATTCATGAAGATACTCCATTAGGTAATACTAAAAATAAAAAATGGTGGGAAGAAAATAAAGAAGAAATTTTCAATACCACTCTTAATTTTATTGCCCTCCTAAGAATCCTAATGCCCACCGTCAATATTGCTACTGCTACCGCCCTAGATGTGTTTAAACCCCAAGGAAGAATTTTAGCCCTGAAAGCAGGAGCAAATGTAATTATGCCCTCGGTTACCCCTAAAAAATTCCGATACAAATATTTGTTATACCAAGATAAACCTTGTGTGGACGAAGACCCTTCAGACTGCATTGAATGTACTATTGGAAAGGTCAAAATGGCTAAACTAAATCCCGTTCTTGATAAACAAGGAAATTCTCTTCATTATACAGATAGATTAAAAGTTAAAAAGATGAAAAGTCTAAAAGCAAAAACACACTGTCATGCTGGATTTATTCCGGCATCTAACTATAAATAAAGCAATATTTAACTCACCGCTAAATCCCGAAATAAATTCGGGATGACAATATTAGATGTAAAAATTGCTAAGTCCTCCCTCGCAATCTTGTTGTCTTATAATCTCGTTATCTATTAAAAATAATGTCTAAACGAAAAGAACGAAGTATCATCGCCATTATTGGTCGTACTAATGTCGGCAAATCTAGCCTGCTTAATTTAATTAGTGATCAAAAAGAATACGCTATTACGGATCCAACTCCAGGTACTACCGCCGACACCGTTACCTGCCTGATGGAAATCCATGATCTAGGACCATTTAAGATACTAGATACCGCTGGAGTAGATGAAATGTCTAAATTAGGAGATAAAAAAAGACAAAAAACACATGAAGCCATAGCAGAAGCCGATTTAAGTCTGCTAGTTATAGATCCAAAAAATAAAGATCTAGATTTAGAATTAGATTTAATTAAACGAGCTCAAAAACATAATAAACAAGTCTTGATAATCTTGAACAATTTTAGTGTTCAAGAGAAAGAAGTATTAGAAACTATAGAAAAAAAACTAGGTTTCCCCTGTCTTTCTCTCCAAGCTAACAACAAAGAAGATCATCAACACCTTATTGATTTTATTCATACCTTTTTCCAAAAAGAATCTCGTGATATTGATCTAATCCCCTCCCTAAAAGAAAAAGGATTTGTCTTGCTTGTTATTCCTATGGATGAAGAAACTCCAACTCAGAGACTTCTTCGTCCTCAAGGCATGATCATGGAGTATTTACTAAGAAATTTCATTACACCTGTTCTCTTTCGTCCAGATCTAAAAAAAGCTCGCGGTAAAAATTCTAAATCAGAAAAAAAACGCTTTTTAAAATTAGTAGATCACCTCCAAAAAACTCCAGAGGGGACACAACTGATTATCACCGATAGCCAAGCTTTTGATATAATAGCTCCTTGGACCCCAAACAACATTCCCCTGACCTCTTTTTCAGTCATGATGGCTCATCATATGACTTTCGGAAAATTAAATTTACTTCTAGAGGGAGTTAAACAAATAGATAAATTAAAATCCAACGACAATATTTTGGTTGTAGAAGCCTGTAATCATAATCGAATATGTGACGATATTGGCACTGTCCAAATTCCTAAACTACTAGAAAAAAAAGTCGGCGGTAAGTTAAATTTCTCCTTTAATTTTGGACAACCTTTCCCTAAAGACCTAACAAAATTCAAACTAATTATTCATTGTGGCGGATGCATGATAGATCGTCAAAAATTCTCTCATAGAACAAATAAAGCCCAAGAATCCAATATTCCTTTTACCAATTACGGCTTTGTTTTAGCTTATTTACAAAACAAAAAGGTTTTAGAAAGAGTGCTTAAACCGTTTGCGTAGTCACTACATTATAATATAACAAAAATTGGCTTTTAGCTTTTAGCTAATATATAATTCAGCTAATGAAATCAGATTTCTTGGATATTAATGGCGTTAAAACTCATGTTCTGAGAATTGGACAAGGAAAACAAAAAATAATTTTTCTCCATGGTTGGGGAGGAGAAAGTAAAAATTTCATAAATATTGCTTCTCTTTTAGTGAAAAAAAATAAACTAGAGGCTGTTCTTATAGATCTACCTGGATTTGGCAAAACAGATCTTCCTCCCAAGTCTGGTTGGTCAACTCATGATTATGAAGAGTGGTTAGAGAAAGTTCTTGGTAAATTAAAAATCAATAAAGCTTCTTTCTATGGCCATAGTTTTGGTTGCCGGATAATTGTTCGTTTGCTGCTAAAATCCCCTCGCCTAGCAGATAAAGTTATCCTTACAGGAGCCGCTGGAATAAAATGGCCATTATCTCTTCGTCAGAAAATATCTGTTTTCTTGAGCAAGAAATTCTCTCTAGCCAAAAGACTAATTCCTCAGAAAATCCAAAAAATAATTATGTGTCGTATTTTTGGTGCTCGAGACTGGGGTTCTGTTAGTTCAGAATTAAAATCTACCCTAAGAAAAACCCTGGAAGAACCATGCTTTAGAGAAGAATTACCGAAAATTAAAGCTCCTATGTTTTTAATTTGGGGAAAAAATGATAGTTATACTCCATTAAAATCTGGTCGAGTTTTTGCTGACAAACTACCTAACTCTCGTTTAAAAATCTTTTCTGATGGAAAACACGGTTTACACTACACTCACAAAAAGAAAATAGTAAAACTTGTTTCTGAATTCCTTAAAAAAACATAGTCATTGCGAGGAGTCCCGCTTAGCGGGACGACACGGCAATCTCCTGATGAATATGAGATTGCTTCACTCCTTTTAGTCGCTCGCAATGACAATACAATAAAATGAATCTCTTAGAATTTATCTTCACAACTGTATTTCTCCTCTTAGGAATAAGAACTACCTCTTGGTGGTTGCAGAATTGGCAATTGCGAGAATATCGTTGGGATAGACTCAAGGCTAATTTCTCTACTAAAGACGGATTTCTAAACCTTATTAATCTCTGGTTTTTCAAAGGAATTCTACCTCGCCCGCAAAAATCTGGTCGAGTTCTCATGATTCTCGGAATATTTGTTTTCTTGAGTGGAACGCTTTTTTCGTTTAATCAAGACACAAACCTCCTCCCTCTTTATCTCATAACTATTATTTGGGAAAGAACTATTTGGCTTAGTTTAGGAGTCGCCGTACTCATTTCTAAAATACCTGTTTGGATTGCTCAAAGAGTTCTGTTTCATTTGGCTAAAAAGATTATTAATGAATCTAATAATGTAACTAGAGTTGGTATTACTGGTAGTTTCGGTAAATCTTCCACGAAAGAACTACTGGTCCACTTATTGAAATCCAAATTTAACTCAGAAAATGTTTTGTGGAACCCAGAGAATCAGAACAATGAGATTGCTATTGCTCGTTTAGTTATCAAAAACAAACTCTTTTTCAAAGGAGATAAACAGAAAATATTCGTAGTAGAGATTGGGGCTTATCGTCTAGGAGAAATTAAAAGAGTTTGTGAATTTATTCAACCGCAAATTGGTATACTTACCGGACTTAACGCTCAACATATCGCACTTTTCGGTTCTCAACGAAATATCCAAAAAGCCAAATTCGAACTCGCAGAAAGTGCCTCAGATAAAGTATTCTTTAATTCTGACAACAAACTCCTTAATGAAATTTTTGCAGATAAGAAAATCAAAGCTACTAAACTTCCTATCTCTAAACTAGCTGCCAAAAACATTGAAAGCGAAATAAATAAAACAAACTTTACTGTCTATGGCCAAGACATGATTCTGCCTTGGGCAGGAGAATTCTTTGTTTACAACGGCTTACTTGCTATGGAGGTAGCTCGGGAGTTTGGAATGACTCCAAAAGAAATAGCCCTGTCTCTTACAAATCTGCCTCCCCTACCTAGAGCTTTAACAATAGAAAAACATTATTCTGGAGCAACAATCATAAAAGACCTCTATTCTGCTAATCCGGATGGAGTTTTTAGTGCTATCGATCACTTAGGAAAATTCAAAGGAAAGAAAATTTTTATCGCCATTCCCCTCCTTGAATTAGGAAAAAAATCCAAAGAAATTCATGCGGAAATATTTCAAAAGTTAAAAAATATTGAAGCAGAAATATTCTGGCTCAAAAAGGATTTTAGAGATTTAGGGTGCAAAACTTGTGGAAAAAATTTCCACGGATCTGATCTTCTGAAATTACGAAATATGTTAAAAGATTTAAGTAAAGATGATGCCATCTTACTAGAATCCAGATTGCCTAAAAATGTCCTACAGATCCTAAAGGAAACTCTTAAATGAAAAAACTAGTCTCTAATCAAATATCTCCCAATTTTACTTTTACAGACAGTCTGTATGCAGTAAAACAGATATTTGTTTCTAATTCTCAAAAAAATACAGCATATTATAATATACTATTCACTAAACACTTTGGTACAGAAAATTTCTTCTTAACTAACGCCATTCGTACTGGACTAGCTAAAATCATAGAAGCAACTAATCCCTCTAAAAAGAAAAAAATAGGCATACCTGCTTTTATTTGTGCCGTGGTGGCTACCCCCTTTTTAAAGGAAAACTATGAAATAGAGTGGTTAGATACCGACAATAATGGAGTCATTTCTTTGGAAGAATTCAAGAAAAAAGCAGATAAGCTTTCTGTTATCGTAGTTCCTCACATTTTCGGACAAAAAGCACCTTTAGAAAGAATTTTTAGCATAGCCCAAGAGAAAAATATTCTAGTTATAGAAGACTGTGCTCATCTTTTTGAACTCCAAAATCACCCTCCTATGCATTGCGATGTCAGAATCGCAAGTTTCGGAAGAGAAAAAGTCTTTTCTTGTGTGTCTGGTGGAGCAGTAATTTGGAATAAAAAATCTCAATTTTTTACGAATAAAACCTTTAAATTAGAAAAGGCTAGCAAAGGCTGGACTATCCGTCATGCCCTGCAACCCTTAATTTTTGCTTTAGCTATTCCTTGGTGGAACTGGGGAGGTAAAATAATCCCTTATTTAGCTAGTAAAACAAAATTATTGCCCAGAGCAGTCACAAACTCAGAAAAGAAAGGAAAAGAAGACTTCCCTCTTTATGCTCTTCCCGTAACTCAACAAAAAATCTTGTTAAGTAAATTACAAAAAGCAGACCAAATCATTGCTCACCGCAAGAAACTAGCTATCGCTTGGAAAAAAACTCTCACTAAACTTTTTCCAGAAGCCAAAATAATTGTGCCAGATAATGCTTTTCGAGTAATTCTAAAAACAGAACGCAAACAAATAGTATCTAAGGCTAAAAAATCAGGATTCAATCTCCACGAATGGGATGGTATTCCTATTTCTCCTGCTGGTACAGATTTAAAGAAATTCAACTATCAACTTGGACAATGCCCAAAAGCAGAACACTTTGCCCAAAATTATGTTACTTTTCCGACAAATATCAGAACCAGTTTGAAGGATATCGAAATTTTTGAGAAACTCTGGTCATAGCTAAACAAAAATAAAATGGCACAAATAAAAAATATGCATATGCAGTCATTCTGGCTTGTCCAGAATCCTGTCCATAAATATCCTGCATGGGAATGTTCGTGCCTATCCCAACATAATTGCCGTGCTAACGCTTATAAATATGATAAATTCACTTCTGATTCTGGACAAGCCAGAATGACTACTAACTGTGATAGACTGTGTTCCTAATCATCCTTTAAATGAATTTTTTCTTACAAAAAATCCCCGCTTCTCAACTAGATAATTTCTATAACAGTTTTTCTAGAGATAAAACGTTCTTGCAAACATCTAAATACGGAGATTTCCGAGAACAACTAGGAGAAAAAAACTTCCGTTTTGGAATCTTTTTTGGTGACCAACTTGTAGGAATTGTTCAACTTCAAAAAATCAAAGCTAGGCGAGGAACTTATCTTCATGTTCCACATGGACCACTAATTAACCTTAAACATCAAGACCCAGCTCTCAGCCTCTTTCTGCAAGAATATAAAAACTTAGGAAAAAAAGAGAAATGTGATTTTGTTCGTATCTCTCCACTGGTTTCTCCAGACACAAAAAATATATTTAAAAAAGAAAAATTCATCTCTGCTCCAGTACATTTAGTTAATCCAGAACTTACTTGGGTACTGGATCTAAAACCAAAAGAAGAAGAGCTTCTAAAGAATATGAAAAAATCTACTCGTTATGAAGTAAGACGCATCGAAAAAGTAGGAATCAAAGTCACCCAAGGAAATTCTAAAAAAGAATTAGATACTTTTTGGCAACTTCATGAAGAAACTGTTAAAAGACAGCATTTCATTCCTTTTGCCCGCGCAACTACGGAAAAAGAATTAGAAATTTTTGGAAACGACCTACAGATATTTTCTTCTTATATGGAATTTGATGATTCTACTGAATCTCCTGAATTTGATGAAAGTAAAGGAAAAATCGAGGAACGGAGTAAGCCGTATTGTAGTCATACTGCGTCGAGTACCGCAGATTTTGACAAAGAACTTCGCAAATTCAGGAGATTCTATTCAAGTTCTATTATTCTTTTTGATAACCACGCTGCCTACTACCACCAAGGAGCCTCTATTTACTCCAAACTACCTGTATCTCACGCCACTCTTTGGACAGCAATTCTAGAAGCTAAAAAGAGAGGTTGTCAGGAATTTAATTTCTGGGGAGTTTGTCCAGAAAACAATAAAAAACATCCTTGGTATGGATTATCTAGGTTTAAACGAGGTTTTGGTGGAGAAGAACGAGAATTTATTCATGTACAAGATTATCCATTAACAACGAAATATTGGCTTAATTGGCTAATAGAAAAATGGCGTAAATGGAAACGAGGGTATTAAACCTCAGTGTCGTCATTGCGATCGGGATGATTTTTAGACGAGGAACGAGTCGAAAAGCATGCCGAGAAGCAATCTATTATTTATTTTAACAAAAAAAACAGATTGCCACGTCGCCTTGCTCCTCGCAATGACGATGTTGTAGTACGAGAGGCTACTTGCTCATATTTATTTTTTCTATACAATTTCAAAAATTAACTTTTAAAATATGCCTAAAGTAAAAATAACTGACAAATCTGGAAAAAAGATAACCGAATTCGAAGGTAACTCCAAAGATTCTCTTGGAACTCAAGCTCAAGAAAATGGTTGTCCTATTTCTATGCCCTGCATGGCTGGAGCTTGCGGAGGATGTATTGCTAAAATCAAACAAGGAAAAGAATGTTTAGATCCAGAAGCTCTAGGACCTGCTCATTTTCCAGTAGAAGACGATGAAGTTTTAGCTTGTATTTGTGGAATAAAGAAGGATACCTCTAAAGACTCTGAAATAGAAATCGAAGTAGATAACGTCTAAAAAATTGACAATCCTTCTATTTTTCATAGAATTCTCACGCTTCTAAAATAAGAAGGTTGATAATTAAACAACAATGGCTCGAGCAACTAAAAAACGATCTTTCTTCTCTCTCTTTTGTACTGTTTGTAAAGAAAAAGACGGAAAACAACGAGAAAATTATAAAATTTTAATTAATACTCAAAACCAAAATCCTAAAGAGTTTCAACTAAGAAAATTTTGTCCTACTTGTAGAAAGCATAATATTCACAAGGCTAAACAAATATCTCGAGCACAAAATAAGTAGAAATTAGATAACAAGATCATAAGATTACGAGATAACAAGTAGTATATTATAATATAATATACTACTACTTGTGATCTTGTCTCATATCCCTTGTCCCTTTGTTTTTTTTATGTAAAATTTAAATTGATGAAAAAATTTTTTGAAACCATTTCCGAAAAAATCAGTGAAATAAATGAAATAAGAGAAAAACATTTAAATAAAAAGATAAAGAAAACAATGGAACAAAAAAAGAGTCTTTTTAATAATCAACCTAAAGTAAAAAAAGAAAAACTAGAAATAGAAATAGCCGCAGGAACAGTAGTAAAAATACTAATTATTATTGCCATCTTCTTTGCTTTAGGAGAAATATTTATTCAATTAAAGAGTATTTTAATAGTCACTATTATTTGTTTCTTTTTAGCCATGGGCTTATCTCCTATAGTTTCTGCCATAGAGAAAAAACACATTCCTCGTCCAATAGCCATCCTAATTCTCTATATTTTATTTTTAGGAGTTATAACTATTTTATTTGTTCAAATTATTCCGATTCTAGCAGAACAACTCTTTTCTATTGCCTATGACCTTAAAGAATTTTTTGCTACTAACGAACATACTGAAATTCCTTTCTTAAATAAAATTTTCACAATCTTTCAATTTGATCCACTGGAAGCCGAAAAATTTATTGCAGATAATCTAACTGCTATTTCTAAAAATCTACAAAGCGTAGCCGGATCAACATTTTTAATTCTAAGTGAAATATTTCAAGGAGTATTTAATTTTATTTTTGCACTAGTAGTTTTATTTTTTATTTTAATGGAAAGAGAGCAAATAGGTCACTTCTTTCTAGCACTTATTCCAGGAAAAGAACGAAAATACTTTTTAGATAAAACCCTTGTCATTCAAAAGAAAATGTCTGATTGGTTTAGAGGACAAATTATTCTCATGATATCTATTGGACTAGCAATGTATGTCGGAATGAAGATTTTTGAACATTTTTTTGACATGCCATATGCAGCCACTATTGGACTCTTGGCTGGAATTATGGAACTTTTCCCCTATGTGGGAGTTTTAATCACCGGAATCCTTTCTGGATTAATTGCTCTAAATGTTTCTTGGATATTAATGTTACTGGTTATTGCTTGGATGATACTTATCCAATTTTTAGAAGGAAATTTACTAGTTCCACTTGTTATGGAAAAAGTGACGGGACTTCCTTCTGTAGTAGTAATTCTTGCTTTAGCTGTTGGTGGAGTATTAGGAAATGCCGCAGGAGGCGTTCCTTTGTCTATTCTAGGTATGATTTTATCAATTCCGATAGCAGCATCTGTAGGGATATTTGTAGATGAATATGCGAAAAAGAAACACTAAATAGGGGTTGCTGAATTTGCGAATTTCTTCGTCAAAACCTGCTGTACTCGACGCAGTATGAGTACAATACAGCTTACTCCGTTCCTCTCTTTTTCCTCGACTTTCATTAAATTCAGCAACCCCTAAATATTCTGCTAAACCTAGTTTCTTCATTCAGATCTTCAAAAAACTCTATTTCATAATCAGAAAAAATCTGAGATATTTCCTCTTTTTGCAATGGCAAAAACTCTAACCATAATTCATTGAACACAATCTGTTTATCTTTGATTTGAACGGCTAATTCTCTAATTAACCCTAAACCATCTCTTCCTGCAAAAATAGCCCCTCTGGGCTCTTTTTCGACCTCTGGGGAAACTTCTATTTCTTCTGGAACATAGGGAAGGTTAGCAGTAATAATATTAAAAGAAGAATTTAATGAAATTTTAGATAAAAGATCCGATTTAATAAACTTATTATTCTTTATCTCTAGATTCTGAATATTATATTTTGCTACCTTTAAAGCTTTTGATGACTTATCTAAAAGATAAATACTTACTTCTGGAAACTTTTTAGCTAAAAATATAGCTATATTCCCCGACCCAGTCCCAATATCTAGAATAGATTCTATTTTAAAATCCCTCTTTATTGAACAAATTTTTTGTACAAGAATCTCTGTTTCGTCGCGAGGAATCAAAACATTCTTATTTACTTTTATTCTAAACCCAGCCCAATTTTTATATCCTAAAATGTAAGCTAAAGGAATTCTCTTCTTTCTTTGTTGAACAAAAAATTTGTTCAAGAAATATTGCCACCAAGATATTTTTTTATGAGAATTCGTTTTTAAAAATATGCGATTGCAATGTAAAACCTCACAAAGTAAAACTTCCGCCTCTAATTTTGGATTGTCTAAATCTTTTAATTCTCTTGTTGCCAAACCCAAAACATTTTGTATTTCCATGTATCTCAAAAAAGTATAGAAAAAAATACATTATTCAACAAGCTAGAAGTTACACGAACTAAGATCTTGCTAAAAAATACCGTTATGCGAGGCGTAGAACGAAAAGCAAAGCGATGGCGTACATAAACTGTACGAAGAGCTGCTTTTTGATCTACAACGAAGGAAAAGGGTGTTTTTTAGCAGATCCCTAGCTCAAAAACTGTTTCTTTTTAGTCTCAGCTCTATGTTTCTCTCTAACCACTGCCGCATTACGAACATCTATTTTACGAGGACTCTGTCTAAAATAACGGAGCGTTCTAAACTTTTGAAGAAGTCTTCTAGATTTAATATGATTAGAAAATCGCTTGAGCAATTTATCACCAGATTCACCGTCTCGTTTCAATACCTTTATCATCGGGAAAGAGTTTAGTTTTTGCTTTAATCTTGTCAATATTTTTTATAATTTCTCACAGCTTTTTATCAACCGTCATTGCGATCAGGATGATCTTGCAATGAACGAAGTGAATTGGAAGAGCTTGCCGAGAAGTAATCTGTTATTTATTAAGAAAATAGATTGCCACGTCGCTCCGCTCCTCGCAATGACAATACTGAAAACTTTTATTTTATACTTAATCTAAGGGACTAAACGTAAAAACTGCAAAATCTCTATTTTCAAATCCTATAGGAGCAGATCTCAAACTTCCCGTTCTTTCTGAATTTTCTTTATTAAAAACACTGATCATTGAAGCATCTGCCTGCAAAACAGATATTTTCCCTAGTCCAGTTCTAGCATAATAACTTTCTTCAGGATTAAATTTAAGTTTTACTCTAAAAACCTTCTCTTCTTCAGGTTCTATGTTCATATCAATCCCACCAAAGAAAATCGTACCTGTTCTATTTACTGCTTCTTCTAAAATCACCCCAGCACCTCGAAGCTGAACTAAAAAACTACTAGTAGGACCCTGATTAGTTGATTCAAAACGAAGTCTCAGTTCCATTGAATGCAAAACAACTCGATCATCTAAAGTATTTTTCATTCGTATTGTCCCAAAATCTACCCAATCAGAACTCAATAAAACTTCTAATTCTTCTTCTCTAGGAACGACATCAAGTGAAACCTGTTTTTTTTCAATATCAAAACCTTGTTTATTAGGATTAAAATCTCTTGGTTTTATGGCTGTACGCCTCGCATCTCGTCTATTTCCGGTAGCAAACTCATTACTTTTAGACTCACCCATTAAACGAGGTTTTTGAACAATTTCTGAAATCATCCAAGCAGCATCAGCTCTACTTACTGGGTCGGAAGGATTGAATTTATTCGATTTTTCCCGAATAAGCCCATTAGCCGATAAATTAAAAACTGGCTCCGCAAACCAAATCCCTGCTGGTACATCTTCAAACCCAGGGTCTTCCTCTTTTTCTAGCTCAAAAGCACGCATGATTAAAGTCGCCCATTCTGCCCGATTCACAATTTTCTCTGGACGAATTGTTCCATCAGGAAAGCCCTTTATCCACCCTCTATTTGCCGCTTCTATCACCGCCCCAGAAAACCACTCTCCGCGAGGAACATCCGAAAACTCTATGTCTTTAACTCGTCCACTATCCTCAAAATCAATTCCCTTTGTCCGAAAAATAATAACTAAAGCCTCAGCCCTATTCAATTCTTTATTAGGCTTGAAAGTACCATCCCCAAATCCAGTAATAATTTCCTTTTCTTTCACTCTTTCTACAGCTGAAATTGCCCATTGTGGAATATCTGCATCATCTTGATAACGAAAAACTTGAGCAAAAACAGTAGAAAAAAATCCTAAAATTACAACAACCGTTCCCAGTAAAAAATGCGATCTAAACATGGTTTTTACACTAAAAATCTCTCTAAAGAAGATTATCTACATTTGATTATTTTTGCAAATTCTGATACAAATAATTCGTGAAAAAACAAAACATCGTCCTCGTTGGTTTCCGCGGTTGTGGAAAAACCAGATTCGGACAAGCTATCGCCAAAGTGACTGGACTACCTTTTGCTGATCTTGATCTAGAAGTAGAATTCATAATTGGAGAAAAAATAGCCAGTTTTGTAAAAAAACATGGTTGGCAAGTCTTCCGAGAAGTAGAACAAAGAGTAACTCATGACTTTTGTCGTAATTTCTCTGGAATTCTAGCAACTGGAAGCGGTACCATTGAAAACTCTAAAAATTTCCAAAATCTCAAAAAAACTGGAACTTTTGTTTTTTTAAATCCTAATTTTAGTAATGTTAAAAAATATCTTCTTAGTCAAGAAGGAACAGACACTACACCTAGAATGAATCCTGATATCTCTTTCTCTCAAGAAATAGATCAAATGTGGGAACAAAGAAAGGGAATTTATTCTGCTAGTAGTGAAATAGAAATAAATCCTGACCTAAAAAGCGATTTAAAAAAAGAAGCCGCCAAAATAGCAGAAACTCTAAAACCCTTGCTCCCAAATATCCCTACACCCAAAAGAATAGCTATTTTTTCTTCTAGTAACGGTAGTACTCTACAAGGAATTTTAGATGCTAAAGAACGAGGTCGTATTCCTAATACTGAAATATGTCTTTTCCTTACTGATAAAAAAGAAGCTGGTTCTTTAGATAAAGCTAAAAAATTCAAAATATCACATATTGAAATTCTTGAACCCCAAAAAGGACAAGAAAAAGAAGATTATGATCGTCAATTAATCAATATTCTCCGCGAAGACAACCCTGATTTAATTCTCCTTGCTGGTTGGATGAGAATTCTTTCACCCCTGTATTGTGAACAATTTGGTCAAATCACCTTAAATGTTCACCCTTCCCTGCTTCCTCAATTTGCAGGACTAAAGGGAGATGAGGCTCACCAGAAAGTTTTAGAATACGAAGAAAGATATACTGGATGTACAATCCATCGTGTCTCTCAAGAATTAGATGCCGGAGAGACAGTCTTGCAAAGAAAAGTCTTGGTAGATGAAAATGATTCTGTAGAAACATTGCGACACAAGGTACAAAAACAAGAAATTTTAGGTTTTTGTGAAATATTGGAGAAAAGATAACAAGTTATAAATCTTCAATCTACAATTATCAATCTTCAATTTAAGGATAGATATTATATTATAATATAATAGGACTTAGGATTTAGAACTTAAAGCTTAGATTAAAAATTAAGAAACTAATGTCATTGCGAGGAACGAAGTGACGAAGCAATCTCATTATTTCAAATAAGAGATTGCCACATCCGCCACGGCGGATTCGCAATGACAGCTTATAGGGATGATGTAAAAACTTTTTCTCATTGATAATTGTAGATTGTAGTTTGAAAATTTAATTTCTCATTCTCCATTCTCCATTACCTCTCCCCTCCTATATACCGTATTTGACTATTAGTTGAAATGCCTGACAACAGGTAGCCACTTAACCAATCCGTAGAATCTGTTCGATGAGGTCGACTAGAATGATCCGACCAAATAAAATTAGCTCCACTCGTTCGAATATCAGCTAAAGTCCCCGTATTATAATTTGAATCTCTTAGAAAACTAACACTCACTGAATCCAAATCAGAATTACCATTTAAATCTGTAAGTTTCAGTTTAAGAACGAATTCAAATTCTGAAGTTCTATTTAAAAGTAATGGATTAACCGCCTCAAAAATAACTATATCCCCTGCCCCAAGAGAAGGTTCAAAACTAACTCCACTCGTCTCCCTTCCTCCAATAAGCTGTTTTAATTCGAAATCATCCGCAGACCTTCCTCCTGAAAATTCTAAACCAGATGAACGAACAACTAAAGACATTCTACCAAGAGAGATATCTCTAGCATCCGAATTAATGATCTTAAACTTATAAACCTGAGTTAAATTTTCGTTTGTAGAAAATCCTTGCGGTTGGTTTTCAGAAGGTTCCATACTTAATTCCCCTCCCGCACGAACAGCTATAAAAGTTTCTGAATTTGTTAAAAAATTCTTATTAGCAGTTGGTACTTCTCGTCCAGATCCATATCCATAAACTATTAAATCTTCTGGAGATATTTCTAACTTAAATCTTGTATCTTGAGTTTCATGATTTACTCGATCGGACAATCTAACTTCGAAAGCAATTCGACGACTATCTTCCCGATCAACTCGTACCGAAGGACTAAAATGAAATTTTGCTCTACCCCCAGAAAAACGAGATTCACCCAATACTAAACCTGTTTCCTGATCTAACGCCCTTATCCTATTCACAAAAGAATCAATATCATTACCATAAAAATTTTCTATCGTAACTTCTTGGATAAACATATCATCGTAATGAGCCTCAAAATTAAAAGCTAAGGCAATCGTACTTTCACTACTAGAAACCGCTTTCCCATATATTTGTTGTTGAGTCTGACTAGTAATAACTGGGTTACCTGAAGTTTGTGGAGCAGGATTAAAAGCAATAACTTCTGAAGCCATGTCTCCGCTATTAACAGCTTTTACTTCTGTTTGCGCTAATTCTTTGACACCAACCGCCTCCAACAATCTAATCTGAAACGATCCAGGAATATTGGGAGTTATCTCTGGATTATGGATTTTTAAATCAATACCAAATCTTAAATCCTCGCCTTTCGCCATTCGTGCCTGACGAAATTTAAGAGTAACTTTTCCATCTGAATTAAACTGAAAAGATTCTTCTACGGTCTGTAAATTACCAGTTTCTGCAAACTCTTCAAAATTAACACTCAAATCAAATTTAGTAGGGTCTTCTGCCAACCCACTACTCGCAAACATCTGAAAAGTTAAAGTATCTAATAACAAAGCTTCCACAAAATCAGTAGAACGAGTGTTATTAGCATGAGAAAGACCTATTTCAAAAACATGAACTGGAGTTGCATCAATTACTG
This sequence comes from uncultured Candidatus Peribacteria bacterium, assembly GCA_964459435.1. GTDB lineage: Bacteria > Patescibacteriota > Gracilibacteria > UBA4473 > UBA4473 > JAIPGU01. Next base: position 33,627 of record CAYWLU010000002.1, read on the forward strand.
AGAATGGTTGTTTAGGTCTAATAGGATTTACGCTCACTCGCAAATTACTTACTTTAACGGAACTATAGACTCTTTTATTAGAACGCTGAACTGTATTAGTTTTCCGAGAAGGTTCCTCTGGAACAACAGTACTCACACTTCTATTCCGATTGCTATAATATCCTGGCCCCCAAGTAGGAGTATTTCTTTTAATAGAACGATAAGTCCTTCTCGTTTTATTCACTCTTCTGATCCAATTTTCCCAATATTCTGGACCATAAGTAGAGTAAGTCACTGCCTCAACCACTTCTAAAGCAAAACAGAACACAAAAAGTCCAAATAATGATAAAATGATTTTTTTCATACATATAGTATAACGAAAATAAATTAAATTTGTGACATTATTCTCACAGAAAACAAAAAGTCTCCAATTTTTTGTTTTAAAAAACCGCCTCAATTATTTGAGGCGGTTTATACTTTCTATTACTCAGTAAAATTTCTTATGCTCCCTGTAAAAAAATTCTAAAAGAATCAAAAATCTTTTTAGATACTCCAATAAATCTAGACGCATTCCTTACGGAAGTTTTTGTTTCGATAATATACATACCACCTTCCAAGTCAGCAACAATATAACGGTTGATATATCGTTCCGTACCTTCTTCTGTGCCAACAAAACTTTCAGTATAAGTTTTAGTCTGAATGTTTTCACCTAAAATAGTATCTGAAAAATGGGTTTGTCGCGTAATAGGGGGAGTAATAATTATCTTATCCCGAGAAGTTTTGTAATTTTCATTTCTAGATAAAGTAATAGCACAAGCCATAAATCCGCTCATACAACTAGATTCCGCTCTTTTAATAGAAACTGTAAAATCACTGTAATTAGAAGTGAAAAAATGACCTTCATCTCCAGATAGATTCCAAGATTTTGGAATTTGAACAGAAAACGAATCATTCTCAAAAGTTTCAAAAACTTCTACTGCATCTTGAATTTTCTGGAAAGAAATAGCCTCCACTTTATTTAGGTTTGATTTCCAAGCTAAAGTTCTATCTCCTGTTGCCCGCAAAGGACGACGAAGATTGGCTTCTGCCTCCAAAGAACCTCCTTCGGAAAAAGCATTGCGAGTATCATGTAAAGAATAGCGAAGATTTCTACTAGTATTAACACCACGACGGCGTGAATTTTTTTGAGTAGAAATTAAAGATCTTCTTACTGTTCCTTTTCTTTGTGTAAAAGTTCGCACTTTATAGATAGAAGTAGGAACCTTTTTTTGTCGTTCTAATTTCTGACGATACAAATAAGTATGATAAGTATCACGAGAAGCATCTGTAAAAGGAATTACAGCACTGACTACAAGAGCTAAGCCGAGACCGATAGAAAGTAATTTATTCATGGTATGAAAAATTATTTAAGAAGTTAAAGAATTATTTTTAGTATATGTTTCTTTTGTATTTGCTGAATCAATTCGTAAATCAATACGAACTTTAGAATTTATAGTTTTTGAAATAGCTAATTTAGTTTTCGCACTCATTTGAGAAGCTCGATAATCTAAAAAACTTTCTCTAACTAAAGAATATCTTCCATTATTTGCCAAACAACGATCACAACGATTCAGTTCTCTTTCGTTAGGCCGACGATACTTGAAAGATCCACGCCGATCAGTAAATGTTCTTAATTTCCGTGTTGGAGCATAACAACAATTTATCTTAGAATTGGGAAAATAAGTTCTAATATCCACATAATTACGAGGACAACGAACCATTTCTGGTCCAAAACGATTTTCTTCTTCCGCCCAAACCTGATTTGGTTGAGCAGTCTTGGTAGAAGGATACGGAAGTACAACCCCCTCTGCTTCTATATTAGCTATTAAAGCTGAAGCAGATAATCCTAGTCCGAGAATAAAAAAGTAAATTTTGTTCATCTCTATAAAATATAAACCAACCAGCTGACTTACATAAATCAGCTTTTTTGTTTTTTATTTTTATTCGACAATCTTTTTAAATGAAAAACAGAATTTTGTCAAACTTTTTCTATACTTTTTTAATTTTTTGTCATGCCAGATTTATTCTGGTATCTAACCACAAAGCAAAGCAGATGCTTAATCGACAGCCAGATCCCGCAATAAATGCGGGATGACAAAGGGTGAAATCCATGATGACAAACAATATCCCCCCGATGCAAGCATCGGGTAAATCTTCCAATTATATTATAATATAACACCTTTTACTCTACGTCTACAGCTTTAAACAACAAAGAAGAAAACGTTTTTTTCTTCTGTCGAACATCATTCAAAAAGTAATCTAATCCTTCTGGAACTTCAATTTTAATTTTCCAAACAAAACTATTATTAGGTTCTACAAAAGTAAATACTCCGACCCTTTTCCCTTCCATTCTCATAACAAACAATCTTCCCAAATGACTTTTAGACATTGAAGTTTGTCGCGAATTATTATTAGCATTAGCTATATCTTCCAACTGGATTTGCATATTAGAATCTTGCAAAATATTACCTTTAGGAAATTCTTTTTTTGTTTCTATGGCAAATTTCCCTGCTGTTGTTTCCATACACCTGCGTTTAAGACGAGGCGTTTGATCTGAACAAACAGTACTAGTAGCAGTTATTTCGACAAGCCCTTCTTCGCTTTCAAAACGAGCAGTCCCCTCACTCCAATCTAAATTATCAGAAATAAGAACAAAGTCCTTTGGTAATTCCACAGAAAAAGGAATTTTTTCTGCCTCAAATGTTAAGATTTGATCACTACCAAAAGTTATAGGATTTTTTGTTCTAGGAGCAACTCCGACCGTACTTTTTTTGTTAGTTGTAGTATTAGTAATCTTTTGCGGTATTTTCTCGTTTGTAGAATTAATTTCTAATAAAGAAGAAAACACCTGATAAAGAACCTTATTATCATCTAAAATTGTTTTTCCTGTCCCTGCCGAAGTAATACGCATCAACCAAACAAAATTATTGATCGGATCAAAAAAAGTCAATTGACCAGCTTTGTAGTTTAAAGAATTAAGTCCCACGAACCAACCTCTGTTTTTAGAAGTTAATTGCACAGTATTAGGATCTAGAGAAACTCCTTCATTCTTATTTAATTCCAAAAAAGGTAATTCTTTCTTAAATTCTTTCAAATAACTATCTGATTTTGCTTGCAAACAACTTCTAATAAATGTATCTCCACCTTCACAGCGATCTTCTGTGGCCTGAATTTTTACAATCGCATTCCCTTGACGCAATTTCAAACTTCCTGTTGAACGATCTAAATTGTCTTCTAATAAAACAAAAGTATTTGGTAATAAAATATTAAAAGGAATTTTTGAGGCAGAAAACAACTTTAGATCTTCTTGTTTCTCAACAACTTGTATTGAATTTTTAATATTACTAGTAGTAGAATAAATTCTTCTGGTAGAAGGCCTAGCTGTATATCTTGAAGTACTTTTTCTAATAGAAGTTTTTCTAGTAGTTGTTCTCCTAGAATCCCTTCTCCGATATGAACGCCTACTCATATTCTGCTTAATAGTAGCAGCAGCTTTTTCTATATTTTGGATATAAGAACTAATCCTACCTCCAGAAGCTCTAAAACGACTGGTTTTACTAGATGCTTCTACTTCCAAAGAAGCCCCAACAGTGGCTAAAATCATAAAAACGACAATAAGAATTTTTTTCATGTTTGTTTTCAAAAAAGTACCCGTAGAGTATGGATTCAAAAGAGAAAAGTCAAACTTAGCTGTTAACTATTAACTATTACAGAATCTAACTTTTTAGCTTTTTAGCTTTTAGGCTTTTAGACCGTCTTTATAACAAACTGTCGATAAAGTTGTTCTAATTTATCTCCTGCCATAGAAATAAGTTCGGCCAAGAGCTTTTGTAAATATCTAATTTGAGCAACAACTTCTTCTAATTTGTTAGCCGAAAAATTCCTTTTTTGTTGAAGTTTTTTAGCCTGACTAATCAAGTTATCTGTTTCTTTTTCTAAAGAAGAACGGACTTTCTTCTGTTGCACTTCAAAAGAAGGTAGAGAAACTTGTTTTCGTTCTTTAGAGAAAAGAAGATCTTTTACTTTATTAGAAATAACAGAAAAACCCGTTTTAGTAGTAACAACAGAACCTGTAGATACATCTTCTCCCGCATTCTCCCCCACTAGTTCTGAAACCTTTTTCGTACTAGACAAAACTTCACTCAAGGCTTCTCCGCCACCTTGAGCTACGATTTCCGTACTAAGTCTCTTTTCAAATTTGTTATCCATTTAGCTAAATGTAGAAATTTTTTAATTTTTGTCAAAACTTTAGCAGAGTTTAACACATTTTTTTAAAAAAAGCAATACCTAAACAATAACTTTGTGTTCTTTAACATCATGAATTCGTAAGAATCTAGCGCCAGATTCAATTGCCATCTTAGCTGCCTCCAAATTAGGCTGCACATCAAAACGATTTTCTCCCAAAAAACGCTTACAAGAATGACCAATCATTATCTTTTCTCCTGGAACAAATTCGGCAAAACGAAGTAATTCCCTATTGAGTTCCATTGTTTTCCCAAAACCAATCCCAGGATCTAAAACAATCTTATCTAGATCTACTCCAGACTTAATTAATTCTTCTTTACGAGCTAATAACTCATCCTTTACTTGATTTATTGAACAAATTTCTTGTTCATGCACTTCTCCTATAGTTTTCCCTGGAAAGTGGTTAACAATAACCATAGAAAACAAAGGAGCCAATTCGCTCATCCGCGGATCCCCAAAGCCAGAAACATCATTTAATATTCTACCTCCAAAATCCAAAAACTTCTGAGCTACTTCTGGATGTTTAGTATCTAAAGATATCTTATCTGACATTATCTCTTTTAATACTAACTCTATTCTCCCCCACTCCTCCTCTCCTTCTATTTCTCTAGCTCCTGGACGAGTACTTTGTCCTCCCACATCTACAAAATCTGCTCCATCTGCAAATAATTTATTAGCTTGTGCTATCGCCTTCTTTGGATCTATAAATTCTCCGCCATCAAAAAAAGAGTCTGGAGTTATATTCAAAATACCAAAAAGTTTTATTATTTTATTCACAGTTGAATTATAAACTTTTTAAAGCTAAAAGCATTTTCATATACCAAATATTGAATTTTATTCTGACACTTTAAATAAACGTGCCCATTCTTTGTCAGCATTTAGATTACTTATCCCTTTACTAAGAAGATCATTTTTAACCGCATCCTTCATACTATAAGTATCATGAACTTTTAGGAAATCCTCTGCTTTTCCGAAATAACGAACTGCTGCCAGAAAATTCAGATCACTAAGACTGCGTTTATTAAAATACTTAATATTACTTACGTCTACACCTTCCTTAGAAAGTTGCAAAATTGCCTCTCCCCAACCGCCAAGTCTATCATTATCGCCTGGTAACATTCCCACAAATCTTTCATCAACATTTATCCCCACTTCCACAAAACGAATTAAATCCTTTTTTAATTGCCACTTTTTAAGAAATCCAAATTTTTTCCCTTTCAGTAAACCTTTTATTTTCTCCTTTATTTGTTTTTTTTCTCCTCGATTAGCTGACTCCAAAAATTCCTGATGTGCTTTTCCTGTATCTATGGTTGTGTTATCTGCATCCGCTTCTAACCACTCTCCTTCTAATATTTTATTGGGATCGGCAGAACTTGACTTGTCAGATTGTTCATTTTTTCGTATTTCCCCCATAACCTCCGCCCTTTTTTCACAATTTCCACCATTATTTTCTGGCTTTTCATTCTGCTCAGAAGGAATATTTTCTACTTGCTGATAACGAGATGGTTGTTCTGCTGCCATATTTAGAATATTAAATCTTTTCATTATATCATATTTATACATATTAGACAAATTGATTTTCTGTTAATTTTCCATAAAGTAAGAGAGATGAAAGCCCCTATCATTGTTCTCGAAGGCCTAGATGCTTGTGGAAAGACAACTCAAACAGAACTTTTATTAGAGAATCTAAAAGAGAAGGGTTTAAAAGTTGGCTGGAAAAGATTCCCTAGTTATGACACCAATCCTGCTGGATCTAGGATTGCTGCTTATCTTCGAGGAGAACTTGGCAGTATGACAGATATAGATCCCCGGATGATCGCTAATCTATATGCAGCTGACCGCATTTTTGCCATAGAAGAAATAGAAAAATCACGAGAAGAAAATGATGTCGTTATTTTTGACCGTGGAGTCAGTTCTAATCTCATCTACACTCCATCTAGAGGAACAAACGACAAAGAGGTTAAAGAACTGGAAGATTTTGTAGAAAAATTAGAATATGAAGTCTTTGGTTTCCCTAGAGAAAGTTTAGTTATCTTTTTAGATGCAACAGATGAAGCCAGACAAAAAATCCATGCTGCTAAAAATAGACTAGCTGACCTTCATGAATCTGACGAAGAGTATCTCAAAAAAGTAAGAAAAGTTGCTTTGACTAGATGTGATAATGATTTCCGTTGGGTCAAGATTCCCGTAGACAAAAATGGAGACCTGCGAAGAAGGGAAGAGCTGGGTCAAGAAATATTGACTTTGGTATTAGAAAAATTACAAAAGAAATAGATTATATTATAATATAACGACATGACTGCCGAAATAATCTCTGGAAAAGAAATTGCCCAACAAATAATAAAAGAAGAACTTAAACCCCAAGTAGAACTTTTGAACAAAAAAAGTATTCAACCCAAACTGGTTGTAGTCTTTGTTGGAGAGAACCCTGCCTCACAAAGTTATATTCGTCAAAAAGAGAAGTTCGCAGAACAATCTGGAGTAATTTCTGAAGTTCGTCGCTTTCCAGATACTATACTAGAAGCAGAACTCTTGGCAGAAATAGACAACATAAATAACGACGATTCTATTCATGGAGTTATTGTCCAACTCCCATTGCCAGAGGGAATAGATGTCGATCGAGTTATTAACGCCATTTCTACTAATAAAGACGTAGATGGATTTACAGATGTAAATAATAAAAACTTAGATACTAGGGAAGCACTCCTTGCCCCTTGTACACCGAAAGGCATCATTACCATGCTAGACAAAACTAAGGTAGACATAAAAGGTAAAGAAGCCGTCGTTATGGGAAGATCTAGAATTGTAGGACGACCAGTATCAGAAATGCTTCGTTTCCGAGGAGCTAACGTTACTGTTCTCCATTCCAAATCTACAGATGAAGAAAGGTCGTCTGCTCTCAAGAAGGCAGATATTCTAGTAGTTGCCGTTGGTAAACAAGAACTCGTTCACGGAGAAAGTCTTCGTTCAGGAGTTGTAATAGTAGATGTGGGAATCCACCGGAAAGAAGATGGTAAACTATGTGGTGATGTTCATTTTGATAGTTGCTCTACTGTTGCCTCTAAAATCACCCCAGTTCCAGGTGGAGTAGGACCAATGACGGTTGTTACTCTTATAGCAAACACCATCAAAGCTGCCAAATTATCTTAGATTTTTCTTCCCACGTGCTCTGCCCTCTCTAAAGCTGCAACATCTAGTTGTTCACCGCAATTTTTACAAAATTTAGCATCATGATCATGATGCGGATAATGACAAAATGAACAATGGTGAAGCCTTTTTCCAAAGAAGTGATCTATGAATATTTTGGTTACAATCGCCGTCATGATGGCAAAAGTCAGCAACCCCAAAAACATAATAATAACAGCCAAAACTTTACCCATAACCGTCATTGGAACCATATCACCATAACCAACTGTAGTCATGGTAACAACTGCCAACCAAAGAGAATTGGGAATTGTACCAAATTCAGGATTCACGACATGTTCAAAATAATAAAGACCAAAAGAACTAAGGATCAAAACTAGAAAAAATGTTAAAGCAAAAATCCGTATTTCATCTTTGTAGTATCTAAATGATTTAAAGAACGAGGTCATTACCTCAGAGTAACGAATCACCTTAAGAACTTGCAGAATTCTAAAAATCCTAAACCCTCTCAAAAAAGATAAATTCAAAAAATGAAAGAAGAAAGGAAGTACAACTAGTAAATCAATTATTCCTAAGGGAGAAAAAATGAATTTCTTCTTATCTCGTGCCATTATAACTCGCAAAACATATTCCACTGCAAAGAAAGCCAATACTCCAACCTCAATTCCCCGAAAAAGCCAGTGCCATTTAAAATCTAAAGAAGTTGTTTCCAACATAAAAGAAACAGTAGAAATAGTGATTAAAACAATCAATAAATAGCCAAAGAACTTACCTCCTTTAGATTTATGATGCTCCAACCAGTCAGTCAGAGTTAATTCTATTTTCTCCCAAATTTTCATAACTTAATTTTGGCGGGAAACTAAAAGAGAAGCAAGCAGAATTTTAACTCTTAGACATTAGCTCTTAGTTGTTAATGATTTACAAGGTTTCTGTGAAATATACTATTGTTTATTTTTATGTATCATGTGTTCACTCTTAAATTAAAATATGTTTGAAGATTCATGGATTTATTCTCCAGAAGTAGAGGATCACTTCTTTCATCCTCGCAATCTATGCGAAGAAGACGAACCAGAAGAATTTGATGGTGTTGGAGAAGTTGGTTCTATGGCTTGTGGAGACATTATGAAAATGTGGATCAAAGTAAAAGACGATAGAATTATAGACTGTAAATGGAAAACTTTCGGTTGTGCTAGTGCCTTAGCCTCTACTTCCATGCTTTCAGAAATTGTCACCGAAAAAGGCGGTATGAAACTAGAAGACGCCATAAAAATTAAACCAAATGACATCGTAGAACGACTAGGTGGTCTTCCCCAAAGAAAAATTCATTGTAGTGTTCTAGGAGATCAAGCTATCCAAGCTGCCATTAAGGATTATGAAAAAAAAGTCTAAAAGCTTAAAAGCTAAATAGCTGAAAAAATAAATAGTCAAAAATAGCTAATAGCTAATGACTATAGACTAATAACTAATAACTAATGACTAACATTTTTCTTGATAACGCCGCTACCACAAAAACAGACCCTAGGGTTGTTGAAAAAATGCTGCCTTTTTTTACCGAAAACTTTGGCAATCCCTCTGGAATGCATATATTTTCCAGACAAGCCAAATACGCATTAAATGAAGCCCGTCAGACAGTAGCAGATATTCTTAACTGTAATCCAACTGAAATAATATTTACTGGTAGTGGCACAGAAAGCGATAACCTCGCTATTTTTGGTACAGTAGAGGCAAATTCAACCCAAGATAAAAGTCATCTTATTACTTCTAGCATAGAGCACCATGCAGTTCTCTATCCCTTTGAAAAACTAAAAAAACAAGGACAAGAGGTAGATATTATTTCTCCTAATAAAGAAGGAGAAATTACTCCAGAGATATTTAAGAATTCTATTAAACCAAATACCTTATTCGCCAGTATAGCCCTGGCTAACAACGAAATTGGTACCGTTAATGATCTCCCCCACCTCGCTAAAATCGCCCAAGATAATGATATTATTTTCCATACAGATGCCTGTCAGGGGGGTGGTACTTATGATCTGGATGTACAAAAACTAGGTGTAGATCTCCTAACTCTTAATGGTTCTAAAATTTCTGGACCAAAAGGAGTAGGACTACTCTTTAAAAGAAAAGGATTAAAGATTGCTCCTCAGGTCATTGGAGGGGCTCAAGAATGGGGTCTAAGAGCTGGAACAGAGAATGTAGCTGGAATTATAGGTTTTACCGAAGCTCTCCGTCTCTCGCAAGAAAACAGGGAAGAAAAGAATAAGAAGTTAGAACAATTGCGAGATAAATTAATTAAGGGGCTTTTAGAAATTCCCCTAACCCGACTCAACGGCCATCCCACAAAAAGACTTCCTAATAATATCCATGTTTCCTTCCTCAACACCGAAGGAGAATCTCTCCTTCTAATGTTAGACAAATTAGGCTTTGCGGTTGCCACCGGAAGCGCTTGTAGCACCGAATCTCTCCAACCTTCTCATGTCCTTACTGGTGTTGGCATGCCTCACGAAGTAGCTCATGGAAGCTTAAGGATAACTTTAGGAAAAGGAACTACTGAAGAAAATGTAAATAGTTTCCTCAAAGCTATCCCTGAAATAGTAGGAAAAGTACGAAAAATGTCTCCAGTGAGTTTTACGGACAAAGAGTTTAAGGGGTGGTTTTAAAATAGAACTTAGAAAATAAGTAACTTTTTACACCTCTAGCACTTGGTCATTCCCGCTTGTCTGGAATCATAAGCAAATTTATCATGCTTATGAGCGTTAGCACTGTACTTATGTTGAGAAAAGCACTGGCGTTTTTATACGGGATATTTACCAACAGGATTCCCGACAAGCGGGAATGACTGCGTGTGTGTATATGTTCTAGGTGTAAAAAATTACTTATTTTCTCCTTAATTGAAGATTGTAGTTTGAAGTTTGAAAATTTGTTTTTCATTCATCATTCTACATTCTTCATTTACCCCGTGAAATTCCGCAAAGCGGAAGATTCGCCTTGGCGAATCTATTTCACTGGGGTTATTTCGCTTGCTTCATAGAAAGTTGAGTTCTACCCATCTTATCTGTTCCCATAATCTTTACTTTTACTTTATCGCCTTCTTTAACCACGCTAGATGGATGATCTACTCGCTCATTAGCCATTTCAGAAACATGCACTAGAGCTTCTTTCCCAGGTAAGAATTCTACAAAGGCTCCAAAATCCATAATCGACTTCACGGTACCCTCAAAGACATCTCCTGTTTTAGGTTCATAAGTCATAGCCTCTATTTCTGCTCTAGCTTTCTTTCCATTCTCCTGATTAGTAGAAGAGATCATAACTAGTCCATCGTCTTCAATATCAATCTTAACATCATAATCATCAGAAAGACGATGTATTGTTTCTCCTCCCTTACCAATAACTATTCGAATAAATTCTGGATTAATCTGTAAAGCATCTACTCGCGGAGCAAAATCACTCATTTCTTTTCTTACTTCTGGGATAGCCTTTAACATAGCTGATAAAATATGTGCTCTGGCTATCTTAGCCTTTTCTAAAGCTTCTTTCAGTAAAGACATCTTTAGTCCCTTGACCTTAATATCTAACTGCAAAGCCGTAATAGAATTTGCATCTCCAGTGACCTTGAAGTCCATGTCACCATCAAAATCTTCAAAACCCATAATATCGGTCAAAATCCGGTAATCTCCACCTTCTTCCATCATTAGTCCCATCGCTACTCCAGATATTGGAGTTTTAATTGGTATTCCTGCATCCATAAGAGTCAAAGTAGATCCACAAACTGCTGCCATAGAACTAGATCCGTTACAAGTCAGGATTTCTGATACGACCCTAATGGTATATGGGAAATTATCATTCTCTCGGTTTGGCATAACATATTTAAGAGCTCTTTCTCCTAACATTCCATGTCCTATCTCTCGTCTCCCAGTACCTCTCATTGGACGAACTTCTCCCACAGAATATGGAGGGAAATTATAGTGATGCATGTAATACTTTTTCACCTCATCTTGATCTGGATCATTCAAAATTTGATGATCTCCCGGAGAACCAACGGTTGCAATAGATAAGGACTGAGTTTCTCCTCTTTGAAAAAGAGCAGAACCATGTAGCCGTGGAAAAAGACCGACTTCACACACCAAAGGTCTTACTTCATCTACTTCCCTATTATCTATCCTCTTCCCTGTCTTAAATACTTGAGATCGCATAGTACTCGCAAACCGTTTCTCAAAGAAATACATTAAGTCTTTCTTAGACACTTCTTCTGCTTCTATCTGGTCTGCACAAGCAACCATTAATTTATCTTCTGCGATATGCATCGCTTCTTTAATTTCTGATTTCAAAACACCTTTAATAGCTTCAAAATCTTTGTCAGTTAAATGCTGTTCTACAAGTTTCTTTGCTTCTTCATCATGTTCTGCAAGTACTGCTTCTTTCTTTTCTATTTTCACCTTAGCGACTAAGTCTTTTTGTAATTTACAAATCTTCTTGATTTCTTCGTGTCCAAATTCTAGAGCTTTAAGCATTTCTTCGTCAGAAATAAGATTGGCACCAGCTTCAACCATAAGAATGGCATCTTCTGTTCCAGCTAATACCAAGTCTAATTTTCCATTTTCTATTTCATCAAAATCAGGATCTAAATAAAATCCTCCATCATCTTTTATTCCAACTCTTACAGCTCCTACTGGTGCTTCTATCGGAAAACCTCCTAACTGACAAGCCATAGATGCGGCATTAATCATTGTTGCAGCCGGACTATTTTGTCCATTGGCTTGCAATAAAGTTCCTACAATTTGAATATTATTTCTAGTCTCTTTATTAAAAAGAGGACGAAGGGGACGATCTGTCATCCGAGAAATCAAAATCGCAGATTCTGGTGGTCGCGCTTCTCTTTTCAAAAAACGAGAACTTTTTATCTTCCCTGTTGCATAAAACTTAGGATCGAAATCAACCATTAAAGGGAAGAAATCGCATCCTTCTCTGGCACCCTCAGTCATACAAGCACTCGCAAGAATAACCACATCACCATAAGTGGCGACCGTCGCCCCATCTGCCTGCAAAGCCAACTTACCTGTCTCGAAAGACAAAGTTTTTTCTCCTATTTTTGCCGATACCGATTCTATTTTTGCCATGAAGCAAGAGATTATAATTTTTAATCTCCGCTCGAGTTATCTCTTTATGTCCCTGGGATAAAGTTGAGGAATTTTTCCCTGCCCTATGAAATTCTCTTGAGAATATTTCATGGGGGTGAAAAATGCCTGGATTTTACCCCAAGTACTTTTGGAAAACTATTTGCGGAGTTTAAGAGCTTGAACAATTTTTGTGTACATCTCTTGAGATGTCATCTGTAAATATCTTAAAAGTTTTCTTCTTTTCCCAACCATACCGATAAGACCTCTTCTAGAATGCTTATCTTGTGGATGAATTTTAAGATGAGCTGCTAAAATATTAATTTTCTCAGTCAGAATAGCAATCTGAACTGGAGAAGATCCAGTATCCTTTGCGTGTACTTGGTGAGTCTTAATAACTTCCTTCTTTTCCTGTTTAACATGTACAGGTTCTGCTTTTTTTACAGCAGCTTTCTTCGTAGTCTTTTTAACGGTAGTCATACGGTGTAAATAAATTATTCGCGAGGATTGTAAAAGTTTACAATACTTCGTCAAGGAAAAA
>CAYWLU010000002.1:46785-48659 GCA_964459435.1 uncultured Candidatus Peribacteria bacterium
TCATTACTCATTAATCATTAATCATTACTCAAGGTGCTCCTCTAAAATATTCACAATCACATCTCCTCTTACTGTATATGATTCATTCTTAGTTTTGTCCGCCCCAACAATAATCCCAAAAATCCGTCCTTTCCTACCAAAAACAGGCGAACCAGAATTAGGAAGTTCTGCTGTACCAGAAATAATAATTCTTTTCCCTTTTTGTTCTTCCGTAATTCGCTGAGAAATAGACTGAACTTGTTCTTGAGAAATATTTGCTTCCCCCAAAGCAGTTGGATTAGTCCAAAAGATTTCCTCCCCAACCGCAGGTGGCATAGAACTCCAAACTCCATCTTGTCCGTTCCAAGTCTCATTAATAAGAAAAAGAAGATTATCATCAAAATCTCTAGCCAATACTTCTAATTTTTTTTCTTGCCAATAAAGGTCTCCGTATTTCCCCCTCAGATGATCTGCAGTCACAAAGATTTGTTCTCTAATAGGAACTGCCATACCCACAATCTCTCCTAACTCATTTTGTAAAACAATATGAGGAGGAAGTTGGGGAAGTATCTCTTCCTGTTCAGAAACATTAGAACAACCAACTAGTAGGAAACTGAAAATAATTATCAATTTTTTCATTTGTTGTTTGTGATGAGATAATTAAAGTTATTTAACCATTTTTAGGAAATCATCCACTGAAAATTTCACTTGTTTTAATATCGTCCTGAGTGTTCCAATTGCAATGGGTCGATTATGAGTAGCAATAACTGTTCTTCGTCCATCTAGATGCTTAAAAACAACATGACTACCCTTGCCCTGTCTTGATACAAATCCAAGCTTAATAACAAATTTTTGTAATTGTTTTGGTTTTATTTCAGGAATTTTTGACATGAAGTTTAAGCATATTGAAGATTGGATGGAGCTTGTATTTGTGTAGTTGTCACAATATCTCTTTCGGGATGATCAATTTGAATTACTTCGCCATCTTCTGCCAAAACCTCAACATATTCTTCAATTGCTCCTTTAATATTTTGAAGTGCTTCCTCGATAGTGTCTCCGTCGTCTGCAATACCAAGTAAAGGACAAAAAGCAGTATATACTTCTTTATCTGTTCCCGTTTGTCTATCAGGAGTAATAATAATACGATATTGAAGAATTTTTGTTTGCATACTTTCAATCTAAAACTACTTTCATTTTACTTAATTTGCTAGAAAAAAGAAAGCTAATAAAAGATGATTTTTTCCTTATATGAAATTCCGATCGAAAGGATAAAATATTAAAAGCCACCTTCAATTAATGTCTAAGAATCATCAATTGAACCTTATCATCAACTTTCAACTTTACAGTTCCGCCTATTGGAAAAGTAATCAAAGGATTTGTATGTCCAAAATCAACATTTGCAATAATTGGAAGATTTTTCAATGCTTCTTTTGTCTCGATTATATATTTCAACTTTTCAGGATTCATGGCTGATCCATTTTGGAATCTTCCAATTACTATTCCTTTTACCTTTTCAAAATATGGCTGATGTATTAACGATTGCAAATTTCTATCAAAATCTATATCAAAATCTTCTCCTGCAAAATCATCATCTTCAAGAAAGAGAATTGAATTTGAAATATCTGGCATAAATTCCGTTCCTTGAAGCAAATTAAATGTACAAAGATTACCTCCCAAAATTATTCCTTCAGCTTCACCTCTATTTAAAATAATAAAACCTTCGTTATCAATAGAATTTCTATTTTCTTGATCTTCATACCACGCATCATCAGACCAAGCTCTAGAAGGTTTTACTTCAAATTCATCTTCTTTAATTAAGCATTTTCTAAAATATTCAAGATTATATTCAAATTCTTTTTTCATACCCCAAGTAGAAAAATGAAGTCCTGAATAAG
>CAYWLU010000003.1:0-46694 GCA_964459435.1 uncultured Candidatus Peribacteria bacterium
ATAGGGAGAAGGAATCAGGTGGTATTAGTGCACTTCATGGCGGAGAGAGCGGGATTCGAACCCGCGGTGAAGTTGCCTCCACACACGCTTTCCAAGCGTGCGCATTCGACCACTCTGCCATCTCTCCTTCGTCGGTGAGGACTTCGTTGGACTCACGATCCGCCACGGCGGATAGTTCGTTATACTTCGTCTCACCTCCTCTTGTTCGTACGGAGATCTTCAAGCTCATTTAACGCTATTGATTCGCTATACTCGTTAACAGCTATTCGCTTTCAGCTACCCCGTTCTCACATGAAATCTCTATTCATCCTCAGCTACTTCATATTCAGAGTTTTTAAAGATCTATACTTAGAGGACTGAAAGATTCTAAATAGAAAACAAATATTGGCAATATTAGTTATCTTAAACATATAGAAATAAGGAGTTCTCTTCTTGAATTTTTTTAAAATAAAATCATGATGATTGTGTGAAATTAATGAAGAAAGGTAGGTATTTTGAAGCGTTAAAGAAATTAATATTATTTTCGGCTTTTTCTCATATATTTATTCTGATAATATTTTTCATAATAAAATGGGACATAACCGTTTTTAATTATTTCTCTATTTTAGAGCTTAACTTGTTTTTTCCTTTTGTCGGACATGGTTTGTTTAGTCAATTAATCTCATTTTTTATTGTGCTAAGTATTTATCTTATATTTTGTTTTGTACCTTTTCATAAAAAATAATTTTATCGATTTAAATACAAAAAAACTCGTCAAAAAGTTTGACATCTGCTTACAGTTACTTACACTCGCGCGCGATAAATTGTGTCTTTTTGGCATAATAGATATAAGATTTTCTAAATCGATTTTTTAATCACTTTACATGGCGAAAAAAACGCTTCAATTCCCTGCAAAGCTGACCCCAACCAAAGAAGAAGGTGGTCGGTATTTTTTTACAGATGTAGAAAGAGACTTTCCTTTTCCTGATTTAATTGAGGTTCAAACTAGATCCTACAATTGGTTTTTAGATAATGGAATTAAGGAGCTTTTAGATGAAATAAATCCTATCGAAGATGCTACTGGGAAAAAATTAAGATTAGAAATTAAGGGTTATGAAATTGAGGAACCTAAATATAATATTCTAACTTGTAGAGAAAAAGGACTTTCTTTTGAGTCTATTGTACGAGGACATGTGGCCTTAACCAACTTAGAATCTGGGGAAATTAAAGAGCAAGATGTTTATTTTGGGCAAATTCCTCGAATTACAGAACAGGGAACTTTTATTGTTAATGGAATAGAAAGAATTATTGTTTCACAAATTGTGAGAAGTCCTGGGATTTTCTTTGCTAAAAATTCAGCCTTACCAGGGAAATATACTGCCAAAATGATTCCTAAACGAGGAGCTTGGTTAGAGGTAGAGTCTGATAAAAAAGGATTAATTTGGATTAAGGTTGATAGAAAAAGAAAAATACCGGTAACCATGTTTCTTCGAGCTTTCGGTTATTCTACGGATAAAGAAATTTTGGATCTTTTTAAAGACCAAACGAAGGGATTAGAAGAAAATTCTATTACTAAAACTTTAGCTAAGGATGAGTCAGAAAACGAGAAGGATGCTTGGCAAGGAGTATATAAAAGAATCCGTCCTGGAGATTTAGCTACTCCAGACAATGCTCGAAACTTTATTGAGGATGTGTTTCATAATCATCGAAAATATGATTTAGGACCTATCGCTCGTTACAAGATTAATAAAAGATTTGATTTGAAAACTAAAGATAATGCAAAAGGACGGATATTTCGGATAGAAGATTTTATTGCTATGATTCGTGAAATTTTGATTCTTAATGAAGGTCAGGGAGTGGGTGCAGATGATATAGATCATTTGGCTAATAGAAGAATTAGAGCAGTAGGAGAATTAGTACAAAATAAATTTAGAGTTGGATTGCTCCGTACAGAACGAATTGTGCGAGATAGAATGTCTATTGTGGATTTAGAAGAAGTAACGCCAACCCAAATTGTTAACTGTCGTCCAATTACGGCGGCGATGCATGAATTTTTTGCGAGTTCACAACTTTCGCAGTTTATGGATCAAACAAATCCTTTGGCAGAACTAGAACACAAACGAAGAATTTCTGCGATGGGTCCAGGAGGACTATCTCGAGAACGAGCTTCTTTTGAAGTACGAGATGTACATCCTTCTCATTACGGACGAATTTGTCCGGTAACTACTCCAGAAGGACCAAATATTGGTTTAGTGTTACATTTGGCTTCTTATGCTCGAGTAAATGAATATGGATTCATTGAAACACCTTATAGAACAGTGGCACATACTTTGCCTAATGATGGTTTGTCTTGTGTTGGTAGAAGAGCGGGAGAAGATATTAAAGATGGTCGAAAGATTATAGTTAAGAAAGGAGAGGAAATAAACGACAAACTTGCTAAAGATATCAAGAAATTAAAGGACTATAAAGAGGTGCCTGTTTGGGCTTATATTACGGAAGATGTAAATTATTACGATGCTGAGGCAGAAAAAGACATGTGTATTGCTCAGGCTAATACAGTTCTTAATGAAAAAGGAGAATTTGTGAAAGAAATGATTTCTGCCAGAGAGAACTATGAACCTGGTTCTTATGATGAAAATAAAATTACATATATAGATGTTTCTCCAAAACAGTTGATTTCTTTATCTACAGCTCTTATTTCTTTCTTAGAGCATGATGATAATACGAGAGCCTTGATGGGGTCTAACATGCAGAGACAAGCAGTGCCTTTAATTAAACCAGAATCCCCAGTTATTGGAACTGGAATGGAACGGATTACTTCACATGATCAATGTATTCATGCTCCAGAAGCTGGAGAAATAAAGTATGTGGATGCTAATGAAGTAATATTTGTTGGAAAATCTGGGAAAAAAGTAGTTTTCCCTATTAGGAATTTTTATAGAACAAATCAATCGACCTGTATCACTCAACGAGCAGTAATAGAATCTGGAGAAAAGGTTAAAAAGGGAGATGTTATAGTAGATGGAGCTTCTGTGCAAAATGGAGAATTAGGACTTGGAAGAAACTTGCTTGTGGCTTATATGTCTTGGAGTGGATATAACTTTGAAGATGCCGTGATTGTTTCTGACCGAGTTGTTAAAGAAGGGCTTTTTGATTCCGTGCATATTGAAAAATATGAATTGGATGTTAGAGATACGAAACTTGGACCGGAAGAGCTAACTTCAGATATTCCAAATGTAGCGGTGGCAAAACTAAAAGACTTAGACGAACAAGGGTTAGTTAGAATTGGAGCTACGGTATTAGCTGGGGATATTCTAGCAGGAAAAGTTACTCCAAAAGGAGAAACAGAACTTACAGCAGAAGATAGATTGCTTCGGGCAATTTTTGGAGAAAAAGCTCATGATGTAAAAGATTCTTCGCTTCGTTTGCCGCGTGGATCTGGAGGAAAAGTAATCGCTGTTTCTATTTTAGATAGATCAGAAGGAGATGATTTACCAACTGGTGTAATTAAAAGGATTCAAGTAAAAGTAGCTCAATTACGACATTTGGAAGCAGGAGATAAGATGGCTGGAAGACATGGAAATAAAGGTGTTATTTCTCAAGTTATTCCATCAGAAGATATGCCTCACATGGAAGATGGAACTCCAGTAGATATTATTCTAAATCCACTTGGTGTTTCTTCTCGAATGAATATTGGTCAGATTTTAGAGACACATTTAGGAATGGCTGCTAAAAAAATGGGAATTAAAATAGCAACGCCAGTGCTTCATGGAATTAAAGTAGATAAGATTCGAGAGTTTTTGAAGGCTAATGATTTTCCAGAGGATGGAAAATTTCAATTATATGATGGAAGAACGGGGGATTCTTTTGACCATCCAACAGTAGTTGGAATAGTTTATATGTTAAAACTAATTCATTTGGTGGAAGACAAGATGCATGCTAGATCTGTTGGACCATACTCTTTAGTTACTCAACAGCCATTTGGAGGTAAAGCTCAAAATGGAGGGCAGAGATTTGGAGAAATGGAAGTTTGGGCATTAGAAGCTTATGGAGCCGCTCATATTCTGCAAGAAATGCTGACAATTAAATCAGATGATGTTCATGGTCGAGCAAAAGCTTATGAAGCGATTGTGAAAGGAGAACCTATTGAACTTGTTTCTGTTCCAGAATCTTTCAATGTGTTAATTAAAGAACTTCAAGCACTTTGTTTGAAAGTAGAGCTTTTGCAAGACGGAGAAATTGCTGAAGGAGTTCTTACTCCAGAAAGTAAAGAAGAGGAAGGAGTGGTTAGAGAAAGAGAATTAATAGATGAAGCTGCTGAAGTTAAAAAAGTAGTTGACGAAGCAGAGGCTTCTAAAATGACTATGGAAGGAGATGAGACCGGAATAGAAGATGAAGATGAAGATGAAGATGATATGGATAAAGAAGTGGTGGTAGACGATGCTGAAATAGATGAATTAGAAAAAGAAGAATAATAATAGTCTGAAGGCGCGTATCGTATAGTGGCTATTACACGGCCTTGCCAAGGCTGAGATACGGGTTCGACTCCCGTTACGCGCTCCAAAAGAATTCCGATATACCTTTTGGGTATAACGGAATTCTTTTTGTATCGTGATGAGAACCCGTATTTTTGCGAAGCAAAAATGGGTTCGATGAGCCGAAGAGAGGAAAGAGAGCTTGCTCTCAATTTCCGAGCGAGGTGAAACGACTAAACGAAGCGAAGGAGTATTCCCGTTACGCGCTCCATAATTTGACAAACTAAATCTCAGAAATATAATCAATACAATGAAGGACTTTGAATTCACAGTTCAATCAAATAACAAGCCGCAGCTGCCGGTTTCTTCATTATATCCCATGCGGTACTAAATTATATATAAGATCAATTAGTAATATTTAGCCCGCATCTAGCGGGATTTTTTTTATTTCCCTATTTAATTAACAATCATATGAAAATCATAACCTCAAACGAAATCGCTAAACTTTCTCTAGATACATTATTAGAAGATGCCTTTAAGTTTCTAGAAGAAGATCTTAAATGCTGGGAAAAGTTTCACAAAAGTCCGCGTCATGCTGTGTATTTTGATCACGGAGTTTTTGAACTTATGCCTTGTGCAGATGACCAGTTTTATACTTACAAATATGTAAATGCTCATCCTGCGAATCCTCAACAAAATAAAATGTCTATTGTGGCAGTAGGAATGTTGGCAGATATAGAAACGGGATATCCACAGCTTTTTTGCGATATGACTATTCTTACAGCAATACGTACTGCTGCAACTTCTGCGATTGCAGCAAAGCATTTAGCACGTGAAGATTCTTCGGTATTAGGAATAATCGGAACTGGTGCTCAATCTGAATTCCAGGTTTACGCAATGAAACAGTTGTTTGATATAAAAACCATTCGTTATTTTGATCGTGATCCAAAAGCTATGAAAAAGTTTGCAAATAATTTTGCAGAAAGTGGTATGGAATTAATTGCTTGTTTGCATGGGACAGAAGTTGTTGAAGGAATAGATATTCTTACCACCTGTATTTGCGAAAAAACGCATGTGGAGTTATTTCCATATTCGGCTATTAAAAATAATAAGGGATTATTTATTAATGCCATAGGTGGAGACTGTCCTGGAAAAACAGAACTAGATCCAGAAATAATGCGTAAGGCACGCATTATTGTGGAATTTTTCGAACAAACTAAATATGAAGGAGAAATTCAGAATCTTGAGGCTGGTTCATTTACGTATAATGAATTATGGGAAATTATCCAAGATCCGAAAAAAGGTCGCAGTAAAAAGGATGAATTAATTGTATTTGATGCGGTTGGATTTGCCCTTGCTGATTTTTCTGTAACGAGAATGTTATATGAAAAAGGGATTGGTAAAGATATGAATATTTTACCTTCAACGAAAGATCCAAAAAATTTATTTTCAATTTTTAGGACTTTATAAAGTTTGTCAAAATAGAACTCTTTATAAAGTCTTGGAATAACATTGTGTTATATTGTAATATAATACCTTATTTTTAAATTAAAAAATAAGAAAATAAATAAAAAAATATTTGCTTATTTTCTTATAATACATTTAAAATGATAGTTAGAATTTTTTAACCCCCTTTATTATGTCGACCCCTATAAAGAAAAAGATCTGGTTTAAGGATAAGGAAGTGAGTATGAACAGAGTTGTGGAGGAGTATAACTCGGGAGAGGATATTTTATATGATCAGTTTATGATTCCAGATGATGTCTGGTGTTCTAGGTGTTACGCTCGGATGTTGAAAAAACATAATTTATTAACGGATAAAGAATTAAAAGAGCTGGAGGGTGGTTTAGATGATATTTTAGAACTTTATAAAAAAGGTGAATTTATTCTTAAAGTGGAAGATGAAGATTGTCATACAAAAATAGAAGATTATTTAATTGAGAAATTAGGAGATACTGGAAAGAAGATTCACACGGGAAGATCTAGGAATGATCAAGTAATAACAATGGTGCGGTATTTTCTTAAACGCAAATCTACCGAACTTAGAAAAAAAGCGATGATTACTGCAGAAAGCATGGTTAAATTTGCAAAGAAATACGAAATGATTCCTATGCCGGGTTATACGCATATGCAAAAAGCTATGCCGACAACGGTTGGTACTTGGATGGGATCTTTTGCTGAAAGCTTGTTAGACGATATTCGACTGCTTAATGCTATTAATGATGAAATTCTTGACCAGAATCCTTTAGGGTCTGGAGCGGGATATGGTTCGCCTTTTGATTTCGACCGAGATTGGTTAAGTAAGGAGCTTGGTTTTGCACGAACGCAAAATAATGTGATTTATTGTCAGAATTCTCGGGGAAAAATAGAAGCATTGGTACTAGAGGCTTGTTGTAATATTATGCTGACTCTTAATAAGTTAGCTTGTGATTTACTCTTCTTTACTACTCAAGAATTCCAATTTTTTCACATGCATGACAGTATTGCTACTGGATCTTCTATTATGCCCCAAAAGAAAAATTTAGATGTGGCAGAACTTATGAGAGGAAGAGCAATGACAGTTTTCGCTAGTCGGAATGAAATAGAAATGAATATTCTCAATAAAGTTGTTGGATATCATAGAGACGGACAAGAAATGAAGAGACCTTTGTTTTTAGGACTAAAATATACAGAAATGTCACTGGAAGTTACTAACGAGATTTTAGATAATATTGCTCCTAATGAAGAAGTTCTTATGCAATCCATGCTAGATTGTCCAGGACTTTTCGCTGCCCATAAGGCTTTTGAGAAAGTAAAAGAGGGGATGACTTTCCGAGATGCTTATCGAGAAGTTGGTTCTAATATTGCTGGAATTAAAGTGACTCCTGAAGATATTCAGCACTAGCTCAAGATGTCTACTCATCAAGGAGGGACCGGGAACTTGGGATTAGATAAGTTAGAGAAAGAAGTCCAGAAAATGAAGAAATAAATAAAAAATTTAATTTAAAACTTTTAACCCAATTTCTTATGACCTCAGAAAAATGGAACGTTCTCGGACTTTTGCGCGAAAAGATAAAAGCTAAAGGTGGTGCTGTTTCTTGTCACGCACATTTTGATAAAGCCTATGTTATTACTCCAGAAACTCTTCAAATGTGTAATGAGCATATGGAGGTAAAATGGGATTTGTGGAAGAAAGTTAAGGAAGAATATACTAGAGAGAATTTAGTGGAGAGAATTTCGTTGAGTGCGGAAAAGATGATTGCTCAAGGTTGTGATGCAACTCGTACCAATATAGATGTAGATAATACGGTGGGGATGATGTGTATTGAGGCAGCGTTGGAGGTAAAAGAAAAATATAAAGATAAGATAGACCTTCAGATTTGTTCACAAGTGTTAGAAGGAGCAATGACTAAAGAAGCTCAAGAATGGATAGAAAAAGCGGCTAAATATGTAGATGTGCTTGGTGGATTACCTTCACGAGATAGACCTAATCAGGAAGAACACCTAGCCTATCTTTTTGATGTTGCCAAGCGACATAACAAAACGGTGGATGTGCATATTGACCAAAACAATGATCCAGAGGAACGAGATACTGAACTTTTAGCTAAATCCGTAATAAAACATGGTATGCAAGGGAAAGTAAATGCGGTTCACTGTTGCTCTTTGTCAGCTCAACCAGATGATTATATTCGAGATGTAGCTCAGATTATGAAAGAAGCAGATATGAGCGTTATTGTTTGTCCGCGAGCGATGATAGATAACCAACAGCCACGACATAAAACTGGACCAATCCATAACTCTATTGCTCCAGTACCTCATTTACTTGAAGCTGGGCTTAATGTTTGCTTGGGAGTAGATAATGTCCATGATTATTTCTGTCCTTTTATTGATGGAGACCTTTTTACAGAACTTGTTTTCTTACTAGAAACTACTCGTTTCTACGAAGTAGATAAACTCGTAGATATTGCTACAGTTAATGGAAGAAAGGTTTTGGCAATGAGAAATGAAGAATAGCTTAAAAGCTAAAAAGTCTAAAAGTTGAAAAGTAAAAAGATGACATTTTTTATTGAAAGAAATAAATTTACCTTGCGTATTAGGGGGTGAAGTTTCAAATTTTATTTCTTATTTTTTAATCAACAAAAACAATGAAAATTTCTAAAATCGGTTTTGTATCAGTTCTTTCTTTAATGACCATGATTATAATTACTTCCCAAACTTATGCTTTCGGAGGAGGAAGAGAAGGTGGTCGAGAAATGAACCAGGAACGTTTCGAGGAAATGAAACAACTCTTTCTAAATAACGACTTGGAATCTTTCAAGGCGGCTAGAGAAGAGCGACGTCAAAGTCATATGGAAGATCGAAAATCTTTTCGAGATAGTATTACCCGAGAAGTGAATAATATCGACAATGGAGTAGAAATGACTATTACCTCAAGTGATCCAGAAGTTGTAGAAAAACTTCAATCTAGAGAAGAAAAATCATCTTGTAACGAAGAAATTACAAAAGTACGAGAAAATATCACTAATGGGATTAGAATTACTATTACTTCAAGTGATTCAGATCTCGTAGAAAAAATTCAGTCTAGAAAAGAGGGGATGTCAGCTCGAGGTCAAAATGGCCGGGGAGGTCGAGGATCTAAAATGAGAGGAGGGGATGGTAGTGAACAGAATGATGGTTTTAGATCTAGAGCAAAACGAGGACAATGGAAAGGTGGAGAAGAGTTAAATACTCAATAAACATTTTTATCTTTCTCGTATAAATAAGGGCTCCCTAGTAAAAATAGGGAGCTTTTTTCTTTCCAAAAAAACTGAAAGAAAATATTCTCTATTGTGTTTAAAGTAATGTTGCATGAAAAAACAAGATTTTACAGATGAGCAGTTAGTAGCAAAGTCTTTGGAAGACATAGCTTTTTTTGGTTCTTTAGTAGAACGGTACGAAAAGCCACTACTTAATTACGTTTTTAGAATCTCCGGATTTAGTCTGGAAATTGCAGAAGAAATTTTGCAGGAAGTATTTATAAAGGTTTGGAAAAATCTAAATGATTTTTCTTCTCCCATGAAGTTCTCTAGTTGGATTTATAGGATTACTCATAATGAAACGATATCGACTTTTCGGAAGATAAAATCACGTGGAGAGCAAGAACAGGTAGAATTAGATGAGAGTTTGTTCTTACCAGGCAAGACTGACTTTACAAAGGAATTTGATCAAAAAATTTCTTCTGTAGCTATTAAGAAGATACTTTCTGTTCTTACTGAGAAATATAGAGAAGTATTAGTTCTTCGTTTCTTTGAAGATAAAAGCTATGAAGAAATTTCTGATATTCTGCAGATTCCATCAGGAACTGTAGCAACTCTCATTTCTCGCGCTAAGATTAGTTTTAGAGAGACATCGGCTCGTCTTAATTTAAATTTTTAATTTTTAATAATGAATCCTACAAAAATCTCCGATTCCGTTCTCAAAAAAATAAAAACCCAAAATATAGCTCCAAAAGCTAAATGGAAATTCTTAGCTAAAAATACTTCCTTTTGGATTTTATTTGGCTTATCAGTACTACTTAGTGCTGTTGGAGTATCTGTAGTTATTTTTGCTTTCATGGAAACGGATTTTGATCTTTTCTCCTATTTAGATGGATCTGGAATCCAAAGGTTTTTCAGTCTTTTACCTATTTTTTGGATTTTGTTCTTTGCGATCTTTATTGGTGTAGCATTGTTAGGGTTGAGAAAAACCAAAGGGGGATATAAGTTTTCTATTTCTAAGTTACTACTTGTTAATATGGTTTTAGGAATTTTTTTAGGAACTTTTGCTTATAACCTAGGGGGAGCAGAACAATTTGAGAATATTTTTGCGAACAATGTTAGGTTCTATCACGGAATACGAGACCAACGGATAAAGCGTTGGGCTCGTCCAGAAGGAGGAAGACTTGCTGGGGAAATTATAGAAATAAAAGCTGATAAGATTTTTCTTTTAGATGATTTTGATCAAAAAGAGTGGATAGTAGATGCTAAGAATTTAATAAAAGAACCATTTCTCGAACTTATTCTGGGGATGAAAGTTAGAATGATTGGAGAAGAAATTTCTGGAAATAAATTCAAAGCAAAAGTTATTCAGCCTTGGCGAAGACGACCAGAAATAGATTCAAAAAGACCAAGAGGATTTAAGGAAGAAAGGAGTAGAATGCTGACACCAAGGTCTTTTATAGATAAAGAAATTTTTTCTGAAAGAAGTATGGATAAGTCTTTTGAATAAAAAAAGTGTTCAAAAAATAAAGACTAAAAAAACATAAAATAGTTTTTTGTTCCAGAAGATATCTTTGTTTTATAGATTATTTGTCCTTTAGAATGTAAGAAGTTTATTTTCTAACCCATATTTATATGGAAACTTCTTTATTTCTCGCCAAGGTTTTCGGTATTCTTTTTACGGTAGTTGGACTTGGTTTTTTAATCAATTTCAAATCATATCAAAAGATATACGATGATTTTTTTAAGAATTCGGCCATACTTTACATGGGGGGACTCTTGGCTCTAATCATGGGTATTCTCCTAGTTCTTTACCACAATGTTTGGGAAGGTGGTTGGGTGGTAATTATTACTGTTCTTGCTTGGATGTCGCTTATCAAGGGAGTTTGTTTGCTTGTTTTCCCAAATTGGTTTGTCAAAATGAAATTTTACTTTAAGGGAACATTTTGTTGGGTTAGTGTTGTGCTTTGTTTGGTTTTAGGAGTTTTCCTTTTGTCTAAAGGATTTGCTATTACTTTCTAAAGCTCATCTATAAAAGATAAAAATCAGCAGGGGTTAATGCTCCTGCTTTTTTTGAATAAAAAAAGTGTTCATAAGTATTATCTGAATATTAAATTATAGATAGTAGTAGGTTGTTTTTTCTTGACAAAAATACATTCTGGAAGAAGATTTTGTCAATTGGGTCAGTATTCTTATTAATTATTTAATGAAAGATATTTTTGTTTCTACTGAGACTGGAAAACTTTGTTCTGTTGTTTTGGGCAGAGCTGAAACTTTGAATTTGACTGAAAATAATTTAATTTCTTTTCACTTAAAAGAGTCTTTTGAAAAAGCAGATTTTCCTGACAAAAATAAAGCAATAGAAGAATTTTCTGCTTTGGAACAAATTTTAAAAGAAAGAGTGGTGGAAGTTTTGCGTCCAGATATTTTAAATACTCCGGAACAACTTAATACTAGAGATATAGGATTTACTATAGGAAGCACTTTTTTTGTGTCTCGAATGAAAGTTTCTACTCGTCAGGAGGAAATAGTTGGTATTGAAAAGTTTATACAAGAATTTTCAAAAGTAGTTCGTATTCCCGAAGGGGCTATTTTAGAGGGAGGAGATATTATTACAGATAAAGGGTTTGTTTTTGGGGGAGTAGGGTCAAGGACTAATGAAGAAGGTTTTAAATGGCTTAAGAATTATTTAGAAAATAATGAATTAGGGACAGATTTTAAATTAATACCTATTTTTATTAAAAATCCTGTAATCGGGGAGGTTTTGCATTTAGATTGTGCTTTTATGCCTGTAGGAGAAAATTTGGCTTTGATTTATCGACCAGCTTTTGCAGATGGAATTCCAAAGGAAATAACAGATAATTATCGTTTGATTGAAGTTACAGACGAAGAACAAAGGAATCTTGGGACAAATGTTTTGAATTTAGATAAGCATACGGTTGTTTGTCGACCGGAATCTGTTCGACTAAACGAGTTACTACAAAAAGAGGGAATGAATGTGATCCCTCTTTCTTTTAATGAAAATTCAAAAACAGGGGGTAGTTTTAGGTGTGCAACGCTACCTTTGATAAGAAGGTAATTATTTTTAGTTTTGTGTATTATTGACAGAATATTACGAATAAATATTATAAAACTATGGAAGGAGATATGTGTCGAACAAATATTATTTTTGAAACTTTCTTAAAAGAAGGGGGTACTCCTGCATATTTAAATTATCTAACATGGTGGAATAAGTTATTATGGTGCATAACAAATTAATATTTAGCTTTAAAAGCTAAGAAATGTGCACCAAGAAGCATCTGAATTACAGATGTTTTTTTATTTTTAACTTATTTTTATAATGAAAAATTTATTACCAGAAAATGCGGGATCCGAATTAATTGAGATCCCTGTCGCAGAAACAAAATACTTAGATGTTCGAGGGAATCTAGAGGAAGTTCCTACTAGTCTAAGAAATTTATTGATTTCCTTGGAAGATAGTTCAGCTGATTCAGTTGAGTTGGACACAGATTACAGGAATGAATTTCTGACACTTGCCGGAAATGAAATATATGAAGCTAAATTATCTGAACTCATAGATTCTGAAAGTACTTCATATACTATAGCTGAATTTGATGAAAGCTATTTAGGTCATCATTCTCTCATAATAGTTAGACAACTTCTTCCATATCTAGAATCTATTGGAATTAGTGGTACGGTGTCTGATAACGGGGGGGAGCTGAACTTTCCTACAGTAGGATATATAGCCTTTGATATTGATGGAAAAATTCAAATATGTGATGATTCCCGCCTTATAGACAAAGATATCTTTCATTATTTGTCTTGCCACATAAGTCAGGATCTTGCTGTTGTAGTAAGGCGAAATAATCAGTTTATATATGCAAGTGATATATCAAGATTTGAAAAAACACCAAAAAGCAAAGAAGGAAAGAATGCTTTTTTAGGGGCAGATATTATTGAATTTCACTCAGTAGCTCCGAATTTCGGCTCTCAACTTGGATATCTATTTCAAAAAATAATTGAATCTTTTGAAACAGGTAAACTTGGTATGCTAGTTGTGGATCTTTATGGGCAAAATATTTTTAAAGACGAAGAAGGAAATGCAATACATCGTTTTGAAAGAGATAAATTTATTCCTTTAAAAGGAGATAATGGTGAATTATTAGGATTTATAGGAGTTGCCGATGTGTTTTTTCAAAATGTTGAAGAAAAACTTAGTCCATACGAAGGAGGTGAATATTCTATTACTCCGATAACCCAGTTGGATATACAAACAAAGGATTTTTCTAAGAGAGTTGCTGAAATCACTAGTGACAATCTTGTAGAAGAACTTCTCGATGAGGGGATAACAAGTGAACGGAAAATACAAATAGTTCAGAAAATATTAAATAATAAAGATCAATATCAGGATGAAGTTTTAGAAATATCAGCAAAATTGAACAGAGAGCGTTTTGGTGGACGACTTAATTTATATGGGATTAGTTATATTTCGGATAAATGTGTTAATGATTGTACATATTGTGGACACCATGCGCAGTTAAGAACAGATAGGGATACTTTAACTGAAGAAGAAATGAGGCTGGATTTCAGTGTTGTTTTGAATAATAAACCAGATGAATTTTGTATTCTTGCAGGAGAATATCCGGGAGGAATAGAAGATTATTGTCAGGCGCTAAGAGTCCTTAATACCATTGATGATGAAACGGGAAATAGTCTTCAACGCATATCATTAAATGTTGCGCCATTATCCGAAGATGGTTTTAAGACATTAGTTGCTGCTCATTCAGGAAAAATTCCACTTCAATATAGATTATTTCAGGAAACTTATGATCAAGAGCAATATGCAAAATATCATAAAAAAGGACCAAAAAAGGATTTTCAGTTTAGAGCGGAGGCACAAGATAGAGCCTTGAAAGCTGGATTTGATGAAGTTGGTTTGGGGGTTTTAATGGGTCTAAATACTAGAAATAATCCCTATCTTAATTTCGGTCACGATTTTGAGATATTATCTCTTATAAGACATGCTTATAAACTAAAGGAAGATCATGGAAAATTTCCATCTGGAATTTCGATTCCGAGACATCAGCCAGTATCAGGATATTCTTTTGAAACACCTAATCCTATAGATGATGACTTGTATGTTTTTTATCATGCATTATTGAAATTAGTTTTACCAGAGACGAAATTAATAATTACAAGCAGAGAAACACAGGAGTTAATTCAAAGGGTTGAGCCTTATGTGAATATAAGAGATTTAGCTCCGCGTCCTGGAGTTGGTGGTAATTATAGATCTAGCACAAACTTCCAAAATGAATTGGGAGATGCACGAAGTGCTGCAGAAATAATTAAAGACTTAAAAGAAAGACTTCTTTTATAGTTTTTGTACTAGAAAGCCCTGGGTAAGGCTTAATAAACTGCCCAGAGGTGATGTTTAATTTATGTTAGTTCTCTTAATAATTATAAAAAACCTGCTACACCACAAGGGGGAACTGCGGTCTTGAAAAATTAAATATTACAAAATAAGCCCCTCGACTTTGCTCGGGGCACTCATTCGCCTGCTTTCTTTTACAAATGTATAACTTCCGATGATAGTGCTAGTGGTCGAAGACCATGAGCGACCGACCCTTCGGCCTTGAGCTATGTCGAAAGGAGGGAGTCGAATGGTGGAGGTGGCGAGAATACTTCCTCACTTCGTTCGGTCGTTTCACCTCATTCAGAAATAGAGAGCGAGCTCTCTTTCTTCATTTCGGCTCATTGAACTCTGCGAGTTAAATTTCACTTCCTGCTACGCAGGAATAAAAAACAGGCCTATCCCCGCAAGGGGGACATGCCTATTTTTTTAACTGGTGGAGGTGGCGAGAATTGAACTCGCGTCCAAAGAGGAAATCTATTTTTATCTACGAAGCCTAGTTCAGTTGGTTATTTCTCTTGATTAGAACTGAACAAAAAACAAAAGAAGATGACCGAATATTTTCCTTAAAAAGTTGGTCAAACTTTATAAGTAAGGATCCTTAATTTTAGAAAGTAAAAGACTATGGATCAACATCTAATACTTCCTGGCGAGCCAAAAGGCTCAAGCCAAGTTAGGCGTAAGCATAAGCTACTGGTGCTGGAGCAAAAGCTCTGGCAACATTTTTAGCAAAATTGCTTACACGTGCAACAAATAAATTTTTTGCATTTAAGTTTGTTCATCGGATATACCGGCAGATGAACGTGCCGAACTCGCAAAAAATAAATTTCTAAATCTCTCTGTCAAAGCCGAGCACCCCCGTTGTCGTCGCCAGAGGACTACACTATCTCGCAAATAGCTTTGCTATTGGCTCGATTTGTTTCGTCCTCGCTCCTCTTCGCTCAAATGGAGGTCTTCGTCCTCACTTTACGGAATTCTTCGCTACACTCAGAATTCCTATTCGGACTCAGCTACCCCATTTTCGCGGTTTCAAAGAATAATTATTTCGTTTTCGCTCCTCTCACTCACACGGACTACTCGGCTTTATAACGAGATTTTCTTGCTACACGTGAAAATCTCTATTCAGCCTGCGTTACCCCATGTTCGTGTGAAAATCTTAAAAACTATTTGTTATATTATAATATAACGTCTTTGGGTGTTATTTGTGAAAGAACGGGTTTTAATTATCTATGAAATTTTACTTTGTGTCAATTGAGAAGAGGGGTTGAGTTCTTTAACTGAAAAAACATTAGGAATTGTTTTTAAATCGTTTAAGAGTTTACTTACTTCAGACAAAGTATTAGATTCTACTATAAATTTCCAATTTACTATTCGGCGATTATTCTTGTCATAAGAATGGTTTAGACTGAATTCACGAAGAAAATTTAAACCGTGATGAGCAATAATAGTTGTGTAATCACGAGAGAGTCCGATTCTGTCAAAAGCATAAATTTCTATTTTGTTTTCTGTGTAAAAATTAGCTTCTAGAAATTTAGTTGGATCTAAGTGATTAAGATGTTTGCAATTCTCTCTATGGATAGTGAATACTAAGCCACGAGATTTGTATCCGATAATACTTTGACCATATTGTGGTTTACAACAATTAGCCAGACGGTAAGGAATATTCCTTTCTCCGCCAATAATGATTTTGATGTTTTGGTCTTTTTTATCTTGATTTAGAGGAATATGACTTCTTTTTTTTCTTGCTTCAGATAGTAATGATGATTTAATAATTTCTGTTGGAGCTTCTGTGTGTTTTACGCGTCCCTTATTAATTTCTAGTTTAATATTGCTTCGAGCAGAAGATGATTTAGCAAAATTAAGCCAAGCAGGATTTGGTGTGCGTCCTTTTTTAGTTAAGATGTCCACAATTTCTCCATTTTGTAGTTGGTAATCCAATGGCTTAATAGCACCATTAACTTTAGCACCAATACAGTTATTACCAATATTAGAATGAATAGCGTAGGCAAAATCTATCGGAGTACTTCCTAGCGGAAGATTTTCTATGTCTCCTTGAGGAGTAAAAACATAAACGCTATCAGCAAAAACAGAATTGGAAATTTCTTCGAAGAATTTTTCTGGAGAAGCATTTTCTTGGACTATAAGTTCTTTTGGGAACCAGTTCGTCCGTTGTAGATAATTTTGATCAAAGTGAGAGTGTCCCATCTTTTTATAAGCCCAGTGACTTGCCGGACCGAATTTAGCGTCGATATTCATTTCGGCGGTTCTTATTTGAATTTCAGTAGGAATTTCATTTCCGCCTACTCCTAGTAAAGTAGTATGAAGACTGCGATAACCGTTAGACTTAGAGACAGCAATGTAGTCTTTAAACCGATTGGGAATTGGTTTCCAAGTAGAATGTAGTAAGCCCAGGGCTTGATAACAATCTTCTTTGTTTGAAACAATTACTCGGAAACCAAGAAGATCATATATTTCAGAAACAGAAGTTAAGTTTTTCAGTTTCATTTTATTGTAAACGGATGCAATGTTTTTTTGTCGACCTTGAATTTCTATTATCTTTAATTTTGATTTTGTAAATATTTTAAGAATTTCTTGTTTAGATTTGTCTATAGATTCCAATTTTTCTTTTTTTAAATCGGAAATTTCTTGGTTTAATTGCTTGCAAATTTGAGGTTTTAATTGGCATAGACAAAGATCTTCTATTTCGTTTTTAAATCTAAATAAACCGAATTTAGCTGCCACGGGCGCATAAATATTTTGTGATTCGTGAGCAATAAAATCGGCTTTTCCTTTGGGAAGATGTTTTAAGGTTTGTAAGTTGTGGATTCGATCGGCCAACTTTACAAAAATTACTCGTATATCTTGAGAAACAGCCACAAATAATTTTTGGATATTTTCAAATTGTTGTGAACTATCGTGTTTTTTTAGTAAATTAACTTTGGAAATTTTTTGGACTCCTTCGCATAAGAATCTAACTTTAGCACCAAATTTTTCTTCTATTTCTTGAGCAGTAAT
The DNA here is from genome assembly GCA_964459435.1 of uncultured Candidatus Peribacteria bacterium. GTDB lineage: Bacteria > Patescibacteriota > Gracilibacteria > UBA4473 > UBA4473 > JAIPGU01. Next base: position 17,595 of record CAYWLU010000003.1, read on the forward strand.
TTCCGTTTCCTCGAGAACATCGTGCAATAAACAGGCTTGGACGGTTTCTAAATCTGGTAAGATAGATAGAAGAATTTTAGTTGCTGCTACTCCATGACTAAAGAAAGGTTCCCCAGAGGCTCTTTTTTGTCCGTGATGAGAATCTTTTCCGAATTTATAAACTTCACGCAAAGAATTTTCCTCCTTTTCTCCAAAGTTAGGATGATACTTTTGGATAGATATAACAATATCTTCCAGAGCTTTACTGAAATTGTAATTTTGAGAGTTCATTACTAGTTAATAATGTTTTTTTTTTGGTATTTGTCTAGTTTTTTATAACTTTCTTGCATTTAATTTTAATTTATGATAAAATAACAAGATTTATTTATTATAAATGAAACATAAAACAAAAGTCAGATTCTGTATTTTAGCCTCTTTAGTGCTAATTATAAACGGAATTTGTGTGGATAATTCCATAGAAAAACTAACTGCTTCTATTTTGAAAGTAGATATAGTTTCTGCGCAAACTTCAAAAGAACTAGACATAGAAGGGAAACCAGAATTAGTGGAGGGAGCAAGAACTTATGTTAATCGTAATGGATATACAGTTTTCCATGGTTATGAGTATAAGGATCTTTCTCCAGAAGAAAGTTTGAGAGCGGCAAAAGAAATTCGGGCAAAAAGAAATTTAAGAAGTTCTTCGGGGATACCACGTCAAAGGACTACTAATTTTCGTTATCTTTCTGCTGAAGATAGAGCTAAGCAGTCTACTTTTTATAGTTCTGCTTTTACTGATGAAAAAAAAGGAGTAGCTTTGGGTGCAAACAGGGAAATAAAAAAGACTCTTGCTGTCCGGAAAGAAGTTGGTCGAAAACAAAAAGCTAGGGTTGAAAAAACAGCGAGAGGAAGGATTTCTTTGCGACAGACAGATTATTTTGGGACGGCGTTAAGACATAAGATTAGTAAACAAAAAGTAGAAGAACATCAGGAGTGGGCTAGTGAGGTATGGAAACAAAATAGAACAAAAGATACTTCAAATCCTAAGCTTAGAAAAGGGATATCTCGAATCAAGATAAAAAATATTAGAGAGAGTCGAGAAGTGCCACTTTTTTATGTGAGACCAGAGGATGTTGAAAAGGTTGGGGAAGATGAGTAATGAATAATGAGTAATGAGGAGGGGGGTAATGTAGAAGGTAGAACCCCAGTGAAATAGCCCCGACAAGTCGGGATTTCACGGGGCAGGTGTAGAATGAAGAATAAAATAGGAAGGTTTCTATTTTTAACTCTTTGACTCTAGAATTTTTCAATGATTTCTCTTATTATATTATAATATAACAAGAACAGCTAATAACTAAAGACTAAAGACTAAAGACTAATTCATAATTGCAATCCACTTTTAGTTGATTAGAATCTTAGAGTTACATGCATTCTGCTTTTTTTGTTCGAGTTCGGATTTTAAAGATAATTTTCCTTGGGGTATTTGTCCTTTTTGTTTTACGTCTTTTTGATCTTCAATTTCTAAAATATGATGAATTTTATGCGGAAGCTAAGGCTCAACACGAAAAAAGATCTATTTTGCCAGCTCAACGGGGGAATATTTTAGTTCGCAAAAATCGTTTATCAGAAGAAGTTACACCGTTGGCGACAAATAATACGTTGAAGATGCTTTTTGTTGATCCTGTGATTTTGGCTTATCCGAGTTATAATCCGAACTTAGATTCAACTGTTCAAGAAAAAGGGAATCCTTCTTTGGCGGCGGAACTTTTAGCTCCGCTTCTAATTCATGCTCATTGTGAAAAAATAGAAGGTTGTGAAATAGAAATAGATTCTCAAAAGTGGACAGAAGAGGAGCATACTGCCATAGATAATTATCGGATAGAACTGGAGAAGATATTTGTGGAATTAGAAAAAAGAAGAGTTGTGCTAGCAACAGATGTTGCAGAATCACGAATTCAAACAATTAAAGAACTTCGTTTGTCTAGTGTTTGGTTAGAAGGATCATCGGTAGTTGTTGATCCTACTAGGATTAGTTCGATAGACAATATAGTCGAACAAATTTCTCCTTTACTTAATATTGATGAAAGGAAATTAAAGAAATTATTAGCCCGTCGTCCTAAACGGTATGTAGAAATTTCTAATAAGATTGTTCCAGAAGTAGCGGATCAGATTTTGGAGTTAAAAAATAATCCCCGTTACCGTAGTATTTTACGGGGGATACAGTTGAGAGATGAACACTGGCGTTATTATCCGGAACGGGAACTTGCTGCTCAAATTCTAGGATTTGTGGATTCTAGTAATAAAGGACAATATGGAATTGAGGGGCGATTTGATCAAGAATTGGCTGGTCAAGAAGGAGTTATCTTTGGAGCGACAAATACCAGAGGGCAAAGAATCCTTGGAAAGGGATCAGAGATATTACGCGCTCGGGACGGAGCAGATATTCTTATTTCTATTGATCGAGTGATTCAGGGAGAGGTGGAAAAGATTTTAGAGGAGGATCTTAAACGATTTGACGCAGATTTCGGTCAGGTAATTGTTGTTGAACCTAAAACTGGTCGGATTTTAGCTATGGCTAATGCACCTTCTTTTGATTCTAATGAATTTGGAAAAGCCTTCTTGCGTTATGAAGTTACTCCAGAACAAGAATTGGAAGACAGAGAAGATGAAAATTTTAACCAAAGAATTCCTACTGTTGTAGATCGAGGACGGTATTATAGGTATTTTAATAAATGGGGACCAGAAGTATTTAGAAACAAAGTTATTTCTGATGTTTATGAGCCAGGGTCGGTGGTTAAAGCTTTAACTATGGTAGCGGCTTTTAACGCTGATGAAGTTAGTCCCCAAACAACTTTTAATGATAATGGTCCTATTGAAGTAGATGAATTTGAAATTCGTAATGCTGATGAAAAATATGAGGGAATTACTACTATGGTTGAGGTAATAAACAGATCTCTTAATACTGGTATTGCTTTTATAACAAGAAAAATGGGGGCAAAATTGCTTTATGAATATTTAATTAATTTTGGGTTTGGTCAGTATACGGATATAGAATTAGACGGAGAGGCAGATGGAAAATTAGAATTTTGGAAAGATTGGGAAGAATCAGAATTGGTAACTAGGGGGTTCGGACAGGGGATGACTAGTTCGGCACTTCAAATGGTCATGGCTTTTTCTTCACTTGCTAATGGAGGATATCTAATGAAACCAATCCTGGTGGAGGAAATTCGTTATCCAGATGGTAAGGTTAAGGAATTTTATCCAGAAAAGATTAGAAGGGTTATTTCTGATGAATCTTATAATAAAATAAAAGCCATGCTTCTTAATTCTGTTTCTAATGGAATTGCGAGAGGTGCGAAAGTATGGGGTTATTCTGTAATGGGAAAAACAGGAACTTCTCAGACTTATAAAAATGGGAAGGTCTTAGAGGGATTGGGAACTACAATTACTAGTTTTGCAGGATTTGGTCCTTTTGATGATCCCGCTTTTGTGGTTTTAGTGAAGTTTGATAGACCAAGAACTTCGCAGTGGGGATCCGAAACTGCTGCAGGAACCTTTAAAAGGGTGGCAGAATTTTTGTTCCAACATCTAGGAATTCCTCCGGATAAGTAAGCAATGATTAATGAGTAATGAAGAATGAAGGTTTCTTCTATTAGGATAAGTGCTAACGTTTGGATACAAGATAAATTTGGATCTGATTCTGGACAAGCCAGAATGACTGATCTTGTGTAGGATAAAAAAATGGGGTCTTTTTAGTTTATATTTATTGATCATTAATAATTAATCATTAATAATTACAAAGATGAATTTTTCTATTCCCGCTAGTGATGAAAGCTTAGGCAAGGAGCGATTAGACTTTTTAGAGTCCTTTAAGAAGTCTTGCAGGAGGACAATGTTGGAGATGTTAAGAACTTCTCAATCAGGGCATCCAGGAGGATCTTTGTCTTGTTTAGATTTTTTAGCAGTACTTTATGCTTTCAGATTATCTCAAACTAACGAAAAGATTGTTGTTTCCAATGGTCATATTTCTCCTGGGGTTTATTCAGTGCTTGCAGAAGTGGGGGCGGCAGATAAAGAAGAATTAATAAAGACTTACCGACAGCTTGATTCTAAATTCGAAGGTCATGTTACTCGGCATGTTCCAGGAGTATGGTATGGGACTGGACCATTGGGAGTAGGAGTATCTGTAGCAGCTAGTTTTGCTTGGGTAGGTAAAAAAAAGAAAGAAACAGAGAAAGTTTTTTGTCTTATGGGAGATGGAGAAATGCAGGAAGGTCAAGTTCATGAGATGGCTTTATGGGCTGCTAAAGAGAAACTAAATAATTTAGTTTTGTTTGTGGATTACAATCGGGTACAACTGACAGATTCTTTAGAAAAAACTTTGCCAATAGATGTGGTTGGATTTTTTAAGTCTAAAGGTTGGAAGGTAGTGGAAATAGATGGACATAATCATGAGCAAATCTGGAAAGCAATTCATTCTTCTTGTAATCAAGGAAGACCGTTAGCCATTATTGGGAAAACTATTATGGGAAAGGGGATTCCTTGTATGGAAAAAGATGGGAAGAATTTAAATCCGGCTTGGCACGGAAAAACTCCCAAACCAGACCAAATAGACGAAATGTTAGAAAGTAAAGAATTTACAGTTACAGATGAAGAATCAAAAGAATTAGAAGAATTTAGGAAAGACCGGAAATTCTCTCCAGAGAAAGCTTCTTTTGTGGAAAATCTAAAACCAATGAATTTAGATACTGGTGATCCAATCCTCTACGGTTTAGATGAAGTAACGGATTGTCGTTCTGCTTATGGAAAATCTTTATTAGATTTAGCGAAGCGTAACAAGAATATTATTGCTTCTACGGCAGATTTAGGAGGATCTGTTATGACTAAATTCGTAGCGGCAGAATTACCTGACCAGTTTATTGAATTTGGGATTGCAGAACAGAATATGATTTCTGTTTCCGGAGGACTTTCTTTGACAGAAATTGTTCCTTTCTGTTCTACTTTTGGAGTTTTTATGACTTCTAGGGGGCGAGATCAAGCGAGGGTTAATGATATTAACCGTACTAATGTAAAAATGGTATCTACTCATTGTGGACTTTCTGTAGGAGAAGATGGACCAACTCATCAGGCGATAGATGATATGGCTTCCATAGCAGCTTTGATAAATACTAATGTTATAGAACCAGCCGATCCTAATCATTGTGATCGGATTATCCGTTATGTGGCTAATCATTATGGCAATTTCTATGTTCGGATGGGACGAGCTAAATTATCTACTTTAACTCACGAAGATGGATCAGTATTTTTTGATGAAGCTTACAGTTACAAATACGGGCAAACAGATACTTTGAGAGAGGGGAGTGAGATAACTATTGTAGCTAGTGGGGCTTGTGTACACGAAGCATTGAAAGCCAGAGAGAAAGCGAAAGATCCAAGTAAAATAGAAATCATAATAGCAAGTTCGAACAAAAATTTTGATCACAAACTAGAAGATTCTTTACGCAAAACAAAACAGGTTATAACGGTAGAAGATCATGGTGTCTATGGAGGACTTGGAATGTCTTTAGCCTCGTTTTGTATAGAGAAAGGAATTGAACTAAAGAAATTCAAGTCTCTGGGAGTAAGAGAATACCAGTTATCTGGAAAACCAGAGGAGCTATATCATAATGTGGGAATTGATTGTGAGGGGATTTTGAAAGAAATAGAGGATGTAAAGTGATGAGGCATTATATTATAATATAACGCTTATTTCCACAATTTTATCAGTTTCAAACTATGTGTTTTACCTGATATTATCTCTGTTTGACAGTTGAATTCTTTATTTAAGAATTTAACTATTTCCTTATTGGCTAATCCCTTGATGGGAGGAGCTTTGATATTTATCTTGGCTGTTAATTCTTCTTCTAATTCTAAAAGCTCTGTAAAGGCGTTTTCTTTACTTCCTGGTCTTATCTTAACCCGAAGATAAGAAATACCTTTAGAATTTAATTCAGTTTTGATTTTTTCTACGAAGTTAAGGATATCCATATTAATCCAGCATTTTTCCTACTAAAGTAAGAAGCAGGTCTTCGGGTAGAAGTTCAGATATTTTTACACTTCGATCAAAAACGAAGAAAGGTGTTTCTTCGATATTATATTTTCTTTTTCCCATAGATTTATCTTGAGAAACTCTATTTCTAGCTAATTTATCAGATTCTAGACACATTCGGAATTCGTTCATATTTAATGCTGAAAGAAGTGCTACTTCTCGAATAGTATCTTCGTCATAAAAACCAAATTGCTCTTCGAAATAGCTGTTGAAAAATTCTTGAAATTTGCCTTGATTACGAGCACATTCTGCGGCTTCGTGAACAGGACGGTATTTTGATTCTAAAGGGAAATGCCTTCGATCTACGAGAATTTTATTGCCAAATTTTTCTTCTAATTTTTTAGTAATAGCAAAAGCATCTAGGCAGTCTGGATTACCAAAATCAAAGAACAGCGTTATTTTAAGAGGACCAACTCGTTCGGTGTCAAAAACATCTTTTACTTTATTGCTTTCAAAGGATCGACGATCAGAAATATTGGTATAGTTACTATTTCTAAGAAGTAATGTTGCAGCACCAAAAACAAGAACTACACCGAGAATGATTAGTAATTTCCTCATAAATAAGATTAATTAAAAAGTTAATTGTTTCTATTCTGCCAAAAATTTTGTGACCAAGCTAGTAAAAATGAAATTATAATCATAATTACACAGAGAAATTGTCCGGTAGTAAGTAAACTAATCATACCATGTGGTTCTCTGAAAAATTCGAGAGAGAAACGGAAACTTCCGTAAAGAAGCAGAAACATGAAAGTTAGGAACCCAGTTTTATTTTTGTATTTATGGAGGAATAAAAAAGTTAAAATTAAAGCGATGACTAGGTTTTTTCCGGCTTCATATAATTGGCTGGGATGACGGAAGAGATTGTCTATATGGGGGAAAATTATGCCCCATTCTTGGTTAGTTATTCGACCAACAAGTTCTCCGTTTATAAAATTACTAATTCTGCCCAAACAAAGCGCTAAGGCTAGTGGAATTACAAAGACATCAAAGAGGTTAATGAATGATATTTTATTTCTTTTAGACCAAAACCAAGCGAAAATGACTGCTCCTATTATACCTCCGTGGATAGACATTCCTCCCTGCCAAATTTGTAAAATTCGCCAAGGATCACTTAGAAAAATATTAGGATTATAAAATAAAAAATGTCCGATTCTACCGCCAATAACTCCAGAAATGAAAATCCAAAAACAAAGATTCTCCCAGTCTTTTTTGTTTATAGATTTGGTTTTTAAAATTTTATTTTGAATTTCCCAACCCAGGAAAAGAGCAATAAAAAATCCTAAAATATAAGCTATTCCGTACCAACGGACATCTAAACCCATTAAAGAGAGGGCAACTGGATTCATATTCCAAATCATTGGAGGGATTTGTATTTAGGAAGATTAAATAGTTGTCTGAGAGGAATTAGTTTGCTATTCCAAATACCAACTTCGTTATTATAGACTTTTTGTAGTTCTACCAGCTTTTCGTCTATGAATTCTAAATCTTTTAAGACACTTGTAAATTTAGAATTTGATTTAATTTTTCCAGTTTTTTCTAAGTCAGAAAAATATTTAAACAAAATACGAGAAACGGTTTTTTCTAATTGCATTCTGGCTTGAGGATTTTCCTTAAAAGGCATGTTTTTTGCTTGTAATCTTATGGATAATATTTCTTCTAGAGCATTTTTATCTAAAAGCTGATCTTGGGTAGCAAAAGTATAGACCAAGGGTAACATCATTTGTCTTTTAGAGAGAAAGAAGACAATGAATTTTTTTAGTTTTTCTAGACGCATTTTTTCTCGATGGAGACTATTTAAGGCGAGTTTGAAAATAGCGATGATTACTATGAATAAAAAGAACCAAGGCAAATATTCTTCGACTGAATTTTTGAGATATGAGAATAAGTTAAAATCTTCGGAAAGATTATTTAAACTACTTGGCAACGGGCGGGCAAAGACATTATTCATCAAAAAAATTCATAGAAGTTTCTACGCTTTTTTCTCCAAATAAAGTTTGAGTAGAACGGAAAAGAATCTCATCCCATTCATAGTCAGAAGTAAAAGAATCTGTCTTAAAGCCGAATTGAGATTTTTTATTTTCTTTAATAAACATTTAAGGAAAGTCTTATAAATAAATTCGCTAACAAAAATTCTATATTTTTTATAAAACTTTCGCTAAATTCATTCTATAATACTTTTGAGTATGAACCAAAATAATATAGACGGTGCTAATTTACACAAAACATATGATGTGTTGCTAGCTTCTTTTGCCCAGAAAAATGGTGCTTCTAGAGGGAGAAAGCATAAAGAACTACCAGATCCAGAGAGACTACCTTTTCAGAGAGATAGAAGCAGAATTATTCATACTAATTCTTTTCGTCGTTTAAAAGGAAAGATGCAAGTGGTGTCGCCGCATAAAAGCGATCATTTTAGAAATAGGTTGAGTCATACGCTAGAGGTTGCCCAAATTGCGAGAGATTTAGCTCGTTCACTTTGTCTTAATGAAGATTTAGCAGAAGCGGTGGCATTGGCTCATGATCTTGGACATCCACCGTTTGGTCATTCTGGGGAAAAAGCTTTGGATCTAAAAATGAGAGAACAAGGTTCTTCTTTTGAACACAACAAGCAATCGCTTCGTATTGTAGAAATTTTTGAGTCTCGTTATCTGGATTTTCCCGGACTTAATCTGACTTACGAAGTATTGGAAGGAATTCAAAAACATGAGACATTTTTTGATCGTCCACAGGGAAATAAGATTTTTACCCCACATTTAGAAGCACAATTGGTGGATATTGCGGATGAAATTGCTTATTTATCTGCGGATTTAGAAGATGGATTGAGAGGCGATTTTTTTGAAATAAAAGATTTATTAGGTTTAGTTATACCAGGGCAGGCGATAGGAGAATTAAAGGGAGACGCTAAATTCCATCGTCCAGCAATTATTAGAAGAATTATTAGGAATTTTTTGGTTAAAATCGTGATGGATACAAAAGAAAACTTGAACAAAAAAAGTGTTCAATCTTTGCAGGATGTGCAAAACTTAAAGACTAAGATTGTTAGTTTTGATGAAGAGTGGTTAATTGGGTTTAAGCAACTGCGTCAGTTCCTTTGGGACAGATATTATTCTGCTCCAGAAATTTTAGCAGTAAATATTAGAGGGCAGGAAATACTAGCAAATATTTTTGATTTCTTAATAAAAAATCCTCAGCGCATTCCTGATAATTTCATGGTGCAAGAAAAAGATTCGATTAGAAGAATCTGTGACTATATTGCGGGAATGACTGATGAATTTGCTGAGAAATTTATAGCTAATGTATAAGGTATCATGTATCAAGTATTATGTATAAAAAAATCAGAATATAAATTCTAAATTACTATTTTTTGAGCGCTGAGCTTTAAATTCAAAATTTATATTTAATTTAACTTCGTATTAAAGCTTGAAATTGATATTTTATACTTAATACATAATACGAAATACATTCTACATTATTTTTTTTTGCTTGCTTAAACTCTTTTTATAAGCAAAATATCGGTCATAAATGGCTCATTTTGAAATCCAAGGCGGCAACAAGTTAGGAGGAGAGATAAGTATATCTGGGGCAAAGAATGCAGCGCTTCCTATGCTTTGTGCGGCATTACTTACTTCGGAAAAGTGTGTGTTTAAGAATGTGCCTAGAATTGGAGATGTCGCAACATTATTAGAAATTTTTCATGAGATTGGAGTAGAAATTTCTGGTGATCCAGACTCTAAAGTTGTAGAAGTACAAGCAAAAGAAGTAGATTTAGATAAATTAAAGACTTGTGAGAAAGTGAGGAAATTAAGGGCTTCACTTTTAATGTTGGGACCACTTCTTTCTCGTTTTGGAAGAGTAGAGATTTTCCAACCAGGAGGATGTATTTTAGGAGCACGACCTAACTTTATTCATTTAGATGGTCTAAAAACTTTAGGAGCAGAAATTTTACGAGAAGATGAGGAGATTGCTCTTAAATTTGAAGGTAAAAAATTAGCCAACAGGAGAATTCTTTTGTCGGAAGCATCTGTAACTGGAACAGAAAACTTGTCCATCTTTTTAGCTGGTAAAAAAGAAGAATCCGAAATTTATTTTGCGGCGGCAGAACCTCATGTTTGTGCCACGCTTCAGATGCTCCAAAAGATGGGGGCAACGATTGAAGGTATTGGAACTCATTGTTTAAAAATCAAAGGAAACGGTAGGCTTAAGGGAGGAACTTTCGAAGTTCCTCCGGATGGATTGCTTGTGGGAACTTATGCGATTGCTGCGACTTTAACTGGAGGAGAATTATTAATCCGTAATGTAAACCACAAAGAATTATTTTCTTTTTATGGGGCTTTAAAGAGGATCGGAGGGCGGTTTGATATGGAAGATAATGCTTTGAGAGTTTTTCCGTCAGAACACTTAAAAGCAATTCCAAAACTTCAAACAGCTATTTATCCAGGATTTTCTACTGATCTACAGTCGCCATTTGGAGTGCTTTTGACGCAATGTGAAGGAGAATCTTTAATTTTTGAGACTCTTTTCGAAAATCGTCTTACTTACTTACAAGAATTAAAAAAGATGGGGGCTAAAATAGAAGTTTTGAATGCTCATCAGGCTAAAGTAATTGGGCCAGTCAAGCTTCAAGGTACAGAAATTCATAGTTGGGATTTGCGAGCCGGAGCGGCAATGGTATTAGCGGGACTAGTAGCAGAGGGAACGACCAAGGTAACTAACGTAGATTATATAGATCGTGGTTATGAACGTTTTCCGGAAAATTTAGAGAAATTGGGAGCGAAGATTAAAAGAATTAATAATGCAGAATAGGGGATTTTTGTTTGACAAAAAATAAGAATTTCATACTCTTTGCAAGCTTTATAAACAAACATGGCACACAAAAAAGCTGGTGGATCGTCCAAAAACAATAGAGACTCACAATCAAAACGTCGAGGAGTGAAACGTTTTGGTGGACAGACTGTGTCTGCTGGTGAAATTATTGTTCGTCAAAAAGGAACTAAATTTCGTCCCGGAGAAAATGTTGGTTTGGGGAGAGATTTTACTTTATTTGCTGAAAAAGCAGGGAAAGTCGCTTTTACAGAAAAAGCAGTAACTAGATTTGATGGACGAAGATACGAAAAGAAGTTTGTGAATGTGGGATAATTTTCAATCTACAATCTACAATCTTCAATTTTCAAACAAAAAGGGGAGTATTTTTGTTATATTATAATATACATTAGCTATTAGCGGTTGGCTTTTAGTTTTTTGAGAAAGTTCGATTCGTTACGACGAATCGAATTCTAGGAATGATTATTTTAAAAAATTAGACAAACCCATTGTTCATAATTAAAATGACACTTGTTAGGCTTCATTGTTCGTAATTGATAATTGAAGATTTATAATTGATAATTAAATATTGATGGGACAAGAATCAACGGCAAATTTGGAGGATTTAATGCTCGGTAATGTGGGAGAAGAGGTAGGTGAGTCTGATGAACAATTTGCGGTTCGTTTAGTGGCTGCACAAACTAAACTGGCCAAGATTGCTAAAGATGAAGGCAAAGCTAAAAACTTTGATGGGAAGCTTGCTAAAATTATTCCTAGACTCTCTCTTCATACTTTGAAGTTAGTAGTTTTTTTAATAGATCACGATATTCCCAGTTTAACTATTTTAGCTATTATTGCCTTGGAAGCAGATGGGGCAGCTAAGATTTGTCATGGAGAATTTTATGAATTTATTTCCGAACCAGCAGATTTCTCTACAGTAAAATTAACTAAGGAACTAGAAGAAAAAATGTCGCTGTGGTGGACTTTTATTTTGGCTGCTAATCAAATATCTACCACTACAAAACTTGAAGAGTTAAAGAAAAATGCTTCGTTTACAGAATTTGTTTCTTTAGAGATTATTGAAATGATTAAAAGGTTTATAGCTATTAATAAAGTAGAAGAATTCAATAGATTAGCTTTAGAAAAAACTTTGGAGAAATATCAGGAAGAGATTTTTGGATAAGAAATAGTTAGTAATTTATATTATAATATGCTACACTTTTTTTGTTGTTAAAGAAAAAAGCACCTAAAAATATTTTGACAACTTATAATTTGGTGTATAATTTTATCGAAATGAAGTTAGTTATCTCTCAAGAGGCACTTTTAGACAGCTTGAAAATTGTCTCTCGAGCCGTATCTGGTCAAAATACGCTACCTGTACTTGGTAATATTTTAATCAAAGCTGAAGGAAAAAAAGTTTATTTCGCGGCTACTAATTTAGAGATATCTATTTCTACTTCTGCAGAAGCTATTGTAAAAAATGAAGGAGCTATTACTGTGCCTGCTAAAATTTTAACTTCCTATACTTCACTTCTTGGTAAGGCGGAGGAGGTGGAGCTATCTGTGACTGCTGGTATGACTTTGGAAATTAAATCTAAGAGTTCTAAAACTAAAATTAAAGGAATTTCTGCTGATGAGTTTCCAGCTATTGCTCGAGTAGAAGGTGGAACAAAGTTGGATTTAGATACTAAAGATTTTAGAAAAGCAGTTAATGAGGTTGCTTTCTCTGCCCAAGAAAATTCTTCTCGTCCGATTCTTTCTGGGGTGTTCTTTAAGACTGAAAAAACAGAATTGCGTATGGTAGCGACAGATTCTTATCGTTTAAGCGAAAAGGTTTTGAAATTAAAAAATAGTGTCGAAGAAACTTCTTGCGTGATTCCAGTAAGAGCTGTTTTTGAGGCAGATAGGCTGGCGGGAGCTTCAGAGGATATAAAAGTGGCTATTTCAGAAAACCAAGTAATGTTTACTGTTAATGGGACAGAGCTGACTTCTCGTTTAATTGAAGGACAGTTTCCAGATTATCAGCAGATTATTCCAAAAAAGAGTTCTACTACTGCTGAAATAAATAGAGCGGAATTTGAATTAGCGGTACGGAGAGTCTCTATTTTTGCTAAAGAGAATAATCAGCACATGAAGTTAGAGTTTCTTAATGATAATACTTTAACAGTGTCTACTGATGCGACAGAAATAGGAGAGGAAAAAACTACTATTGCAGTTAAAGTTACTGGTGGTACGAATGTTATTGCTCTTAACGCTGATTACGTTTTAGATGTACTTGGAGCTATGAGTGGTGAAGATAAAATAAAAATGGAATTAGAAGGTAAGATGAATCCAGCAGTTATTAAACCTGTTAAAGGAAATAGCTTTATTCATCTCATCATGCCGCTTAAAATGTAGGAATTCCCGCTCGACCTCCCCCTTTTTTCGAGCGGGATTTCTTCTATTGTAGGAGGATATAAAGATTTTTTGTACATGCAATAATGACCGAAGCCGATAAACTTAAGTTGCCATTTCAGCTTGATTTGGCAGAACAAATCACTTTACTTGAGAAAACTAAGCATTTGACCTTGGTTAATCTCGGGAATGTTCCAGCGAAGTCTTTTGTTATATCTCAAATTTTAGATAAGACTAATTTTCAAAATATCTTTTGGGCTTCTACGGATGAAAAAGCAGATCAGATTTTTTCGTCTGCGGAATTATTTTTTAATGGGAATGTGCATTTAGTGCCTGCCAAAGTTACTATTGCTAAGTTTTATGAATTACGAGATTTGTTGGTAGAAGAAAAAAATGCTTTATTTCTTTTTGAAGATTTTGAGGCAGTATTAGAGCAAAAATTCCCAACTTATAGTGATATTCAGGCAGATAAGATTGTGCTTAAAAAAGGTGAAAAGATTCAAATATTTACTCTTTTTGAACAACTAGAATCGCTTGGATATCGCCCAGCAGAAGATCAATTAATGAATTCTGGAGAGTTTGTTCGCAAAGGAGAAACGCTTTTTGTATATCCAGAAAATCACCCTTGTCCCTTTAGAATTGTCTTGGATGGAAATGAAATAGAAGAAATTAGTGTTTTTGTGCAGAATGAACAAAAAAAGTGTTCAGTTGTTAATGAGGAAGATGTTTTAAAAGGGGGAAAATTAGAGATTTATCCGGCTTCTTTTAAACAGGAATTGGAGGGAAAATTTGTAAATTTAATTGAGGGAAAAAAAGACACTCTTTTTGTTTCAGATGATTTAGACAATGATATTTGTCCTAGTGGTGATTTCTTTCAGGTTAAATTCACTACTTTTCCAGGAGAAAATGAAAAGTTTTTTCATCTTAATTTTTTCTCGGTACTGCCTTTCTATACTGTTCCAGATTTTGTTCTTGATATAAAAGAGCGACTTAGAAGGGGTTTTGATATTGTCTTAATGACGAAAAAATTTGATGAAGTTACTCGTATTTTTAAGGAAGATAATGTGATGTTTACTGAGGATTTAGATGAAAAAAATCCTTCTACAGTAAAGATTGTAAAAGTGGCTAGAGATGTTTTTTTACCGCATTCTTTTCAAAACAATACGAGTAATCTTTTCTTTTTGACGGATCGGGAAATTTTCAAATTTCACCGTTCTTCTCGGCAAAAAAAGGCAGTAGCAGGAGTGAATTTAGATTTAATGACTTCGCTTAAACCAGGGAATTTTGCAATCCATGTTGATCATGGATTGGCTAAATTTGATGGAATAGTTAGACGAGACCTTGGAGAGAATTTTGGTGGAGTGAGAGAATATTTAAAATTAGAATATGCTGGAAATGATAAACTTTTTGTACCAGTAGAATCGGCAGAAAAAGTAACAAAATTTATTGGTGATGATGATCCTGTTTTACATAAATTAGGATCTTCGGAATGGTCTCATGCTCAGAAAAAATTAAAGGTAGAAGCGGAGCGAATTGCTAAAGATTTACTTAAATTATATGCGGCACGGGAGATGGCTAAAGGTCATAAATTTTTAGAAGATGATGAGATGATGAGGGATTTTTGCGATGGTTTTCCATACGAATTAACTCCTGGACAACGGCAAACTTGGTTTGATGTTCAAAGAGATATGGAATCTTCTCGAACAATGGATCGACTAGTTTGTGGTGATGTTGGTTTTGGGAAAACAGAAATTGCGATGAGAGCGGCCTTTAAATGTTTTAGATCAAATATGCAGGCGGTAATTTTGGCACCTATTACAATTTTAGCAGAACAGCATTATCAATCTTTTCAAAAAAGAATTAAAGAAAAAAATTATAATGTGCGGATAGAGTTGTTATCTCGTTTTCAATCTCCAGCTCAGCAAAAAAAGATTGTTTCTGATATTGCTCATGGACTAGTAGATATTGTAATTGGGACCCATCGAATATTGTCGGAAGATATCAAATTTAAAAATTTAGGGGTTATTGTTATTGATGAGGAACAACGGTTTGGGGTTAAGCAAAAAGAAAAACTAAAAGGGCTCAGGGCAGCGGTAGATATTTTAACTATGACGGCAACACCTATTCCGCGGACCTTGAATATGTCTCTTAATAAATTAAAAGATATTTCTACAATTACCACGCCTCCACCGGGGAGATTGCCAGTGGTAACAGAGGTAAGGAAATATAATCTTTCTCTTATTAGAGAAAGGATTGTTGAGGAAATTGCTAGAAAAGGGCAGGTCTATTTTTTGCATAATCAAGTGCAAACCATAGAGGCTCAAGCAGAACAAATGAGGATTCTTATTCCAGAAGCACGATTCATTGTTGCTCATGGACAACTTTCGCCAACTGAGTTAGAAGAAAGAATTAGAAAATTTAAGAATGGAGAAGTAGATGTGTTAATTGCTTCTACAATTATAGAAAATGGAATAGACCTTCCTAATGCTAATACTTTGTTGGTTAATCGAGCGGAAAAATTTGGTCTGTCACAACTATATCAGTTGCGAGGTCGGGTTGGGCGTTCTAGGACGCAAGCCTACGCGTATTTTTTATATCATGGACAGAAGTTGGAACTAGAATCTAAAAAGCGACTGAGGGCTATTGTGGAAGCTTCTGAGCTTGGTTCTGGGTTTCAGATTGCCATGCGAGATTTGGAGATTAGGGGAGCAGGAGAAGTGTTGGGATTATCTCAATCTGGAACAATTAAGACGGTAGGAGTATCTCACTTCATGAGACTTCTGAATAAAACAGTGGAAGAAATGAAGAGTGGGGAAGTAGCGACAGATATTAAGGAGGAAGAGGCAATTACGGTGGAAATTCCTTTATCGGCCTATATTCCGCCTTCTTTTATTCCTAATGCTGAAGAAAAGATTCAAGTGTATAAAGAATTAGCTTCGGCAGAAGATACAAAATCTTTAGATGATTTCAAACATGATTTGAGAGAAGACTACGGAACGCTACCGAGAGAGGTAGAAAACTTATGTAAGGTTATTGCTCTCAAGATGTTGCTCAGAGAGGTTAATATTTCTGGCGTAAAGATTCACCGTTCTACTCATAAGGATTACGAAATTGTTTTGAGAATGGGAAGAGAATTTACTCCAGATCAAGTATTCGGTTTAATAAAAAATTCTAAAGAAAAATGGGTGATTACTGCTCAAGCAATTAAAATGTCTTTTGAAAAATTACCTGTGACTTGGTATGAGGATTTGGTGAAAGAAGTGGAGTATTTAAAACCAATCAAAAAAACGGAAAAGAAAAATTGACAGAAATTCATTAGAAAATAAGATTTTCGTGTAATGATTACTTTTGAAATAAAAAGAGACGGTACAGAATTTCATGCTTGGAGTCCAGAACTGCCAGGATGCCACACACATGGGCGGACAGTAAAAGAAGCTCTGCGAAACTTGAAAGATGCAGCTGGTTTATATTTAGAGACTGTTATGGAAGAATCAATTGCTAAACAAACTTTAGAAATTGCAATATGAAACCAAGAGACTTGGTTAAGTTGCTAGAGGAAAATAAGTTCTTCTTTGTTCGTCAGGCAGGTAGTCATGCTATTTATAAAAAAGAGGATCATAAATTAATAATAGTTCCGATTCACAATAGAGATGTTCCAATAGGAACTTTGAAAGCCATTTTAAAGGATGCTGGATTAAAATAGTATATTATAATATACTAAGGAAAAGCGAGAGAGTTGGAAAGTTAGAGAGTCAAAGAGTTAAAAAATAGAAACTCTTCTAATTTCGGTCTTTTGAGCTTTCTTACTTTTCAGCCCTATTAATCATTCTTCGTTATTACTTGACTCCCAGATCCTTCCGCAACGCATGGATATGTCTAGCAGTGGCAGAATCTTTTCTTTTTAGTCCGGAGATTTTTCTAATACCATGCATAATAGTGGTGTGATTTTTACCACCAAAATCTTTGCCAATGGATTCGTGACTCATGCGGAGGATATCTTTACAGAGAGTCCAAGCAATTTGTCTTGGAAAGACAATCCCTTGTTTGCGAGAGTGACCAAGAAGTTCGGTGGCTGGCACTTGGAAGTATTCGCTGACTGCTGTGATTATTTCGTCTGAAGATTTGGCATATCCTTTTTGTGCTCCGTCAGAGGTTTCTAATGATTCTGAGGGATTGAGTTTGCGGAACATTTTTCCAACAGATTGAACGGTGGGGGAGAGTTGGGAAAGTTCTACTTCTGCGGCAATTTGGTTGAGAATGTTTTCTAGTTCTCTGAGACTTTTCCTTACATTTGCAGCAATAAATTCTTGGACATCTTTCGGAAAAACGAGTTCCAGTTCTTTAGATTTTTCTTGAACAATAGCGAGTTTTGTTTCGTATCCCGGCATTTGAACATCAACAGATAGTCCCCAGCCCATTCTACTACGGAGTCGATCAGATAGTCCGACCAGTTCTGACGGAGGACGATCTGCGGAAAAGATAATTTGCTTATTAAATTCAAAGAGGTCGTTAAAGGTATTAAATAACTCTTCTTGGGTTTTTTCTTTACCTTCAAAAAATTGAATGTCATCCAGAATAAGGGCATCTACTCGGCGGTATTTCTTGCGTAATTCATCACCTTTTCTGTTTCTAATAGCATCTACTATTTCATTAATAAATCTTTCTGCGGTGGTATAAACTACAATTGCATTAGAATTGCGTCGCATAATTTCATTAGCGGTTCCCTGCAAAAGATGGGTTTTTCCAAGTCCTACTCCACCGTAAACAAAGAGGGGATTATATTTTTTCTTTTCTTTAGAACCTGTTTCTGCCACAGCCATACAAGCGGCATGAGCAAGTTTAGTTTCTTCTCCAACAACAAAGTTCTCTAAAGTGAATTTAGAATGAACAATACGGGAATTTAAATCTTTAGTGAGTTTTACATCTGGCTGATTAGGTAATTTGCGAGGAGATTTTATTTTTTCAAAAGCTTGGTGGGTAACAGAAGGCGAGTCGGCAAGAGTAAGGTCTACATTAAAGAAGATTTTATCTATTTCTGGCAAAATTCCTTTAATATTTTGTAAAATCATGCCGTGATATTTGGTTTCTAGCCAGTTCTTATTCATTTCAGTTGGGCAACTAAGAAGAACTGCTCCGCCAGAGACTTCTGCGATTTTGACTTTTTTGAACCAGGTATGAAATTCCATCCGAGATATTTTCTCGGACATTCTAGTTAGAACGGCATCCCAGACTTGATTTTTGTCCATGAAAAAATTAGTTTTTAAAAATTAAGTCTCCTCGATCTGGTCCAACTCCTATGGCTTTAATTTTGGCTCCAATAGATTTCTCTATAGCGAATATATAGTTTTGGGCGTTTTTAGGAAGCTGAGAGAATTCAGATATTTCACTAAGATCTTCTTCCCATCCAGGAAATGTTTCGTATTCCAAGCGAAGTTTATCATTCGCTTTTCTAGTGGTAGGAACAGAAAAAAGTTCCGTGTCATCTAAAAAGTATCTTTGAGCAATTTTGAGTTCTTTTAGTCCAGAAAGGACATCTAATTTAGTAAGATTAATTGTAGTTATGCCGTTAGTTTCTACGGCATTACGAACAATTACGGCATCAAACCAACCGCATCTTCGTGGTCGTCCAGTAGTAGCTCCAAACTCGGCTCCTTTCTTTTGCATGTGTTGTCCAGCTTCGTCTAATATCTCTGAAGGGAATGGGCCAGAACCAACTCGGGTGGTATAGGCTTTAGTGATTCCAATAACATCAGAAATTGTTTTTGGAGAAACTCCTAGACCAGTACAAACCCCTCCCAAACAAATAGAACTAGAGGTTACAAAAGGATAAGTTCCGTGATCGATATCTAGTTGTTGACCTTGGGCACCTTCAAAAAGAATTTTTTTGCCATCTAAGATAGAGTTATGAAGGAATTTTCTAGTATCAGTAAGTAAGGGTTTAATTTTTTCTCTATACGCCATGATTTTTTCCAGTTCTTTATTTGGGTCTAAATCTAAACCAAAATTTTTGCCATGAAAGGTACAGTTGAATTCTAGTTTTTCCTTTAGGAGTTCCATATCTAGAAGGTCTTCACATCTTATGCCAATACGAGCGAATTTAT
Source organism: uncultured Candidatus Peribacteria bacterium (assembly GCA_964459435.1). Classification (GTDB taxonomy): domain Bacteria; phylum Patescibacteriota; class Gracilibacteria; order UBA4473; family UBA4473; genus JAIPGU01. The sequence goes on from CAYWLU010000003.1 coordinate 36,951, forward strand.
CAGTATAAGCTGGACCAATTCCGCGTTGAGTTGTTCCTACTTTTTTACTACCTTTCCGTTCTTCTAAGGCGGCATCTATTTCTTTATGGTAGTCAAAAATCATATGAGCTCGGAGAGATAGTTTTACCCGAGAAGAAACATTTAGTCCCATATCTTCTAATAGTTTTATTTCTTTAGCTAGTTCATCAATTTCTACCACAGTTCCATTGCCAATGACTCCAATGGTATTTGGATGAAGCATGGCAGATGGCAGTAAATGGAAAATAAAAGTTTCTCCATCTACAACAATAGTGTGTCCAGCATTTGCTCCTCCGGCACTTCGGCAGACGATATCGAAATGAACACTCAAGGCATCGACTAATTTTCCTTTTCCTTCATCTCCCCATTGGGTACCTAAAATTGCGACATTACGACCAAGAGAAGCGAGAAAATCGTTCATTGTTGAAAGAGAAAAAAGGGAAAAACTGTGAGGGGTCAGCGAGAAAAAATTTAGAGGTTTTGCACCGAGGTGTCAATGGAAAAATGTGTAAAAAATAATTTAGATTACGAGTATTTCTAACCTATATTAAATAAAATAATAAGCTTTAGGCTCTAAACCCTATATAAACAATTTTAAATTTTTAATTTTTAATTTTTAAATAATTTCTAATATCCTAATTTTTAAAAATTAGAATCTATTACAACTTTTAAGTTATTTATAGCATATTATAATATAATACCAGTCCTTAATTGAAGATTGATAATTGCAGATTGAAGATTGATAACTTGTTATCTATTTCTAGTTTGGACTTCTGATAAAATTATAAACTTTAGCACTAAAATTACGGAATTCGTTTACAGTTTCGCTTAGCCAATGATGAAAATAAAACCTATTGCGGGTGGCAATAGCACCAAATTTTTGTTTTAAAAGTGATCGTTCTTTTCTAGCCTGATTTTCATCAATGGTATTGATTAGTTTTGTTTTACTGACTCGACTGACTTGATTGGCTTTGGCACGGCACCATTTGTCTTGGCTATAGTTTTTGGATTTGTCTAAGCTTTTTCCACATTGTTTAAAAATATTCAGACAAATATCCATTAAACATTTTTCGTGTTGGCGAAAATCATAAATTCCTTTTTCGGCAATAAAATTTGGATTAGATCCATTGTCTTGGTAGATAATATCTAAGACTTCAAATTGAAAGTTGTTAAATTCATCTTTTAAAGCCTGATTACCTAGTAATTCATAATTTCTAGAATTTCCGTTACATTGATCACTTTCTCGAAAATTGGGAATAGAGCGTGGACAAGATAAAGTTGAAGATTGGGTAAAAGCAGAAGCTTGTCCAGAAAGAACGATTATGACTATCAATGTCCAAAGAAACCTCATGATTAAATTTTAAAGCATGTTTTTAGATATGTATAATGTATCATGTATTAAGTATTATATATTGAGAATTTAAGGAAAGTCTGATAAATACTTCACCATAGAAAAATTCTCAGATTTTTTATACTCATTTGCTTTGAAATCTTCGATTTCGCAAATTTCGTATGACGTCTAGTACACTCCTTCGGAGTTGGGAAAACAAAGTTTTCCCTTAATAATTTCTTCGAAATTATTAAAGTATTCTGGTATAGGAAATTTGTTTCAAAAATAATTTTGTTTAATTGTTTAAGCAAAAGGATTTTGGGGATAAATTTACAAAAAAGATGAATTTTTGGTGAAGCCATTTTTTAGGTTTTTTTATTATTATTTTAAATTTACCAGGGTTTACTTATGATCAAAGCTAATAGCTAAAAGCTAACGAACTATCTTTTAATACTTAACAACAAAAACACGAACATTACTACGGAAAATTGGATAAAAAATTTGCTCATGTGCAATAAATTTGTTTCAATTAGAGGTGAATAAATTTTGTATTCTATACTCACAAATATGAAACATTTTGGTTGGTCCGCTTTCGTTATAGGTTTGATGTTTTTTTCTGCCATTGCTTTTGCAGTAGAATGGGATGGAGACACTGGAACAGAAAATAATTATTTTAACGGAAGTGTTTTAATTGATGATGTGGAATTACCTAGTGTCTTGGATGGTAGTACGGGAAGTAGTGAGGTAACTGTTGAAGGGACTGGCTCGGTAACGATTTATAATAATACTGAACCAAGTATGTATTTAAGTTTTCCAGGGGGAACAACTATTACGGTGAAGCGTGAATATGATGAAAGTGGGAATAATTCCTGGTGGGAAGGTATTTTAGAATCACCTCAAATAGGAGGAAATCCTCATTATGATGGAGAAAACATTTATTGGAAGACCGATGGACTTCATCCTAGTAGTGAGCCTAGTGTTGTTTATACTATTACACAGGGATTACCTAATGCAGAATATTCTTTTTCTAATACCGCTACCTATAATATTACTAAAACCCCAGAAGCTGATGGAGTAAAACTTTGGATTGCTTACAAGAATACAGTCTCACCAGATGAAGAAGATGATGTTGACTGGATAATTACAGAAGGAGACTATTGTATTGTTGAGAATGGAACTTGTTCTATTCAGGTAGATAAAATAAATGCTTTTACTTTAGTGCGAGAAATTTTTGGAGTATGTCCAAGGTCTTCTGGATCAAATACGACAATTAGAAATGGAACGATGAGTGCCGAACCGTGGTGTAAGGTTTCTTGTGATAGGGGATATGAAGTAAATTATGACGAAAACAACTGCGATCCTATTGTTGGATCTGTTCCGGTGGAATCACCTGCAGTATCAGAAATAGTTACGGAGCAAATTCCAGAAGAGGAAGGGGCTTTTTACGATGTTCGACCTGGATATTTTCGTTATACAGGTAGTAGCGAGCAATTCCGAGAATTAGATCCAACAGGAACGGTTGGAGCTGAGCGAATACAGATTCAAAGATCTAATGCAGCAATAAGGAAAACTGTAGGAGATGATAAACCAGAAGAAGTTGTAGAAGTCGAAAATCCAAATAAAGATAGTTTTATGAATTACATGTGGAGAATCCGTGAATTTTTCGGAGAGAGTTCAAATATGGTAGTAGTCTCAGAAGAAGTAGAAACTGGAGAAATGATAGATGGAGAAATAGAAGAGTCAGAAGTTCATTCTTCTGCCCCTTTACTACCAAGTACTGGACCTGGTATTTTTGTTGGTCTGGCTGCAGTAGGCCTCGGTCTCATGGTTATGGGAGGTCGGAGGAGACATTAAAATCAACTTATAGTGGGAAATTTGTGGGTTAAGATGGGAAAACCGTGAGGGGTCGCGGTTTTTCCTTATGGAGGATTAATTTTCAATAAAAAATTGAGTCGCCAGTCGCTAGTCATTAGTCGTTAGTTTTTGATGGTTATTTTTTATTAGATTTTTAAAGACTAAAGACTAATGACTTATGACTAAAGGCTAAATTAATTTGACTTTTGTCTTTCGCACCATACAATTCACGAGAATTTTTAGAGCTTATTAATGAAAAAAGATATTCATCCCGAATCCCATCCAGTTATTTTCCGTGATGCAAGTGCTGGACAGGACTTCGTCATGTGGTCAACCATGACTTCTAAGGAAGTAGAAAAAGTTAAAGGAGTGGATCATTTCGTGATTCATCTAGATATTTCTTCGGCTTCTCATCCATTTTTTACTGGAAAACAGAACCTAGTAGATACTTCTGGGCGAGTAGAGAAGTTTAAGGCTCAAATGGAACGAGCTAAAAAAAAGACTGAAAAATAAACATGAAAAAAGATTCTTCACTTTCATATGGTAATTGGAAAAAGCTGCTTTTAGATACGGTGAGAGCTTTTCCTTCTCTTTGGTGGAGGATTTCTATGATAAGTGTTCTGACAGTTATTATGATTTTTGGTGGCACAGCTTTGTTTATGCAAATAGGGGTTCTTTTCTTTAAAGAGAGCTTTGAAAACTTTATGCTTAACATCCAAAACGGAGGTTCAATTATTAGTTTTACTGCAGTTTTGTTTTTATTTGTGCTATGGGCACTTTTTGTAGTTACTTTTTCTATTAACGGTAAAATTGGTAATTTACTTATCTTGAAGAATTATGTACACGGGAAGGTGCAGAATCCTTTTAAAATTTATTTTAAGGAGGCTTGGACTTATTTTTGGAGATATGTGATGACTGGATTGTACATGCTTCATTATGTTCTTTGGCCAGTGGCTATTGTGATGATAGTGGTGTTTGCTATTACTTTCTTCCTACCTTTAGAATTAATTTCTATGATTGGATTTGTTCTTAGTGCGTTGTTATTTATCTGGCGGGGACTAGAAGTATTTATGTCTCAGCAATTTCTAATAGAATTTAAGAAAAATCCCAAGAAAAGTATTGAAACAAGTATTAAGGTGGTAAAGGGTAATTGGTGGCAAGTATTAGTATTCTTCCTAGGAACTTTCGTTCTAATTAGTTTAGGACGAGTTTTATTTATTAGTCCAATGTATATTTGGGATGAAGTAAGTATATTAATTAATGTTTTAAGTAGCTTAGATTTCATCTTTTCGTTTTTTGTTTTAGCACCATTGCTTATTAGTTTTATGTATCTCTTCATGCTTCATTTAGTTAAATTAAAAAATATTAAATAATTAAACCATGTCTAAAAAACCTGTCCCGTCCAAAAAACAAGCTGTAAGTTCTACTAGATCTCGACACGGAGCTTATGTGCGAAAAGTAAGAATTAAATTAGATAACGCAAATGCTTTAGATACTTGTCCTAAATGTAAAGCTACTAAGAGGCGTCATTTTGTTTGTAAGGAATGTGGTACTTATAAAGACCAACAAGTTTTTGAACCTAAAAGCAAAAAGACTCCTACTCCTATTCAGGAGATAGAAGCTTAAAAGAAAATTACAATCTTCAATATCTAAGTTCTAAATTCTAAGCTCTAAGTTCTAAACTATGGCTACAGACAAAAAAGCTCGTCACGAAAGTCGCGTAACAGCTGTAAAGGTGCTATTTACTTTTTTGGCACGGGAAGAGAAGATTGAACTTAAGGAAGTATTAGAACATGTAGTATCTTTAGAAGATAAGAAAGATGATGATTTTGCGGAATCTTTACTACAGAATGCCATAGAGAATTTAGGAAAAATTAGATTGGTTATTAAGGCACTTGCCGTGGAGTTTGCTTTTGAAAAAATTGCCCCAATTAATAGGGCAGTATTGATCTTGGGGATCACAGAACTCAAGTTCTTTGATACTCCTCCTATTGTAGTTATCAATGAATATATTGAGATTGCTAAAGCTTTTGGAGAAGAAAAATCTGCTTCCTTTGTGAATGGAGTGTTAGATAGTTTTAGGATAAATATTGGTAAACAGCGAGAAGAAGAAAAGGAATGATTTTTGATTTTTCTCCTAAAAAACGTTAAAAATAGAGCAATGAAAAATTTTGAAGACTTATTTGGGAAGATTGGTTTTGGGATCAAGAACCAACAGCTTCTTATAGAAGCTTTTACGCATCGTTCTGCTGTTAATGAATATTCAGATATTGCAGTGCATAACGAAAGATTAGAGTTTCTAGGAGATGCCGTATTAGAACTTATTGCGACAGAATTTTTGTACGAGAAGTTTCCAGAGAAACCAGAAGGGGAATTAACGAATCTTCGTTCTGCTTTAGTTAAGGGAGAGAATCTATCAGAAGTAGCCAGGAAACTTAATTTAGGAGAACTTCTTTTCTTGTCTCACGGAGAAGCAAAATCTGGAGGAGCAGAGAAGGACTATATTCTAGCTAATACAGTAGAAGCTCTCATTGGAGCTATCTATTTGGATTTAGGAACAGAAAGGGCTAAAGAATTTATTAGTAAGTGGATTTTAGTTGATCTAGAAGATATTATTAAGTACGGAAAGCACATAGATGCTAAATCTGAATTTCAGGAGTTGTCACAAGAGAGGGTAGGAATTACGCCTCACTATGAAGTTGTGTCAGAAAGTGGACTAGATCATGAAAAAACATTTGTTCTAGCGGCTTTTTTAGAAGACAAAAAGGTAGGAGAGGGGACAGGAGGATCTAAAAAAGAAGCTCAGGTTGCGGCTGCGGCAGATGCTTTAGTCCACAAGGAACATTGGCTGGAGCAATGAAGAATGAAGAATGAAGAAATTCCCTTGTTGCTGTCATTCAGAATTTATTGCGGGATTTAGTCGTAAATTAATTGTTTGATTTTATTTCGACTTCTGAATAAATTCAGCATGACAAACGTTTGTTTTTTCATATGCTAAAAATACATGAATATAGTTAGTGCATTTTGTTTTTTTGTAGAAAATATTTTAAAGGGCGAGGAGGGGATTTTTTGGTCAGAAGATAGTGGTGATGGGGAAATTAGATGGATTTTTGGTTGGGGAAAGAAAATCAAGGCAGATTTTACTAAAGGACCATTCCCTTTTTTCTCTATAACTTCTTTTTTGGGAGAGGAGAGCTCGTTCTGGCATTTTGAGAACTGGGTTACGAACGAAGACGGTGTAAAGAATGGGGAAAAAAGTTTTCCGCAAAGTTTGCAGGATTTGCGAATGTTTTCCACAGAAAAGAGCCTAGAATTTTTTGCTAGTGAGACTAAGGACAGTTTCTGTCAGAAAGTAGAGAAAATAAAAAGGCTTGCAGAAGAAGGAGATGTCTGGGTTCTTAACTTAGCTCAAGAATTTGCAGGTGAAGCAAAAGATGAGAAAATATTATTAACTGCTTTTTGGCGATTTTTGCAGTTACAGAAAAGACATGCTGGGGGTGTAGTATGGACTAATGAACAAAAATTTTGTTCATTCTCTCCGGAGATTTTTCTTATTCAAGATGGCAAAACACTGGCTACTTTTCCAATCAAAGGAACAGGAACCAAGGAATATTTAGAGGATAGTCAGAAAGAAATTGCAGAATTGTCTATGGTTACTGATTTGCTTCGTAATGATTTAGGACAAATAGCTAAGCGTGTTTGGATGGAAAAAGAAAGAGTATTAGTAAATAGAGGTACTCATCATGATGCTCAAGCGCAAATATTTGCGGAACTATCAAGTTCTATTCTTACTTGGGAAGATTATCAGAAATTATTACCAGCGGGTTCTATTTCTGGAGCACCCAAGAAAAGGGTAGTGGAAAATATCCTTTCTTTGGAGGGTTTTGAGAGAAAATGGTATACAGGCACCTTTGGGGTGAAATTTTTGCCTGAGAGTGCAATTTTTAACATTTTGATTAGAACTTTGTTCTTAGAAGATAAGAAATGGAGATTTCCTGTGGGAGCCGGAATTACTTTCGAATCGGATTCAGAATTAGAATGGCAGGAGATCTTGCAAAAAGCAGAAATCTTGAGAGAATGCCTCTTGTAATGTAGAATGTAGAATGATGAATGGAGAATAAATAATCTTCAATTATCAATCTTCAATTTTCAATAAATCGAATATTATATTATAATGTAATAGAGCTTAGGGTTTAGAACTTAGAACTTAGAAAATAACAAAATACAAATTTAAAAAATTAAGATATTATTTACAAAATTAAAAATTAAAAATTAAAAATTTTCAACAATGAAACGAGTTTCCTTTGTGATTATCTTTCTTTTGCTGATTGATCAGATTAGCAAGATTATGGCTCGCATGTTTTTTACGGTAGATAGTGAGACACTGGCACCTTTTGAGTTCCAATTTACAGAAAACACAGGAATTGCCTTCTCTATTCCTTTTCCTCCTTTCTTGTTGATTATAATTACTTTGGTGATTTTAGGGTTTTTGAGTTGGGCGATGATTAAAGAGTCTTTGCTGGAGTGGGAAGAAGTAGGGGTTGTATTTATTTTTTCTGGAGCTTTGGGTAATTTAATAGATCGAATTTTTTATGGTTCGGTTACTGACTTTATAAAAATATTTGGTTTTCCGATTTTTAATTTTGCTGATATTTGGATTACCGCTGGAATTGTGATTTTTTTGTGGTATGAATTGATAGTTAAAAAGTTTAAAAGTCAAAAAGCTTAAAAGCTAATGACTAATAACTGATAGCTAAAAACTTTCTTATTTTTTAGTAGTAGCTTTCCTTGGGGCGACTTTCTTAGTTTCTTTTTTAGCTGGTTTAGCTTCTTTTTTGGCAGATAGTTTAGTAATAGTTGCTTTTACTTTAGCTATTCCGCTTTTAGCGATTAATTTAGAAAGATTAGATTTCTTTCTAGCGCCAGTATTAGCATGAATAAGGTTCTTTTTTACAGCAAGATCAATAGCTTTTTGAACTTGAGGAAAGAGCTTTGCTGCTTCTTCTATTTTTTTCTCTTTCACCAAAGTCAAAAATTCTTTTGTTAAGCTTTTGAACTTATTTTTAGAAAGAAGATTTTGTTGTGTTTGACGTTTAGTCTTACGAACTCTTTTGATAGCGGATTTAATAAGGGGCATGTTTGAATTGAAGAATGGAAATTATTCGTGCAAAATTTACGGATTTTAATAAGGAAGTCAAGTTTGACTTTTTAAAAAGCAATCTGTAAAACAGACCCGCTTTTTAGGGCGGTTAGCTCAGCTGGCTAGAGCGCCTGCTTGACTTGCAGGAGGCCACAGGTTCGAGTCCTGTACCGCCCACCATCGTCGCTGGATGACTTCATTAACTTCGTCCGCCAATGGCGGACTTGTTTTATTTCGTGATCGCTCCTCTCACTCACATGGAGGCTTTCGGATTCCTTAGTCGGAGCATGTATGTATCACATGCTCTGAAACGTTTCGAACCAGGTTAATATAAGTCTCCGACATGAGTTCACATATAGTAGAAGTTTGTATAACGTTCAATATTTGATATAATAAAAGTGAGTAATTTGGATAAAAACTAGTTAGGGGAAAGAGTGATTTTTTTATTTAATAACCAATAAAATTATTATGAAACAATTTTGGAAATTATTTTGGGACATATCTGCTGTCATTGTCGGCTTGTATCTTGGATATAAAGTATTTATTTGGGTGAACATATTCCGGCTTTTGGGTATTTCCCAATAGGGTTAATAGTTGGACTTTTGGTATTAGGGATCGGAGCATATGCTGTTCACGGATTAGAATTGTTTTTTAGTTGGATTCTTTTCAAATTGTTCAAAATTAGAACACAAGATGATTTGCCATTTTAATAAGTAAAAAATTACTTCATTATATAACATAGAATATATAACTATACTATAAATATTATAAAAATGAAATTATGAAATATAATGAATTATCAAAAATAATCCTTCAGGAGCTAAAAACAAAACTAGAAAATCATAAAGGCTTATCTGTTTTTGCAAAACATAGGGCAAAATTTGAAGGGTGGTTAAAAGTAGAAGTTTGTGAAATTTTAACTAAGTATTTTAATAACGTTATACCTGAAGATAGACGCATTGATATTACTTTTGATGATTGGGCAATAGAATTAAAGACCTTGAATACAAATATAAGATATAAAAATGTAATAAATAAACAGAGACCAATTACAGAAAATACTAAAGGTGTAATAAAGGATATAAAACAACTTAGAAAAAAAGATTTTACAAATAAAGCTGTTTTATTTATTACATTTCCTATTGAACGCGAGAATGCAAATTGGCAAATTCAACTGAAAAGAATTACAAGTGAATTATCAGAAGATATCAAATTTTGCCAATTTAATTTTGATAATAATATTGCAACTGGCGTTATATATTTTGGATTAGTGTAATTTGTATTTTTGTAATATTTTTCGCTTCGTTCTAAATTTTCTTTTACTGTAGTTCTAAGTAAACTAATAACTATGATTCCACCAAAATTAAAGCAAGACGATGAAATTAGAATTATTGCTCCTGCA
>CAYWLU010000004.1:0-3927 GCA_964459435.1 uncultured Candidatus Peribacteria bacterium
AACAGCTTCCAGATGGAGCAACTGTTACTTTGAATTTCAAGGAAACAACTAATTTGTCTCATCTGCAAATGCCAAAAGATTTAAATCATAAGGAGACAGAATCTGACCTTCGAGTAATTCGTAAAGAAGAAGGTTATGTAGTTTTAGAGGGAAAGGGAAAGGTTTATGTTTTGAATGGTCCGTCTGTTGTTAGTGGAAAGGCAAAATCTAATCTTGGGATTTATGAAAGTGGCAAGGCTTCTGAAACAGGAACTCCTAAAGACTTTACGGTTAAGCATTCAAACCCAAATCAGCAGGCCATTATTCTTAGCATGCAAATATCATAATGACTAATTTTCAAACTGATCTCGAAAATTTTATTCTTTGGTTAACTGAACTTGAGGAAGTTGATGGAGATGATCAACTCAAGCTTATTAATCATTTGCTGGAAGTTGGAACTTTAGATGACCAAGCGATGACCTTTATTGACCAGACCATGGAGAATTTAGTAAAAATTTCTCAATCTCGTGCCAATGAATTAAAGAAAAAAGTTGAGATGCTTCAAGGGGCTATGGCTGGAGAAAAAACACCAGAACTTTCTATGAAAAAAAATATTGTTGATGAAGCGGGAGAGGATATGTTTAATATTTCTTCTGATTTCACCGAAGATTTAAAAACTGACCAAAAACAAAAAAATGACTCTTTAGAAACTAGTGAAGAAGACGAAAATCAAGATATGGTAGAGCAACTCAAGGCACAATTAGCATATTAGTCAGAAGTCTGTAGTCGTTAGCCAATAGCTTTTAGTTTTTTTATAAGAACGGAAATCATTTTTAATATTTCTTGGCAATTATTTTCTAGTTTTTTACTAATGTCCTCTGAAATATATCCAATTTCTTTGGCAAGAAGGATTTGTGTTTCAAGTTCATTACAAGACCCTTTTGAAATTCTCAAGAAACGAATCAATTCTTTGTCAGAATGTCTACCCTTTCCTTCGGCAATATTACTAGGAATGGAAACAGAACATCTTCGCATTTGTGAAGTAAGGACGAACAACTCTTCTTTTGGGAAATTTTTTGTTACATTATATATTTCTTTCGTGATAGCAAAAGACTTTTGCCAGACTAACAACGATTTATAATTAGAACTCATTTTGACTATTGACTACAGACTATTAGCTACAGACTTCAGACTAACTTCTATAATTCGGAGCTTCTTTGAGAATAGAAACATCATGAGGATGGGATTCTCGCCAACCAGCACCAGTAATGCGGACAAATTGTGCCTTTTTTTGGAGTTCACTAATATTTTTTGCTCCGTTATAGCCTAGAGAACTTCTTACTCCTCCGCAGAGCTGAAAGATTTCAGTGGCGGCTTCGCCTTTGTAGAGAATTTTTCCTTCAATTCCTTCGGGAACTAGTTTGTCGTCGGCAACATTAGCTTGAGCATATCTTTCTTTTCCGCCTTTAGTCATAGCGGCTAAAGATCCCATACCACGATAGTATTTATAGGTTTTTCCTTCGGCATAAATCATTTCTCCAGGGGCTTCGGTGGTTCCTGCCAAAATACTTCCAATCATAATGGTGCTGGCTCCACCTGCCAAGGCTTTGGCAATATCGCCAGAATATCGGATTCCGCCGTCGGCAATAACAGGAATGTTTTTCTTTTGGCAAATTTCGGCGACATCCATAATGGCGGATAGTTGTGGTACTCCAACTCCTGCTATTATTCTGGTAGTACAAATAGAACCCGGTCCGATTCCGACTTTAATTCCGTCTACTCCTGCTTTAATTAATGCTTCAGCGGCTTCTGGGGTAGCAATATTTCCAGCAATAACATCTATTTTAGGGTAGGTCTTTTTAATATATTTAACACACTCTATAACGCCTTTAGAATGTCCGTGAGCGGTATCTACTATTAAGACATCTACTTCTGCCTCTGCGAGTAATCTTACTCGTTCATCGCGATTCTTAGCTGGTCCTACGGCGGCGGCTACTCGCAAACGCTTTTGATTGTCTTTGGTGGCATTAGGAAATTGTTCGTTTTTTTCGATATCTCTTCTGGTCAATAGAGCAGAAAGAGTTCCGTTTTTATTGAGAATAAGAAGTTTAGAGTGTTTAGATTCTTCCAAGATGTCATTGGCGGTTGAGAGGGTTATTGGTTCTCGTCCGGTTAAGAGTTTGTCTATGGGAGTCATTCGGCTTTTAATAAGCTGATTGGTGTGTTTAGATAGGTAATCATTACGGGTAATAAGTCCGACTACTTTCCCGCTAATTGTTCCGTCTTCGGTAATAGGTACGGATTTAAATCCGTATTGTTCTCTAATACTAATAACATCTGATATTTTGTGTTTTGGAGACAGCACTATTGGTTCTCGAATAAAACCGTTTTCAAATCGTTTTACATAACGAACCATTTGGGCTTGAGTTTCTGGATCACAGTTTTTATGAATTACACCAATTCCACCATGTAGAGCCATAGTTATTGCCATTTTCTCTTCGGTTACAGTGTCCATGGCTGCCGAAACTAGAGGGATATTAATTTCTATATTCCGAGAAAATTTAGTTTTGAGTTTTACATCTCGGGGAAGTATTTCTGAATATTGCGGAACAAGCAGAACATCATTGAAAGTTAAAGTAAGCGGAATTTGTTTTGTCATTTTCTTTAAGTTTAAAAGAACCTAAGAAAAATTAGGGGAATTGTCAAAAAATTTTAAGGAAAAAACGCTTATATTTCTTAAAGAGAGATAGGCGCATTATATTATAATATAACAAAAAGAGATCCCTCGACTTTGCTCGGGATCAATTCCGCCAGCGCTTCAAACAGGGGTTTTTAGCGGGCGTCATTGACTTTCCCACCAGCTTTTTCAATGTGTTCTTGGGCTGTCTTAGAAAGAAGCACAGAAGATATTTCTAGTTTTTTGGTAAGATTTCCTTGTCCAAGGATTTTTACTTTGGAATTATTCTTGTTGATTAGTTTTTTTCCTAAAAGAGTTTCTAAGTTTACTTTATCTCCGTCTTTAAAGCTTGCTTCTAGATTAGCAAGATTTATAACTTGAGCTTCTACTTTATTAGGATTTCTAAAACCTCTCTTTTTTGGCATTCTTTGAATTAAAGGAGTTTGTCCACCTTCGAAACCTTTTCTTACTCCTCCTCCAGCACGACAATTTTGACCATTACAGCCTCTTCCAGAGAATGTTCCTCGTTTAGATCCATCTCCTCGTCCGCGACGAATACTAGATTTTTTGTTAGTTGATTTCAGTTCATGAAGTTTCATTTTTTCGCTGGTTTTTTAGGAGACTCTTTTTTAGTTTCTACTTTTTCTGTTTTAGTTTCAGTCATCTCTTCGTTTGGATTAGTTATTTCTTCTTTTTTTTCTTCTTTAGCTTTAAATCCATGCGGAGGCTTGTTTTGTAATTTAGTTAAGGCGCTTATAGTTGCTCTAGCGACATTTAATTTGTTTCGAGAACCATGGATCTTAGAAAGAATATCTTTTAGTCCTGCTAGTTCTAGAATACGACGAACTGCACCCCCTGCTATAATTCCTTTTCCTTCTGGTGCAGGGAAAAGTAGCACTCTAGAAGATTTAAAGGATTCGTTAATTTCGTGGGGAATTGTGCCATTAAAGATTGGAACATTTATGAGAGATTTTTTGGCTTTAGCTACTGCTTTTTGGATTCCGACCATAACTTCGGTAGCTTTTCCAATTCCAAATCCTACTCGTCCTTTTTGGTCTCCAATAACCACAGATACTCTGAATCTTAGTCTTCGCCCTCCTTTAACCACTCTGGTTACTCTGGCAATTTCTAAAATAGCTTCTTCAAATTCTTTTGGTTCTCGTGGTTTACGGTCTCTTTGACCTCGTCTTTTTGGTCTGCGATCAGTTCTTTGGTCATTTGTTGACGCCTTCTTTTTCTCTTCATTAACTTTTTCTACTTTTGGTTCAGCA
>CAYWLU010000004.1:4027-5221 GCA_964459435.1 uncultured Candidatus Peribacteria bacterium
CGGTCAAAAGAAACTTCAGTAACTTTTTTAGTTTTAGCTAGTTCTGCGATTTTTTTACCAACTTCACTTGCGGCTTTAACTCCTGTGGCTTTAGTTTTGAGTCCAGAACTACTACAGAGAATTTTGCCGTTTTGATCGTCTATAACTTGTGCATATACCGTGCGATTAGACCGAAAAACTAAAAGTCTTGGTTTTTGGCTAAGTCGTGCTATTGCGTGAGTACGACGAGCTCTTGCGGTTCGTTTAACGACTTTTGTATTTTCCATTAGGATTTTTTAGAAACAGATTTACCAGCTTTACGAGCCACATATTCGTCAGAATATCTGATTCCCTTGCCTTTATATGGTTCTGGTTTTTTGAAACTTCTAATATCAGCGGAAACTTGTCCAACAAGTTGCTTGTCTATTCCAGAAATAGTGAAGATCGTTTGAGATTTTTCGGCAAACGAAAGTTCAATCCCTTCTGGCAAGCTATATTTAATAGGATGAGAGAATCCAAGATTAAGTTCTAAGGACTTTCCTTGAAGAATGGCTCTATATCCAACTCCTTTAATTTCCAAAGTTTTAGAGAATCCCTCGGTTACTCCTTGAACTAAATTACGAGCTAAGTTTCGGTAAAGACCGTGTCTAGCTCTTGCTGGTTTAGTATCATTCTTGCGAGTAACAATGATTTGGTTGTCTTTGATTTCTAAAGAAACAAAAGCAGAATCAAAATCCATTTTTAGTTCTCCTTTTGGACCTTTAACAATTAATAGATCTCCCTCGAGGCGAACCTCGATATTTTCAGGAAACGGGACTGGCATTTTTCCAATTCTAGACATTTTTTTTAGCTAATTTCACATAATAATTCCCCTCCAATATTTTTCTTTCTGGCTTCATATCCGGTCATAAGCCCTTCTGAAGTAGAGACAATGGCAATTCCAAATCCACTACAAACTTTACGAAGCTCTTTAGCGGCGGTATAAATTCTTTGACCGCACTTAGAGACACGCTTAAGGCTTAGTGTTTTATCTGGTAATTCAAGTTTAAGTACTGGAAATTTACCAGATTTATCTATTTCTATATTTTTTAGGAAGTCGTTTTTTTTCATAACTTTAGCAATCTCTTCTTTCAATTTAGAATAAGGAATAGAGACGCTTTCAAGTCCTGCCATTTGGGCGTTTCTTATTTGAGTTAGGAAGTCAGCAATAGGATC
>CAYWLU010000004.1:5321-39786 GCA_964459435.1 uncultured Candidatus Peribacteria bacterium
CAAGTCCTGCCATTTGGGCGTTTCTTATTTGAGTTAGGAAGTCAGCAATAGGATCCATCATTTTTTTAAATTTAGTTTACCAAGAAGATTTACGCACTCCTGGAATTTGACCTTTTTCTGCGTATTGGCGAAAACAACATCTGCAAACACCAAAATCTCGCATATAACCAGCTGGCCGGCCACAAAGAGAACATCGATTATAAGCACGACTAGAAAGAGGTACTTTGCGTCCATCTTTTTTGGCACGCAAGACTCGTTCCATGAATTTTCTAGATTTGTGGACGATAGCTGTTCTTGCCATTATATTATAATATAAGTTATTTTTCTGAAGTAGAAGAATTAGCTACTTCTGTTGATTCTTGTTGTTGAGGTTTCTTGAACGGAAAGCCAAAGGCTTGTAAGAGTGCTCTTGAGTGGTCAGAGTTTTTGGTAGAAGTGACAATTGTTACTTCCATTCCATGAACCTTTCGTGAGTCTTCAGGATTAACTCCTTCTGGGAATACGGTGTGATCAGTAAATCCCAAGGAACAATTTCCATTCTTATCAAAGACATTGCGACGCACACCTCTGAAATCGCGGACTCTTGGATAAACAATATGAATCATTTTGTCAACGAAATTGTAAGCATCCTGTCCACGGAGAGTGACGGAAATTCCTACTGGATTTCCTTCTCTAAGTTTGAAATTAGAAACGGATTTTTTAGCGTTTCTTATTACTGGTTTCTGTCCAGAAATGAGTTCTAAGTTTTTTTCTACAAAAGAATAATCTTTTTTACCTAGTCTTTGCAGATATGATCCCATTCCAATATTAATACAAACTTTTTGAATTTTAGGAACCTGCATAGGATTCTTAATACCCAACTCCTTTTGTAAGGAGGCTTTAATCTTATTTTCGTATTTTTCGTAAAGATTAGATTTCATTTCTTTGTTTCCTTAGGAGGTGTTTTTTTAGCGGTTTTTTTCGCTAGGTTAGCCACAACCCGTTCTCCAGATTTCTTGGCTATTCGGAATTTTTGATTTCCCTCAATTTTGTAACCAACTCTAGATGGTTTTCCTGTTTTGGAATCAGTTATGGCAACATTTGAAATATCAATAGGGGCAAAGAATTCAATTCTTTCTCCTGGCTGATTATTTTGTTTCTTGATATGTTTAATAGTTTTGTTTATACCTTCTACAACCACTTTTCCTCCTATGAGTTTAGTGATTACTCCGGTTTTCCCTCGGTCTTTACCAGTAAGTATGGTGACGTGATCGTTAACTCTTATCTTCATAATACTTCTGGGGCTAGGGAAATAATTTTTTGAAATCCTTTAGCTCTAAGTTCTCTGGCAATAGGACCAAAAACACGAGTTCCTTTAGGAAGCTTTTCCGCATTAATAATTACTACAGCATTTTCATCAAATCTTAGTGCTGTGCCATCAGGTCGTTTGATGGGATAACTTTGTCTAACAATAACTGCTTGTTGTATTGATTTTTTCTTTACTACTCCTTTCGGAGCAGCTTCTCTAACGGAAACAGTAATAATATCTCCAACTTGGGCATAACGCCTTTTAGATCCACCAAGAACTTTAATACATAAGACCAACTTTGCTCCGGTATTATCTGCTACTTGAAGTCGGCTCATATGCTGAATCATTTTGTAGTAGAAGGATTAACTGAATTAGAATTTTGTAGAGTCCAAGATTTACGAGCAGAAATAGGTCGACAAGGTGTAATATCCACAGTATCCCCTACTTTGGCAGTTTCTTTTTCATCATGAACCAAGAAATTTTTAGTAATTCGATATCTTTTTTTGTATTTAGAATGAGCTCTATACGAATTAACCTCAACTTTGATAGTCTTGCTTCCAGATATTTTTACGACAGTGCCTTTTTTAGTAATCATTTTTCTGGGGTGGTTTCAGAAGTAATTTTCGGTTGACCAAGTAAAGTCAGGATTCTGGCGATTAAACGACGGTTCGTTTTAATTTGAGCAAAATTCTGATTTTTTCCGGTTTTAGTTTGAAATTTAGCGGTAGCTAAATTTCTTTTAGTTTTTTTTAGCTCTTCTATGAGTTTTTTAGGAGTTAGTTGTCGTAATTCTTGGATTTTCATTTTAGATATCTGGAGTAATGATTTTGCACTTCAGAGGCAGTTTGTAGGTAGCGAGACTCATAGCTTTACGCATTAACTCTAATTCTGCACCAGCCATTTCAAAAAGAATTTTTCCTGGACGGATTTGGACGACCCATTTGTCTGGGGCTCCTTTACCAGATCCCATGGGAACTTCTGCCCCCTTAGCAGTTAAAACTTTGTCTGGAAAGACTCTGATCCAAGTTTTTCCACCTCGTTTTACGGCTCTCGCAATTGTTCTACGAGCAGATTCGATTTGTCTAGCAGTAAGTTCTCCGCCTGTTATAGCCTTAATCGCAATTTCTCCGAAAGAAATTTGATTGCCACGAGTAGCAACGCCTTTGCCCTGAGAGCGTAGACGATGTAAGCGACGGAATTTAGTACGTTTTGGTTGAAGCATTTTGCCTTTTAAAAGCCGCCGGATTTTACGAATGGAAAATTAGTTGTCAAGCTTATTTAAAGAAAATCTTCAATTTTCAATCTTTAATTATCAATCTTAATAAAAAATTTTTAATTTTGTAATTTGTAATTTTTAAATAATTTCTCAATATCTTAATTTTTAAACATTAATTTTGTCTTTTCCAGCCAGGGTTCTAGGATATTTTGAACCTGGATTAGGAATTCTAAGCTCTATTTATTAAATTATTAGACAAAGCGGAAAGTGGGGCTTAAAATAAAGGAAATGAAGAGATTTACATTGGTTTTAGCCTTGGTTTTATCGCTTTTTGGTTCTGCTGTTGCGGAAGGGGAAGGAGCCACAGCTAATGAGTCTAATCTTGGTTTTCAGGGAATTATTCCAGCTCCTTTGCAGAAAGTAGGAAATAAGCCCACTTGTAATACAGTTCTTTCGAAAGATAATACTGAAGATCAAAAGAAGACCGGATTAAAAAACATGGATTTAGGAACTAAAATTCAGGGAGGTTGTGTTCAATTAACAGATGTTCCTTTGATTATTATTCATTTAATAGATTTATTTACGAAAATTGCTGGATCTTTAGCGGTGGCTTTTATTCTTTATGCGGGATTCCAATTAATAATGAGTGGTTTAACGGAGGATCGTGAGGCTGCTAAAAATACCATGAAATGGGCTATTGTTGGACTGGTGGTATGTTTACTTGCTTGGGTAATTGTAAACCTAATACAAGTTCAGTTGACGGCGTAGAACAGTCATTAGTCGGTAGTCTTTAGTCATTAGCAAAAAAGAATTTTCATACCCCTCCTAGCCTCCCCCGCCAGGGGAGGAATAAAAACTAAATTAGTTTGATTCTTGGGATACCAAAAAAAAGCTAATAGCTAATGACTAAAAGCTAATGACTAATTTAAAGCTCGTTTAGTGACTCGTTCTTGAAAACCAGTCCTTGGTAAACCCAAACTTTTATACCAATTGATCCGTAAGTAGTAGGTGCGGCAGAAGTAGCGTAATCTATTTTGGCACGGAGAGTGTGAAGAGGAACAGTTCCATAGCTGTATTGTTCTCGACGAGCAATATCTACTCCATTTAGTCGACCAGCAACAGCAATTTTTATTCCTTTAACACCAGAATCCTTTGCTCTGTCTACGGCCATTTTAGCTACTCGACGGTATGGAAAACGACGGGCAATTTGTTGAGCAACAGAATCGGCAATAAGTTGAGCATCTGCATCTGGTTTGCGTATTTCTTGAACGGCGATATCAAAAACTTCTTTGAATTTGACGCCTAGTTCTTTGGCAAGTTCTCCAATAGCTTCGCCACCTCGACCAATAATTATTCCTGGTTTGGCGGTATGAACTTTTACGGAAATTTTTCCAGTACTACGGGTGATTTCTATTTTAGAAATATTGGCTTTTTCGAGTTTTTTTCGAAGATATTCGCGGATTGCAATGTCCTGCAAAAATTTGTCTTTGAAATCTCGTTTTGCATACCATTTAGAATCCCATGTTCTAGTGATTCCAATTCTAAGTGCGAGTGGTGAAACTTTTTTTCCCATTTATTTTTTTTCTAATTCTACAGAAATATGAGTAGTTGGTTTTCTCAAAGGAAGAGCTCGTCCTCTAGAAGAAGGGAGAAACCTTTTTAAAAACTGACCGCGGTTAACAATAATAGATTTTATTTTTAAGTCTTCTTTTTTAGTTTTATCGTTTTGTTCAGCATTAGAGGTGGCAGAAAAAAGAACTTTATAAAGAATCGGAGCAGCTTTACGAGGCAGAAATTTCAATATTTCTAAGGCCTCTATAACCGACTTACCACGAATAAGTCCAGCCACGATATTGGTCTTTTTTTGTGAGATACGAACTTTGCGTAGATGAGCTTTCATAATTTAATTATTTACCTTTAGCTAATTTTCCTCCATGACCACGGAATTTACGAGTTGGAGAGAATTCTCCTAGTTTGTGTCCCACCATGGCTTCAGAACAAAAAACAGGCAAATGGTCTTTGCCATTATGGACACCAAAGGTGTGTCCGACAAATTCCGGTGAAATGGAACAAGCTCTTGACCAGGTTTTGATAACTTTTTTCTGTCCAGACTC
Source organism: uncultured Candidatus Peribacteria bacterium (assembly GCA_964459435.1). GTDB lineage: Bacteria > Patescibacteriota > Gracilibacteria > UBA4473 > UBA4473 > JAIPGU01. The sequence continues at coordinate 9,940 of CAYWLU010000004.1, forward strand.
ATTCATAGTCTGAACTTTTTTCATTACCCGTGGGTCAATATATGGACCTTTTTTAGCAGATCGTGTCATAAGAATAGTCGTTAGCTATTAGCTTTTAGTCTTTAGCTTTTTAATTTTTAGCAAAAAGCTGAGGGATTGTAGGAAGAAAGAAGATGTTGTCAAGGAATTTTCCAATCTACAATCTTCAATTTTCAATCTTCAATTATAAATTCCAAAAAACAAATATCCAATAACAAGTAATCGATCAATTTATAAGTTTTAAATTCTAAGCTCTATTATATTATAATATGCTAAAATAGTCTTTAGTCTATAGCTAATAGTCAAAAATCAACCTAACTTAGGCTTTAGACTAACGACTAACGACTAAATTTACCTTTTCTTTTTAGCTCGATGTCTAGAACGAAGAATAAGTTTATCTGTGGTTTTATTCTTACGAGTTTTTACTCCTAGTGCAAGTGCTCCCCAAGGTGTTTTTGGGTGTTTCATACCAATGGGCGAACCTCCTTCTCCACCCCCATGTGGATGGTCGTTAGGGTTCATAGCTTTACCTCGTACTTGCGGACGTCGTCCTTTGTTACGAGTTCGTCCAGCTTTTCCTACTTTAATTAGAGATTGTTCTTCGTTAGAAACAACACCAATTGTGGCATAGTTTGTTTTTACTACTAATCTGATTTCTCCGGAATTTAGTTCTACTTGAGCTTTGTCTCCATCTAGAGAGATGAGTTTTGCACTTTGCCCAGCGGATCTAACCATCTGTCCTCCTTTGTTAGGAGTAACTTCTAAATTATAAATAGAATATCCTACAGGAATGTTTTTAAGTTGCATTCGATTTCCGTCAGCAGCTTTAGCTTTAGTGTCTGCAATAATTTTATCTTCTACTTGCATTTTGCCGTGAGCTAGAACATATCGCTTATCTCCATCTGGATAAACTATAAGGGCAATAAAAGAAGTTCTTTTAGGATCATATTCTATGGTTTCTACTCGGCCTTCGATTCCTAGTTTGTCGGTTCGGTTGAAGTCGATTAGACGATATCGAGAACGAGTTCCCCCTCCTCGATGACGGATAGTAATCGTTCCACCTGACCTACCAGTGATTTTTTTAGATGGCTTTAACAAAGATTTTACCGTAGGTTTTTTACTACTGATTTGATCGCTCTTTACAACACTAGTGTTACGTTGGGCGTTAGTTACTGGTTTTAATTTTTTGATAGCCATTATTTAAACGCGTTAAAATCAATAGTTGTACCTTCTGCTAAAGAAACGATTGCTTTCTTAGAAGGTGCTCTTTTTCGAACGGGTCTTCCTTTGCCAACTAAACGAAGTTTGGCTGGTAAATTAACAATATTTACGGCTATTACATCTATGCCATAAAATTCTTTTACTGCTTTCTTAACATCTTCTTTAGTCGCTTTTGGATCAATTTTAAAGACAGCTTTATTTTTTAGAGAAGTGGTTTTTTCAGTAGTAATAGGACTTATTAATACTTTTTCTTTGTTAATCATTTTGCTGTTTTAGTTAGGAAGGTTTCTTCTAAAGTAACAAAAGCTTCTTCAAGAAAACAAATTTTATCGGCATGCAAAACATCGTAAGGGTTTAAGTAGTTAGCTAAAATTACTTTTACATTTTGTAAGTTAGAACTAGCTTTTCTTACAATCTCGTCTTTAGCTGGCAAAACAAACAAATATTTTTTAGCTTCAGGAAGTTTCTGTAAGATACTGATAAAATTCTTAGTTTTTGGTTCTGAGAAATTAAATGTATCTAAAGCGAAAATTTCTTTGTCATTAGCTTTTGCAGTGAGACTAGAAAAAAGAGCGGCTCGTTTTTCTTTACGAGGCATATCTTTGGTGAAGTTTCTATTATTTCTTGGTCCATGAGTAACTCCTCCTCCACGCATAATATTAGTAGATTTTGCTCCACGACGAGCTCGTCCTGTTCCTTTTTGTTTAAAAGCTTTAGCAGTTGTCATTTCTACTTCTCCTCGAGTTTTAGTATGAGCAATGGGTGATCGCCGATTAGCAAGTCTCATTACCACAGCTCGATGCATAAGATCAGAATTGATTTTAGCTTCAAAAATTTCAGAATTTAGAGTAATATCTCCTTTCTTAGCGCCTTTGCTATCGTATAAATCTACTTTCATTTTTAGTTTCCTTGTAAGAAAATGAAGCCGTTTATGGCTCCAGGTACAGCCCCTTTGATGGCAATAAGGTTTTTTTCTAAATCAATGTCTACTATTTCTGTTGATCTAATAGTTACCTGACTACTTCCGTGGTGTCCAGGCATCTTTTTACCTCTTAGGATTCGACCAGGTTTGGCACAAGTACCAACTGATCCTGGTTCTCGGTGATGATGAGATCCGTGAGTTTCTTTACCTCGACCAAAATTATATCTTTTAATTACTCCCGTAAATCCTCTTCCTTTAGAAGTACCAGTGACTTTTACTGTTTTGGTTTCTTTAAGAGACTCTAGAGTTATAAGATCTCCTTTCTTTAGAGCATCTTCATCATCTAAAAATAATTCTTGGATAAATTTATATTTTTTGTTGTCGTTTTTTCCAAAGTTTTTGCGTTCAAAAGCACCAAGAACAACGGCTTTATATCCGTCTTTGTCTGAATTCTTGACTTGCAGAACAGTATTAGCTGGTGCTTCTAGCACGGTTACAGGGCTTATTTCTCCATTTTCTGGAGAAATAAACTGACTCATGCCTAGTTTGCGAGTTAAAATTCCTTTCATTTTGTTACATCATTTTAATTTCTACATCTACTCCAGCAGGGAGTGATAGATTCTGAAGGGCTTCAATAGTTTGAGTTGTTGGCTCTTTAATATCTATGAGACGCTTGTGTGTTCTAATTTCATATTGATCTCGAGCATCTTTATTAACAAAGAAACTCCTATTTACGGTGTATTTTTTGATTTTAGTTGGCATCAAGACAGGGCCACTAACAAGTGATCCTCCTCGTTCCGCAGTTTCCACAATAGATTTTGCGGCTTCATCAATAACCGTATAATCAAAAGATTTTACGATAATTCTGACTTTAGGAATTGCTACCTCAGTTGATTTCTTAGTTGCCTTAGAAGTAGTTTTCTGAGGAATAGCCTTAGCTGTTGCCTCAGAAGAGGTTTTCTTGGAAACATTTTTTTTCGGAGCCGTCTTTTTAGTTGTTGCCATGCGCCTTTTTCAAAAGAGCTCGCGGAGTTTATAAAAAAATGAGTTTCTGTCAAATACTTTTTTATTAGCAATCAACTTTCTGTGATTTGTAATTATATTATAATGTAACGAAATCTTGAATTTATAGAAAAAATAAAGGATTTTTTCTCTATAAAGGGTCACAAACAAGCTAAAAAGAAGAGGACTTGACAATAAGTGGAAAAAAAAGTTTGACAATCTATTTTTTTGTCGTTAAAGTCCCTTGTGGTTTTCGTTTCACATTGTTATTATCTATCTACTTAAATTTTTCTCTTAAAAAAAACATGAATACTTCTGCCTCAGAACAAATTAATTTCTCTGAATTAATGAATCGGCTTCTTGGTCTTTTAACTGAAAAAGAAAAAAATATTGTTGAACGAAGATTTCCTTTGGGAAATTATCCCAAAGAAACTTTAGATAAGATTGGTAAAAGTTATTCTATTACTAGGGAGAGAGTCAGACAGATAGAGGCTGTGGCGATTAAAAAATTAGCTCGTATTTCTATGGATCCTTCTATGAGGAAGATTCATGACCTATCTTATTCTATTTTAGTTGGTCATGGGAATGTGATGTCAGAGGATTTATTGGTATCAGAAATGCTTAAGGCTCTTGATAGTACTAATAAAATTGATGGGAATGCTATGAAGCTTGCGATGAGAGTTTCTGATAAATTAATTAAACAGGAAAAAAATCAATTTTTTCGTCCTTTTTGGAGAGTTAAAGATTTAGATTTACAGGATGTAAGAAATACTGGGAATGATATTCAAAAGTCTATGAAGAAGAAGGGAGAGCCTATGATGTTAGAAGAGCTAAGTAGCAAGTTGTCTCATCGGTCACCAGAAATGATTTCTTCTCTTCTTAGTGTTTACTGGGAATTTATGGAAGTAGATGAAGGATGGGGACTTAAGGCTTGGAGATTTATTAATCCTCGGTCTATTAAGGACAAAATTCTAATTAGTCTGAAAAACATTGAAAAACCATTACATTTTACTGATATTATCAAGCATGTTTTGCAGGATTTTGATTCTAAAAAAAGAGTTACACCGCAGGCAATTCATAACGAATTAATCCGTCATGATGAATTTGTTCTAGTGGGACGAGGTCTTTATGGATTGAAAGAATGGGGACTTGCTTCTGGAACAGTTTGTGATGTTATCAAATCAGTGCTTACGGAAAACGGAGCACCAATGAAACGACAAGAAATTATCGAAGCAGTTCTAAATAAACGAGAAATTCGTTTGGGAACAATCTCTCTCAACTTACAGAAATATCCTTTCTTTAAGAGGGTTGGTCGAGCTGTTTATGCATATGATGAAGTCTTAGACAATATTCCTAGACGCAAACGAGGACGAAAGCCTAAGAACGCTCAGTAAGACTAAGTCTATTTTTTCTTTTTTTTATTTTCTAGTTCTAGAAGTTGGAGTTGTCCTTCATTTTTAAATTGATTTTCTATTTTAGTAACTGCTCCATCATGACCAATAAGATATTCATCTAGGGTTCCTTCACTACCTACTTGTTGAATAATTTCTAATAATCCTTCCACAAGTTTTTTGGGATCATCTGAGAAAATCATGCGGTCGGTTACTTCTCTATGACAGTATTTGAGAATATCTTTGATGTGGTCAGCAACTCCATCGTGTCCAGTAAGAACTCCGATAGGTTTTCCTTCGTCGTACGCTACGGTAAATTCATTAAGAGTTCCAGTTCCTCCTGGCAAAATAATAACTCCTTCGCAAGATCGGATATTAATAATATCTCGCATCATGAGTCCTACTCCAGTAAACAAGAAGTTATCATAGTGTTCTATAGGAGAACGGTATTTTTCTACATGAGATTCTAAAGATATAGCGGGAGATACTCCATAAGTCGTTCCTCCGTTTTCTTTGGCCCCTTTTGCTGCTTCATCTGGCAAGCCAGGACATGCTCCATTTCCTAAAATACAACCGTGATTTGCAATTTGTTTTCCGATTTCCTTAGCAGCTTTTACTATACGGGGATTATGCATTATGTATCCAGAGGCCGATCCCATGACTCCAATGGTTAATTTGTAATTTGGTAGATTTTTTATGATGTTATTCATGATATGGATTAAAAATGATGTAGTAAGTTACCGGTTTGAAAATGAAGTTGTTTCCGGTGAAATAAATTTAGCACCCACAGGAAAAGTCCCAGTAAGAAAACAATCATAAGGGTTACTTGTCCAAATTCTAGTAGAGAATTAAAGACGGCATGAACAAGCATGGCTAGTAACATTCCTTCAAGCATTTTTTCTTCATGAAAAAGAGTAGATCCTTTTAAGTGTAAAATTTTATGTAGTATTTGAATAATAGGATGACGGTGTTCTAAGACCTCCTGTTGGTAAATTTCTTTAGAGAAACGAGCAATTCCATAGAAGTAACCAAGAATGGCAGAGAAACAAACATGAGCCATCACAGACACGGTAGATCTAAGCACAAAGAAGATTGATAGTTGTTGGATATTACTATCTGAGACTTTTGAAAAATTATGGAAATAAACAATGTTTTCTACAAAGGCGAATCCCAAGGCGATAATAATAGCAAAAGACAAGGCGTCGTCTACGGATTGAATTTTTTCTTCATCAGAGAATCGTAAGACTAAGTGTTTTACGAATTCCTCTAGCATTCCCACGATCACAAAGAACCAGATTTTTTGATTTAAAGAGAAAGAGAAAAAATAAGCAATAATTCCGCAGAGAATTCCAATCATAATAAAAAGCAAAGGGCTTTCTATGGCTTTCTTTGTTTTTCTTTTAAAGGTTTGAAAAGTATTATCTCCTGTGAAAATTTCTAAGATAAACATCATCAGTGCAATGAAGACAAAAAGTCCCATTCCTACTAGAGCATGCATAGAAATATAAGCGAGGAATTTAGAAAATTCTGGTACTCCTACTAATTCTGCTAGATATTGGAATAAGTTGATATGTTCGAAATACAAGAGAGCTGTATTCCAGTATTTTTCATAAAGTTTTATAGGAATTACAGCCAACATTCCTGCGACAAAAGTTAAAATCACATATAATTTCTTTTCATGATTTTTTTTCTGGAAGAAATAAATCCAACCTAAAATCGGAACAAGACTCATTCCTACATATAAGAGGAAGTTTACAGAGGTTAAAAAACTAATAATTTCTTTCATTCATTTATTGCTAAATCCCTTTATTTTAACACAAATTCAGGGAAAATGCAAAAGAAAAAAGTATAGGTTCTCATGCTCTACGTTGTCATCCCGCATTTATTGCGGGATCTGGATGTGATTTAAGTATTTGCTTAATAAACACTTTCAACATAAGTTATTTAATTCATGATTTATGTTCTTTTGGAGTATTGTTTTTTTTTATGGTTAGATCCCGCAATAAATGCGGGATGACATGTTTTTTTATTTAAACTGTGAGAGGATACAAACCATCCTAAATACCCTTTCTAACTACTTGCGGTTGGTCTAGCTGCCAATTAACTAGCTTTTGCTGGAAAATACCAAAGACGGTAGAGGTTAGCCAGTAGATACCAACTCCTGCGGGAAAGGAAGTGACAAACATTGCAATCATAACGGGCATCATCCAAAGCATAATTTTGTTCATTTGTTGCATTTGACCAGCAGGGCCAGCCTTTTTTACTGCTGGCTTATCAGAAGTTTTATCAGCTCTTTTTTTAGCGGAAATGAAGGACAATTTTATAGCACCCCATTGCGTTGCTCCGACTAGTACTGCGAGGATAATAGGACCATTAATATCTAAATTAAGTCCAAAGAATGCAGTATTAACGACCGATAAATCTACTCCTTCTTGGAAAGAATAAAGTAGGTAATTTAGATGAGGAGATAGTCCTTCTCTAATGATATAGTAAATTCCTAATAGGAATGGCATCTGGAACATGATTGGTAAACAGGACCCCATAGGATTAATCTTATGAGTCTTATATAATTCCATGGTCTTCATGGCCATCATTTGTTGATTTTTCCCGTGTTTTTGTTTGAGTTCTTCTAGTTTGGGTTGGAGTTTTTGCATTTCTCGTTGGGAACGCATTGATTTTTGGTTTGGAAGAAATAAGGCAATCCGCACTAAGATAGTAAGAATTATAATTGCCCATCCGAAAGGATGTCCGGGGAGTTTGTTAGTTAAGAACACTAAGATATTAAAAAGTGGTTTAGAAATAACAGCTCGGAAAAGCTGTCTAAAAATACCTGGATCTTTTAGTTCCACGGGGAGTGATAAAATGGTCTTAATGTTTTCTTCGCTTTCGAAATTCATTTCGAACTGGTATTGACCAGCTTCTGAAAAAAGTTCGAGATTAAAATCTCGCATTTCAAAAGTTGTTTTACTGTCTGGTTCTAGTTCAAAAGAGGTAATATGTTTTTCATTACAGTTTTCAAAAGCACCTTCTGAAATATCGAATTGGTTCTCATTAGCAAGACGAAGGACTTTTAGGCTTCCTGGGTTTTCACAGGGAGAGGAAAAGATAATCTTTTTATCTAGTTTGTTTTCTATTTTAAAGTTTACTAGGTTGCCAATAACTACGGATTTTTTTACGGGGGTAATTATTATCTGAGAATCACTAGGTAAATTAACTTGGTCTTTTTTACCGAAAAATTTTTCTATTCCTAGGATCACTAGATAGAAAATGGCAAACCAGATTAAGAAGCTTTTGATAAAGTCTTTGAATTTATTCATTTTTTTCTTTGAAGAAAGTTAAGTAGATCTTTGGTAGCTTTTTCAAACTCTTTTAAATTTTCTAAGATTTTGGGTCCTTTGTAAAGGCAAATAATGTTTTTATTACCAAGATTAGGAAGAAGATGAAGTCGCATAGCTTCGTAAAGTTGGCGACGGACACGATTTCTTTCTACGGCTTTTTTGCTTACTTTTTTTCCGACTACTACCGCTAAATGAGAGTTATAACTTCCTTCTGAAATTAAAAAAATGAATGGTCCCGATCGGAATTTTTTCGACTTTCTAAAACAACGGTCAAAAAGTTTGGTTGTGAAACGAGATATTTTAGAAATCATTTTTTGAATATCTTTAAAAAATCTTCTTGATTGAAGATTGAAGTCTGAAGATTGTCAATTTATTTAGGTCCAAGGTTTTTCTTTAGATCCAACACTAAGAAGATGTCTTCCCTTGCTTCGACGACTAGCAATAACTCGACGACCGGTTGCAGTTCTCATCCGAGAACGGAATCCGTGAGTTCTTAATCGTTTTCGCCAACGTCTTTTGCAAAGCATCTTTAATATTTAAACTGTGCGGAGAGTGTAATAAGGGTTTGATTTTTGTCAAATATTTTAAGCACTACATTATAATATAATAATAAATTGGAATTGATTTTTTGAAAAAAAGTTTCAAGATTTATTTATCTTAACCACTTACAAACTTCATGCTTACCAAAAAACCGTATCAGAATTTTTTAGATAATTTATATAAAGCTTCTAGCACGATGAATCTTTCAGACAATGCTTTGTCTCGTTTAGAGGAGTCCGAAAGTATTAATAATTTTCAGGTAGAGTTCGAATTAGATTCTGGGAAAAAGGAGTGTGTCGAAGGATATAGAGTACAACATAATTCTGCTCGTGGACCTTATAAAGGAGGGATTAGATTTCATCCAGAAGCAGATTTAGATGAGGTTAAAGCTTTAGCTGCTCTTATGTCTTTAAAATGTTCTGTGGTTAATATTCCTATGGGAGGAGGTAAAGGAGGAATTACGGTAGATCCTAAAAAATTGTCTAAAAAAGAATTAGAGAGAATGAGTCGAGCCTATTTTAGAATTGGGACAGAAAAAGGATTGTTTGGTGTTAACAAAGATATTCCTGCTCCAGATGTTTATACCAATTCGCAAATTATGGCTTGGATGTTAGATGAACACGAACAGGTTCTTGGTTATAAGTCGCCAGGGGTAATTACTGGGAAACCTTTAGAATTGGGAGGATCTTTGGGAAGAAACTATGCAACTTCTCAGGGTGGATTTTATATTCTTAAGAAATATTTAGATTCTATTGGTAAGAAACTAGAAGATACCACTATTGCTTTGCAAGGGTTTGGAAATGCTGGGGCTTATTTTGCTGAGATTGCTCATAAAGCTGGTTGTAAAATTGTAGCGGCTTCAGATTCTAAAGGTGGAATATTGTGTAGTAAGGGGTACTTTGAAGCGAAGCAACTTAATACTTACAAAAAAGATACGGGATCTTTGCGAGGAAATTTTTGTCAGGGAGAAGTTTGTGATTTAGAAAAAATGAACAGAGCGGATGTTCGAGAAGTATCTAATAAAGAATTATTGGAGTTAGATGTAGATGTTTTAGTTCTTGCGGCATTAGACGGAGTGATTCACGCCGAGAATGCTAATAATGTTAAAGCTAAAATAATTTTAGAGCTTGCAAATGGTCCAGTAATTGCTGAGGCAGATGAAATCTTAGAAAAAAAAGGAATTGTGGTTTTGCCAGATATTTTATCTAATGCTGGAGGAGTAACAGTTTCTTATTTTGAATGGATTCAAAATCGTTCTGGAGATGTTTGGGAAGAAAATTATGTGAATGAAAAACTTAAAAAAGTAATGGAACATGCTTTTGATGATTTGGTCAAAATTAAAGAAGAACATAAAGTTTCTCATCGACAGGCGGCTTTTATTCTAGGGTTAGAAAGGATTGTGAGAGCTATGGAATTACGAGGACAAATCTAGATAGAATCTGCTAAATTTGCGAATTTCTTCGTCAAAACTTACGGTACTCGACACTGTATGGCTACATACAGTTTACTCCGTTCCTCGATTTTTCCTCGAACTTCATCAAATTTAGCAAATTCTAAAATAATGGAGAATGTTTAATTAAATTATCTCGCCACCTCCTAAGCAAACGATTCCATTATAAAAAACAACGGACTGACCGGGTGTAATAGCCCTGAGAGGTTTCTGGAAACTTACACTGGCTTTGTCTTTAGTTATTTCTATTTCACAAGGAACTAGCATACTTCGGTATCTAATTTTGGCTTCACAACTAAATTCTTTGCTTGGGGGATTACCCGCAATCCAGTTTATATTTTGGGCAGTAAGTTTTGGTTTTAGTAATTTGTTTTCATCTTGAGAAACAATGACTTCATTGGTTTGATGATTTTTATCTACCACAAACCAAGGGGCCTCCTTAAAGTCTTTTACTCCTCCAATTCCTAGATTTTTGCGTTGTCCAAAAGTATAAAAAATGACTCCGTTATGCTTTCCAACTACTTTTCCAGTATCGGCCTCAATAAAATCACCTGATTTTTTTTCGAAGTGTTCTCCTAAGAATTTTTCGAATTTATCTCCTTTGATAAAACAAACATCTGTGGAGCTTTTTTTCTCATGGTTTTTGAGGTTTATTTTTTTAGCTATTTTTCGGACTTCTTCTTTGGTTAAATCTGCTAGTGGGAAAAGAATTTTACTAAATTGTTCTTGATTCAGCTGGTGTAAGAAGTATGTTTGGTCATTATCTTTATCTTTAGGAATTTTTAATTCGAACTTTTTAGTTTCTTTATTCCATTCGTTTTTAGCATAGTGACCAGTAGCGATAAAATCTGCTTTGAGTTTTTTGGTGGCAAACTCTAATAAGTGACCAAACTTAAAGATCTTATTACAGTGCACACAAGGGATAGGAGTTTTACCAGTAGAGAGTTCTTTAAGAAAGTGGTTAAATACTTTGTCATGAAAAAAATCAGAAAAGCTAAAGAATTCCAATTTTATTCCTAGCTGTTTAGCTGTTTTTTCTGCTAATTTTCGTTCTGGATTCTTTTCAAAACTTTCAAAAAAAAGACCAATTACTTCATAGCCTTGTTCTAGTAATAGATGAGTAGCTACAGAGCTATCCACGCCTCCTGAGAGTCCTACCACTACTCTTTTTTTACTCATTGAAGAGGAGTTATCTTTAGAGATAAGGAAGAATCACCATGGCACCCATGGCGGCGATAGTGAACCAGATTACAATTTTGAGTCCGAGAGATTTTTTTGCCATTATATTATAATATTAATTTTTTGCTGCAGAAACTTTTGCTGGGGTGAGAATTAACTCATTAAATTGCCAGCCAGATTCTAGAGTGTTTACAACAGTTCCAGGAGTTCCTTTTTCTGTAGTTAGAACTTCATGTTCTTCTGGATCGAGAGGGTCTCCGTTTTGAGGGGTGATTTTTCTGAGTCCTTTTTTTTCTAATTCTACAAAAAAGTTGTTTACTACTTTCTTAATATCTGCGTCTTGAGAATGTTCTGCTCCAAGTTTTAATTCTAAAAATCGAGGCAAGAGTTGTTTGAGAAATTCTGCTACCCCAAAAGAAACCCAATTCTTTTTATTTTCAGATTCTCTTCTTTGGAAGTTTTCTAGATCGGCAAGAGCTCTTAATTTAGAACTATTAGCTAATTCTAAATCTGTTTGCAGAAGCTCTAATTGTTCTTCTAGTTCCGTAATTCTTTGTAGTTGGGGATCTTTTTTCATCATGATGAATTTTGACAATTTTTGCTTAAAATGCAACACTTCGGCGATTTTTATAGATATTAATAATCATAAAGTATGCTTGGAATTACAGATTTAAAGATCGGTACAAAAATGCAATTAGATGGAGAACCATATGTAGTAACTTGGAATCAACATAGTAAACAAGCTAGGGGTGGAGGAGTTATGAAAGTAAAAATTAGAAATCTGGCTACTGGGTCTGTACTGGATAGAACTTTTCAAGGAGCAGATAAAATAGAACCAGCAGATATTAGTTTTCGTCGGGCTCAATTTTTGTATGCCCAAGGAGATGAGTATCAGTTTATGGATCAAGAAAGCTATGAAACAGTGATTTTAAACAAATCAAAATTAGGAGATGCTCCTGACTTTTTGACGGATGGAATAGAAGTCGATCTTCTTTATTTTGGTCAGAATCCTATCAACATTCAATTGCAAGCTAAGATGGCTTTTGAAGTTACTGAAACAGATCCAGGGGTACAGGGAAATAGAGCACAAAGTGGAACTAAACCTGCTACTTTGGAAACTGGTAAAATAATTAGAATGCCTTAATTTATCAGCAAGGGAGAAAAGATTATAGTTAATACTGAAAGTGGGGAATACATCGAAAGAGCCAAATAAATCTTCAATTGTCAATCTTCAATTTTCAAATATTAAGTGGAAGAAAAAATTATATTATAATATACTACAAACAGTTAGAGTGCAAATTCTTCCTCCTATTTTCTGCCTTTTTTACTCTTTTTTATTGATAATTGAAGATTGATAATTGATAATTGTTTTGATGGAAATTGCTTTGACTTGGAATTTGGTGATTTTAATCATTTTTGTGGTTCTTTTTGCCTACAATTTTTTACTGGGACAAAACGCCACGATAAAATTAATTCTTTCTATTTATATTGCTATATTAACTGCAGACGGAGTAGCTAGGATACTGAAGGACTTTGTTTTAGATCAGTCTCCAGGTTTTCAACAACTAATTGGTACCAATGAAGTAGAGATCTTTATGGGGATTAGAATGGTTTTATTTTTAGCGGCTATTATTATTTTTGTAGTAAAGGGTGCTTTCCATATATCCATAGAAAAGCATGATCACTGGGCTCTGCGGATGGTTATCCATACGATCTTTGCTGCATTATCTGCTGCTTTGTTTTTGTCTACGATTCTTATTTATATGTCAGGGAATTCTTTTGTGGATGGAATGGTGGTGGCTAAGGAAATTAGTATTTATAAAGAATCTTTGTTAGCGCAACTTTTAATTAATTATTATCAATTCTGGTTTTCGCTTCCAGCAATTGCGTTTCTAATAACTAGTTTTCTGTTTGATGGAAAAACAAAAGAGTAACTAAGGTGTGCCGAATTTAATGAAGTTCGAGGGAAAACCTAGAAAAGGAATAAGCTGTATGTAGTCATACAGTGTTGAGTGTACCACTAAATGATTTTCTTTTTTTTGAGCCAAACTAGAAAGAACCCTAGGGCGACAACGAAAAGACCTACCAAAATCCAACTTACTGTCCAGAAAGCAGAGGGGTCTTTTTCTATACCACTATGTAAATTCATTCCATACATTCCTGTAATAACTGCGAGAAGTGCTAATACACAAGTTACAGCAGTTACAAGAAGATCAAATTTAATAATGATATTACGCATGCTGTCTAATTTTAGAGTAAGAATTTCCTGAGTGTCGTCGATATTTTCTTTTAAATCTTCTACCCTATAAGAAGTATCTTCTATTTGCTCTAGGGCATTTTCTAAAACGGATTCAATTTCATCAGTATCACTTGGTTTTTTGGTGCCGAGATATAAATCAGACAGATCGTCATCATCTTCTAGAATTTCTGTAATTTCAGCCTCTATTTCTTCAACATTGGTGTCTAATTTAGATAGTTTCTTTTTTAGGTGTAGAAGTTGTTCGAAGGTAGAATCGCTTAGACTTTCTGCTCCTAATTTTCGGAAGATTAATTCTGAGGCTCTTTCGATATCTTCAAAACGACGCTGTGTTTTCCCGATCCAGTAAGTTAAAGTGACGTCTAAAACAAGGTGTTCAAAACGGGTTGTTTCTTTGTTTTCTTCCCAAGCTTTAATTTTTTCTGTGAGTCTGGGAATAAAATATTCGGGAATTTTTTTCTTTTCTAGATTAAAAATAATTACTTCTTTTGCACCAATTATAATTTTTACAGAACGGATACTAATAATAATACATTCTCCCCTAGGCATTATTGTTGCTACTTGCTTTTTGGTGAAAATGGGTCGCAGGTCTCGACTATGGATTTGGAACAATTTAGATAGTTCTCTGCGAGAGAAGTCTTTTTCTTTTGTTTTTCCGGAAGCGTTTATACGAAGAGAATTCATTTTAAGGAAATTTTAGAACAAAGCCTTCTGGAAAGCTGTATTTAATGTAATCCCTGCTGGTTTTTCGTCAAATTGAATTTGGTGTCCAATGAGATCTTTGGTACAAATAGATACCAGTTCTTCTGGGGTTTCTATCACCAAGAATGGTCCTTTAATAGCTATAATCTTTCCAGAAACCCACTCATCTTTTTTTAGTTTTACAGAATGGAAGCTTTTCAATGATTCCTCTATTGCAACAAGGTTGTAATAAGAAGACCAGTTTACAAATTCTGCTGATTCGTCTTTTAATAAGTTCTTTAGGTTGTCGTATTCCTGTAAAGCATTTAAGGAGTTTTTGCAAGTATCTTGCAAAACTTGTCGTCCTTTATCTTCCGGTATTTCTGGACATAAGAAGTCTTTCTTTTGAGAAGGTTTTATTTTGTCTTGTATTCCGTTTTTGCGTAATAAAGTTTCTATTTGGCGGGCTAAAATTCCATTTGGAGCTTCGGCAATAAATAAAGTGAAGTGAGATCCTTGTTCTAGTTGCCGTAAATTCCGACGAGTTAGTTTAGAAACTCCAATTTTAATTAAATCTTTATTAAATAAGGCCAAATAAACTAAATGCGGATCTTGGATTTGGGATAAATCTTGTTCGCTAACATTACTACGATCAAAACCATCAAAAGCAGTAAAAATAAAACTTCGTTCTCTGCTTCGACAAGCTTGGCATTTAGATTTGCCTACGACGCTGTCTGGACAGGGAGACCAGAGGTCATCAATCATACTTCCCCCACAGTGTACTTGGTTCGATGTAACTTCTATAGAGATGTTATCTCCAATTTTTAGTTCGCGGTGACCAAATTTAGTTCCACTACTTGCTTGGAACTTACAAGTTTTTTCATCTACCCAACGAAAATCAAAAAGATGAACTTTCATCCAGCCTTGTGTATCATGGGAGAGATGAAAAATCAATCGAGATTCAAAGAAAAAAAATGGCGGGAATCACCAGAAATCCAAGACCTAGAAAGTCTTTACGAGATTTTATTGGAGAATAGAAAACTAAATAATCCAAGTAAAATCCAAGAGTTTCTATCTCCTAGTTTAACGAAACTTCATTCCCCTTGGGAGATGAAAGGGATGAAAAAAGCAGTAGAGAGAATCCTTTCGGCGATAGATCAGGGAGAACGGATTATGGTTTTTGGTGATTTTGATGCTGATGGGATTACTTCTACAACAATTTTAGTTTCTGGTTTGCAGGAATTAGGAGGAGAAGTGTCTTATCGGATACCAAATCGTCACACAGAATCTCATGGCTTAAAAAAATCGCATATAGACGAGATTAAAGATAAAGAAGTGAAACTTATTGTTACTTGTGATTGTGGAATGAATAATGATGAAGCAGTTTTATATGCGAAAAACTTAGGTATAGATACGATTGTTACTGATCATCACGAACCAGATCCAAAAACTTTTCCGCACAAGGCAGTGGCGATTTTAAATCCTAAACAAACAGATTGTCATTATCCCTTTAAAGATTTAGCAGGAGTGGGTGTAGCTTTTAAGTTAATCTCCGCTTTAGCAGAAAAATCTTTTGATGATCCTGCGGTGCTAGGAGATTATATTTATCGGTTTTTGGAAATTTGTGCCATCGGATTGGTAGCAGATTGTGTTTCCTTGACAGGAGAAAACAGAATTTTAGTAAGATTTGGAATTGAGAAATTAAAAAATACAAAGTGGCCAGGATTAATAGAAATGTTAGAACAAACCAATATAGATCCTCGTAATATAGATGCAGGAACTATTAGTTTTGCTATTGCACCAAGATTAAATGCAGCTTCTAGACTTGGAGAAGTAGAAACAGCAGCTCGGCTTTTTTTGGGAGATATGCAAAAAAATTCTCAAAGAGTAAAAAGACTCAACGAATTAAATGAACAAAGAAAAGAAATAACAAAAAATGCTTTTACAGAAAGTTTAGAACAAATGAGAGAAGGAGCGCCTTTTCAAATGTGCCAGAGTGAGTCTTGGGATTTAGGAATTTTGGGGCTTGTGGCTTCGCAATACACAGCATATTATAATATGCCGGCAGTAGTGGCTACGATTCGTCCAGATGGACTTTTAGCTGCTTCTTGTAGAGCACCAGAAGGATTCTCGATGATTAAAGCCTTGCAAGAAGTATCCGATTTATTTGAAAGTTTTGGTGGACATGATGGAGCGGCGGGATTTTTAACAAATCCAGATAATTATGAAAAAATACGAGAAGGTTTGGATAAGTTTTTTACTAAAACTTCGGTTCCAGAAAACGAAGTAAAATTAGAAGCCTTCGTAACAGAAGATCTTTTAGATTTTGAACTGATAGATTTTTTAGATAATTTAGCTCCGTTTGGAAAAGGAAATGAAGAACCAATTTTCGGTCTAAAAAATGTAGAAGTTATGAGTTATAAAACCATGGGGAACGGACAAATTCATTTGCGAATAGAAGGAAAATTAGGAGAAAAAAAGTTAAATTTCATGGCTTTTTTTGCTGAGAATTTTATGGACATGGTAAAAGTAGGATCGAATTTAGATATCTTATTTACTATTTCCAGTAATTACTGGAACGGAGACCGGAGATTGCAATTGAAAGTGGTGGATTTGAGGGAGTCTACTTGAAAAAATTCTAAAAATAACGAGAATCCGAGCAGTTCTTTAAGATTTTCCCACGAACACGGGGTAACGCAGGCTAAATAATCCTGAGCGAGTGTAGTGAGCGAAGGGCGTTATGAAGCCGAGTAGTCCGCGTGAGTGAGAGGAGGTGAGACGAAACAACGTAGTTTTTAGCTTTGCTAAAAACGAAGTAAGCGCAGTCCTCACCGACGATGGGTCGGTAGCTCAATGGTAGAGCAGTAGCCTCTTAAGCTATTGGCTGTGGGTTCGAGCCCCACCCGACCCACCAGAGCAGAAAAGTGCAGGGCTTGTCCCTACAATTTTCTGCTCTTTTTGGTTTAGGGCGAGAACCCAGTAGGTCGCGAAGTGATCGGGTTTGCATTGCAAATGAGCGGAGCGAATATTGCAAGGTTTTCGACCTTGGAGGCGAACGAAGTGAGACGAGAATGTAAGAATTCCCCACCCGACTCACGGCAATTCCTTGTGGATTGGCGGATTTTTTTTAATGGAGTTGAGCGAGAACCCAAGTAGTCACGAAGCGACTGGGTTCGATGAGCCGAAGCGAAGAATGAAAGCTAGCTTTTAAATTCTGAGCGAGGTGAAATGACCGAGCAAAACGAGGGAGTATCCTTACCCCACCCATAATTGGAAAAGAAGAATAATAAATGTAAGCTTATTACAGTATTAAAAGTTACTCTCATAAAATATTATGATAACAAACAAACTCGCCATCTTTCAAAAAAAGGAAATTAGAAAAATTATTTATAATAATGAATGGTGGTTTGTGATTGAAGATGTCGTTTTGGCACTTATTGATTCGAAAGATCCAAAACAATATATCCAAAAAATGAAAAAGCGTGATCCTGAACTCAAAAAAGGGTGGGTACAAGTTGTACACACCCTTAAAATCGATACTGAAGGGGGAATACAAAATATGCTTTGTGCAAATACTGAAGGAATTTTTCGACTTATTCAGTCAATTTCATCACCTAAAGCAGAACCGTTTAAACGATGGCTTGCAAAAGTTGGATATGAACGAGTACAAGAAATTGAAGATCCAGAATTAGCAACTAAAAGAACGAGGGTCTTGTATAAAGCCAAAGGATACAGTGAAGATTGGATAGAAAAAAGAATGCGAGGAATTGCTATTCGTGAAAAATTAACTGATGAGTAGCAAAAACGAGGAGCAAAAGAAGGAAAAGAATATGCAATTTTGACTGCAGAAATTAGTAAGGCAACTTTTGGAATAACCCCAAGTGAATACAAAAAAATAAAGAAACTAAAAAGAGAAAATTTGCGAGATCACATGACAGATCTTGAACTTATTTTTTCTATGCTTGGAGAAAGAGCTACTAAAGAAATAACCCAAACTAGTAATTCAAAAGGATTGCAAAAATTAAAAAAAGACGCAAAGGGTGGTGGAAAAATTGCAGGAGATGCCAAAAAAGCACTTGAACTCAAAACAGGAAAAAAAGTAAGCACTTCTCAAAATTTTTTAGAAAATCCAGAATTTCAAGTAAAAAATTTAAAATCTAATTAATCAAACTGTGTGCACCACCACTTTCCCAATTTTCTCTGGTAATACCAGACGAATATGTCCGTTTTTCACCTTTTTGTCATGTGTCATAGCTTCCCAAATTTCTTCTTCTCCTAAATCACAAGTTAGGTCGATTTCAAACTTGTTGAAGATATTCTCTATCCGGTCAGCAGTTTCTTCATCGCAAATACCGTTTTCTAAGGCATACTGAGTAGCCATAACTGTTCCAATAGCAACTGCTATTCCATGAGAGAATTTAAAGTTGTGTAGGAGTTCTATGGCATGACCAAAAGTATGTCCTAAGTTTAATTGCATTCGTGCTCCGCCTTCTGTTTCATCTTGTTCGACTATTTTAGCTTTAATTTCCATAGAATCTTGTACCAGAGAAAATACTTGTTTAGCAGTTGGTTTTGGGGTGGCAATTTTTTCTAAATCTGCAAAATGTTTAACAGATCCTAAAATTCCGTGTTTAATCATTTCTCCCAGTCCACTTTTTATTTCTAATAACGGAAGAGTTTCTAAAAATTCTTCGCAAGCATAGATCTTTTCTGGTTGATGAAATGTTCCAATAAGATTTTTACCATATTTGCAATCTATGCCAGTTTTTCCTCCAATGGAGGCATCTACCATCCCTAGTAGAGAAGTAGGAATTTGAACAACAGGAAGTCCTCGTTTGTATAAAGATGCAGCAAAACCAGTGATATCTCCTACAACGCCTCCACCAACAGCAATAAGTACAGAAGAAGAACGATCTAGTTCTTTATCAAAACACTTGTTGAGGATTTTTTCTACAAACGGCCAGCGTTTAGTTCCTTCTCCAGCGGGGAGAATAAAGATATTTTCTTTATCGAAATTATTTAAGAAAGAAGTGAATTTCTCTACATTTTGGTCAGAAACAATTAGGAAATTTCTTTTCCCAATTTGTTCTTTAAGATTTTTGATTAAATCTCCAAATTTCTCAGAAAATTCAATTTCGTAAGAGATTTTTTTGCAAGGAAGTCCAATAGCCAGATTTTTCATTTTTTATTATTTCTGTCATCCCACACTTGTCTCGTGAAATTCGCCGTGGCGGACTATTTCACTGGGGTTATTGCGGGATCTAACCATAATTTAATCACTTACTTGATAAACACTCTCAACATAAATTGTTTTATTTTTTCTCTTTGGTCTCTTCTTTTACTTCTTCTTGGTTATCTTCTTCTGGGATTATTTCATCAAGAAGAGAAATAGAAGCAACGAAATCTCCTTTACTTGGTCGCATAAGAATAACTCCTTGAGTTGATCTTCCAGAAACTTTAACTTTGTCTAAAGGTGTTCGGATAGTTTGTCCGTTTTTAGTTACTAGTAATAAATCCCCCTTGGTATTATCTTGAACAACCGTAGCTCCAGCTATTTTCCCTGTTTTAGCGGTAATACTGGCGGTTTTTACTCCGGTTCCTCCTCGAGATTGAGTTCTATAAAGTTTTACTGCAGACATTTTTCCTAATCCGTTTTCCATAACTGTTAGGAGTTTTGCTTCTTCATTAGGAAGTAAGTCCATAGATACAACTTCATCATCTTTTTTTAGTTTTATTCCTCGTACACCAGCAGCACTTCTTCCCATGGTTCTAACATTCTTTTCGTTAAAACGAATAGATTTTCCTTCTCTAGTAACAATGAAGACTTCATCATTTCCAGAAGAAAGCTTAGTCCATTCTAGGGTTTCTCCTTGTTTTAGTCCGCAAGCAATAAGTCCAGACTGACGAACATTTTTAAATTGTTCTAAATCTGTTTTCTTTACAGTACCTCCAGTACTACAGAAGAATATATATTTTCCTTCTGACCGAGAGAGATTAAGAATTTCTGTTACTTTTTCTTGGGGCTTTAATTGTAATAAATTAATAATTGGGGTTCCTTTGGCTGTTCTACTTGCTTCTGGAATTTCGTACATTGGAAGTTGAAATACTCGTCCAAAATTAGTGAAGAAGAGTAGTTCGTTGTGATTAGTTCCAAATCTGGCTTTTACAATAATATCTTCTTCTTTAGTAGCTCCCTTGACTCCCATACCACCTCTTTTTTGGGTACGGAAGACAGAAGGATTTAGCCGTTTAATATAGTTTTGTTCGGTTAGAACAGCCAACATTTCTTCGTCTGGAATAGTGTCTTTAGCGCTAAATTTGCCTAAAGCATTTTTATTAACTTTAGTTTTTCTCTTGTCTCCGAATTTTTCTTTAGCGGCATCTAGTTCTTGTTCTATGATGTCGGTTTGTTTGTCTTTACTGGCTAGAATTCCTTCTAGTTTGCTAATTAGTTTTAGTTTTTCTGCTAATTCGTCTTCTATCTTTTTTCTTTCAAGTCCAGCTAAAGTTTGGAGTTTCATTTCCAAAATAGCTTTGGCTTGTAAATCGCTTAAGCCGAATTTTTTCTGTAATTCTGCCCCAGCTATTTCTTTAGTTTCTGATTTCTTAATAGTCTGAATTACTTCATCGATATGATCTAAAGCAATCTTTAATCCTTCTAGGATATGAGCTCGAGCTTTGGCAATTTTGAGTTCATATTCTGTTCGGCGTCTAATCACAATAAATCGGTGATCTATGAAGTGTTGAAGAACTTCTTTGATGTTTAATAGTTTTGGATGAATTCCGTCCACTAATGCTATCATATTTAGGTTAAAACTCTTCTGGAGGAAGGTGTATTTGAAAAGTTTGTTAAGAGTTTTCTTTGGATAAGCATCTCGTTTTAATTCAATAACAACTCGCATTCCTTCTCGATTGGATTCATCTCGTAAATCAGAAATACCTTGGATTTTTTTATCTCTAACAAGATCGGCAATTTTCATCACTAGATCTGCTTTATTTACTTGGTAAGGAAGTTCGGTAACGATAATCCGATGTTTTCCATTCTTAATTTCTTCTATAAGAGTTTTGGCTCGCATGATAATTCCACCTCGACCAGTGGAGTACATTTCTTTGATGGCTCCACCATCATAGATTTCTGCGCTAGTTGGGAAGTCTGGTCCTTTAATATGTTTCAAGATCTCATCGATAGTCATTTCCTCATTCCGGAGAATTTCTTTAGTGGCATCAATAACTTCGTTAAGATTGTGAGGAGGAATATTAGTTGCCATTCCGACCGCAATTCCCATGGTTCCATTAAGAAGAAGTTGGGGAACAACATTAGGAAGAACAATTGGTTCAGAGGCAGTAGCATCATAGTTTGGTCTAAAATCCACAGTTTCTTTTTCAATGTCTGCGAGCATTAGATCTGTGATTTTGGCCATTTTGGCCTCCGTATAACGCATGGCAGCGGGATTGTCTCCGTCGATAGAACCAAAGTTTCCCTGTCCGTCCACGAGTGGATAACGCAAAGAAAAGTCTTGCGCCATACGAACCATAGACATATATA
This sequence comes from uncultured Candidatus Peribacteria bacterium, assembly GCA_964459435.1. Classification (GTDB taxonomy): domain Bacteria; phylum Patescibacteriota; class Gracilibacteria; order UBA4473; family UBA4473; genus JAIPGU01. The sequence continues at coordinate 31,485 of CAYWLU010000004.1, forward strand.
CAGCACTATCTCCATGTGGATGATATTTACCCAGAACAGCACCAACCACATTTGCTGACTTACGATATTTAGCAGAAGAACGGAGTCCGTTCTCATGCATGGCGTAAAGAATACGACGATGAACAGGTTTTAATCCGTCTCGTACATCGGGTAATGCCCGACTAACAATAACTGACATGGCATAAGAGAGGTAAGACTCTTCCATATCGTCAGAAATTTCTTTTTGGAATAAATTAAGGGCACATCCTGTGGGATCATAAAAAGGAATACCAGATTCTTCGGGGACATCTGCTCCTTCCTCTGAAATCACCTCTTCATCTTCTTCAGTGTCCTCGGGATTATCTTCATTTTTATCTGTTTCTTCTACATTTGAAGTCTCTTCTTCTTGGTTTTCTTTTTTATCTTCTTCATCGTCAGAAAAGGGTAATTTGTTGTCGTTTTCGTCTGTCATTTTTGTAGGTCAAATAAGCCCATAGATTGTAGGGAAATATGGGGGAAATACAAAGAAAAAGAAGGGGAATTTTTACCTATTTCATGGGTTGACTTTTTTAATTCTCAAAATAGAATCTTCACGCTCTTTAAAATCCACGAACATGGGGTAACGCAGGCTGAATAGAGATTTTTGCGTGTAGCAAAAAAATCTCGTTATGAAGTCGAGTAGTTCATGTGAGTGAGAGGAGCGAGGACGAAACAAATCGAGCCGACCGCAAAGCGGTTTGCGAGATGGTGCAGCCCTCTAGCGACGATGGGTCGGTAGCGAAGCGGTCAAACGCGGCAGACTGTAAATCTGTTACCTCTGGTTTCGCAGGTTCGAATCCTGCCCGGCCCACCATTAAAAACAAGAAAACCCCCAACGGGGGTTTTATTTTTTTTATATTGGATTGAGACAGGATTTGAACCGACCAAGGTTCGAGGATTTGTACTGAGGAGCAAAGCGACGATGATACAAATCCCTTGAGCAGATTCCGAAGGAATCGTAGGGAGAGTATCCTGCCCGGCCCACCATTTATTTCTTCCTTATTTCATACAAGGTAATTCCAGAAGCTACGGAAACATTAAGGGAAGATTTTTTGCCGTGCATAGGGATTTCCAAATGACGATCTGCTTTCTTTAAGACATCTTCTGTTACGCCCTCTACTTCATTACCAAGAATGAGAGCTATTTTTGTATTAGGAAATTCTGCGGTAAATAAGTCTTCTGCTTTTTTAGTTTGTTCTAAAGCAATAATTTCGTATTTCTCTTTTTTTAATTTCTTAATTACTTCTAAAGCATTATCTGCTTGTTCCCATTCAATAAAATTTTCTGCTCCTAGAGATACCTTTTCTATTCTTCTGTCGGGAGGACATCCCGTATATCCACAAAAATAAATCTTGTCCCAACCAGCTCCATCTGCTGTACGCAAAATAGACCCCACATTGTGGAGAGAACGAATGTTTTCCAGGATTATGACTTTAGTCATTATTTTTCTTCCTTGGTTGCTTCTTCTGGTGATTCCTCTGTAATTTTATCTGTTTCTTTTACTCCAGCTGCTTCGTCGATTTTTTGTTCTTCTTCTTGAGCTTTTAATTCCTTCTTTTGTTTGGGAGTAAGTTTTTCTTTTTTTACTCGGTTCTTTTCTTCATTTTTAGTTACTGGTCCAGTGTTTACTACTGCTTTTTTATCTTCTTCTGGCATAGATTCTTTAGCCCATTTTTTGAGAGTACGAATAGCTTTAGCAGAAAGACGCATTCTTTCTACCTTACCTGTAAGAGGATTAAGCATTCTCTTACGGAATAAGTTTGGTCTAAAGGTTCTTTTAGTAGCCTTAAGAGAAAAGGGACGATTTTGTCCACTAGTTGTTTTTTTACCGGTAAGCTGACATTCTCTAGACATGTTTTAAGGGAAATTGTGAGGTGATTGTAAGAAAAAACTAAATTCCGTCAAGAGTTAGATTAATGATATTATATTATAATATAATACTTTTTTATTCTTCATTCCCCATTCTTCATTCTCCATTAATCTAACTCTGGCCATTCTCCTCCGAGTAAAGCACGAGAAGTTTCATTAACCTCTGTTAGTTTCTTCCATTTCTTAGATTTAGTGATTTCAAAAATATCACCAGGAGCAGGAATGAAAATATCAGCTTTAATTAAATGTTTTTTGGTTTGTAATTGTTTACGAAACTCTACCATTGCTTCGTCTTCTCCGTGGACACAGAATACTGCTTTTGGGTCTCCGCAGTTGTTTGCAAAAGAAAGAAGTCTTTTTTGGTCTGCATGAGCAGAAAAAGCATTATATATTTGGACTTCTGCGTTTACTTCGTATGGATCTCCAAAAATATTGATAGGATTTTCTTTTTCTACTATTTTTCTGCCTAAGGTGTTTGCTGCCATAAATCCAACTACTAAAATAAGGTTTTTAGGGTCAGAAATAGTATTAATTAGGTGATGACGGATGCGACCCGCTTCGCACATCCCGCTGGCAGAAATAATAACTGCTGATCCAGGGAAATTATTTAAGGCTTTGGATTCATCTACGTCTTCTGTGAAGTGGACACCTCCTTCTGGGGCAAAAGGGTCTTCTCCTCTATCCACCATCTCTTTTAGTTCGTTGTCATAACATTCTGGATGAAGTCGGAATATTTCGGTGGCAGCACTGGCGAGTGGAGAATCTAAGAAAATAGGTATTTTTTTTATTTTTTTGTCGTGTTCTAATTCTCGTAATAAATATAACAGTTCTTGGGCACGACCAACGGCAAAAGACGGAATGATTATTTTTCCTTTTCTTTCATAAGCATCATTTACTTCTTTAGCGAGTTTGTCGGCTACATCTGCAATTTCGTCATGTAATCTGTTTCCGTAGGTAGATTCTGTAATAAGGATGTCTAAATTTTTGAGTTGTTCGCAGTCTTTAAGAATAGGGAGACATTTCCTTCCCAAGTCTCCTGTAAATCCTAGTCTTATTTTTTTATCAATATCATTGTCTGTGATTTCCCATTCTTCTATAGCAGAGCCTAAAATATGTCCAGCATCATGAAAGACTACTTTGCATCCTACTGCTGGGTAGAATTCTTGTTTATAAGCTACAGAGCGGAATAGAGTTAGGGCTCTTTCGGCGTCTTCCATAGTATATAACGGTTCTGCTTTCGGATCTTTTAATTTCTTCTTTATCCATTCTGCATCTTTTTCTTGGATATAAGCAGAATCTTTAAGCATTATAGAGCAAAGATCTCTTGTGGCATGTGTACAGTAAATAGGGCCTCGATATCCTTTTTTTACGAGAATGGGTAAAGCTCCTGTGTGGTCTATGTGGGCATGAGAAATAACTACAGCGTCTATTTCTGTTACATCAAAAGGGAAAGACATATTAGCTTCTAAAGCTTCTCTTCGGCGACCCTGAAACATCCCACATTCCAGTAAAATCTTTTTACCGTTAATGTGTAAAAGGTGTTTAGATCCAGTTACATTTCGTGCTGCTCCAGAAAATTCGAGTTTCATGAGAAGTAGATAAAAAGTTTACAAGTCGACAAATCAAAAAGTAAAAGCAAATTACGATACTTATTCTCGCTAAAATATATTGTTTTGCAAATAGATAGGAATGTTTTAACTTTTTTTATTCTTCATTCTCCATTACTTTCCTCCTCCTCTAGCAAAAACAAAAGCAAATACTTGGTTCGCCCTATGTTTTTTTAGTTCTTTGGCTGCAGAATCTAGAGTTACTCCGCTGGCGACTACATCATCTATAAGAATAATATTTTGAGTTATTTTTTCACCTTGCCATTGAAAAACATTAGACAAGTTGGTTTTACGGTCTTGTTTACTGAGTTTGGATTGTTGATGAGTTTTCTTAATTCTTTTTAAGTCCAAACAAACAGGTATATTTAATTTTTTAGAGATTAAATTTGCTAGTAATTCTGACTGATTAAATCCGCGCCAGAGTTTTCTGCTCCAATGAAGAGGAATTGGAACAAGAATAGAATTCTTTTCCCAATTTTTAGGACTGTGTTTAATTATTTCTAGAGCCATAATTTCGCCAATTTCTTTAAATCCGCGAAACTTAAAATATTCTACGCATTGTTCCGAGGGGACAGAAAAATATTTGGTGGCGGCATAAATTCCATTTAAAGACTTGAATTCAACTCGATTAGGGGGGGCTATTTCAAAACGAAAATGAGTAGAACATAAATAAGCTCCTTCTTTTTTACATATTAAACATCTAGGAGGAAAAAGAGCAGAGAGAAACCACTTCCAAGCTTTTTTAATGATTAAATATAACTTCATTTACTTTAGGGATTACTGAAGTTGATGAAGTTTGAGGAAAAATTGAGGAACGGAATAAACTGTATTGTAGTCATACTGTGTTGAGTACCGGAAATTTTGACGAAAAAATTCACTAATTCAGTAATCCCTATTTAGAAAGAAATTGTTCCTTGACAGGTATTGTTAGTTGGATCTTCGCCAAATTCTATAAGATTATTTATAGAGCATTTAATATGTTCGTAGGAAATGTAATTAAGCAGATTAAGACCAAAGATACGACCAATGATCATAATAAAAGTGAAGCTTAAAATAGTGACAATTAGTCCAACGATTGCGTAACGAATTGTATTTACAGCTGACTTAATTTTTTCGTCATTACCTCCAGAGAGAATAAAAGAAATACCTCCAACAAATATGAAAACTGCAGAAAGTGCACCAGCAATAATAAAAGCGTAAACAATGAACATTTGAATCAGGTCCATGAGAGCGAAATTATTCATGGTTGATAATGCTCCACCAAAAGTATCACCACCATATTCTGCTCCACTCATAGAAAAATCTGACACAGGGTTTATTTCTGCCGGAATTGCAGTAGTTCCTTCGTCTAAATAATAGACGGGAGGGATTAATGTTTCTTCATTCATGCTACTATTCTGACACAGGATCGATGACTTTCAAATTTATTTTTTTACCTTCTCTGGCTCCCATTGCTCTGACGAGCAAACGGATTGCAGAAACAGTTTGTCCATTTTTTCCAATTAATTTTCCCATATCTGCCTCATTCACAATCACAGAAAGTAAAGTTCCAATTTCGTCTTCTGTTTGTTCTACATTAATATCTGCTTTGTTTTCACAGATTTGTTCTAGAGTATAACGAACAAATTCGAGAGCGGCGTTGGTTTCAGTCATATTAATAAAGGGTTATAAATAGAGATTAACTTTCTTTTTTATCATCCTCTACGACGGGAACATCTTCTGTTTCTTCCGCAGGAGGAGTTTCTACTTCTTTAGTTTCCTCTACTGCTGTCTTTTCTTCAACTTTTCCTTCTATGACTTTTGCTGGCTCTTCGGTTTCAGGAGCTTCAGTTTCTTCTGCAGGAGTTTCGGTAGGAACTTCTACTACTGGAGCAGCGGTTTTAGGTGGTTCTGTTTTTTTAGGCTTAGAGGCTCTTTGGGCAACAAACTTTCCAGCCTCCTTGAATCCGTTAGCAACAAGTAGTCTGGCTACTGTTTGAGAAGGTTGTGCTCCGTTGTTTATGAAGTGTTTGGTACGGTCTTCATTGAAAACTAATTCTCCTTTTCCGCCGTTAGAGTGGGGATTATAGTGACCAAGTTTCTCGATATACTTCTTTTGAACAGCGCGAGATTTTTCGGCGGCAACGAGGTGAAAATAAGCTTGCTTATTTCTTCCTACTCGGACAAATCTAATAACAATCATGGTAGTGGATTTCTAATTAGTGCGAGCGAAATGATATGCAAAAGCTCTTTGGTGTCAAATGAAAAAGTAAAAATAAATCTTCAATCTTCAATTAAAAATTTTCTTTGATTTTTTTTAGTTAACAGCTAAAAGCTAATAGTTAATAGTTATAATCTATTTCCTATTGATAATTGAGGATTGATAATTGATAATTAATTTACTATGTGTGGTATTTTTGCTGTTTCTGGAAAGGATAATAATGCTGGAGGTGTAGTGCTTCGAGGGTTAAAAAAATTAGAATATCGAGGATATGATTCTTGGGGAGTAGCAGTTCGTAATTTAAATGGAGAAGTCCAAACAGATAAGGAGGTGGGGAAGATTTCTTCGGTACAGCACAAATTTACTTCTAGTCAGGAAGCGATTGGACATACTCGTTGGGCTACTCATGGAGGAGTAACCAAAAAGAATGCTCATCCGCACAATATTGGAAGAGTAACCATTGTTCACAATGGTATTTTTGAAAACTATCAAGACTGGAAAAAGAAACTAAGCAAAACTTCTTTTGTGTCGGAAACAGATACGGAAGTTATTGCGGGAATGTTAGAAAATAAGCTAAAAAGTCGAAAAGTCGAAAAGCTTAAAAGTAAAGAAGTAGAAAAATGTATCCGGGAAGTTTGTGAAGAAATTCAAGGAAGATTTGGAATATTAGTGATGGTGGAAGGGGTAGAAGGGATTTTTGCCGCCAGAAGAGGTTCTCCTCTTATTTTGGGGAGAGGAAAAGAGGTAACTTATATTGCTTCAGATATTCCTGCTTTTTTAGAAAAAACAAATGTCGTCAATTATTTAGATGACGATGAACTTGTGTATATCTATGGAGGGAAAGCGGAGTTTTCTAATTTAAGAACAGGTGTACCAGTGAAAAAACGAAATATCACGGTTGCTTGGAAAGTTGAAGAAGCAGAGAAAGGAGACTGGCCTCATTTTATGATTAAAGAAATTTTTGACCAAAAAGACACTATTGCTCGAGCTATTAATCATGATGATAAATTATTAAACAAAGCTGCTAAATTATTACAATCTGCAAATGGTGCTTATTTTGTAGCTTGTGGGACAGCTAATAAGGTTGCTATGGCTGCAGAATATTTTTTCACAGAAATTTCTGGAAGAAAAATAAATGTGGTTCCAGCTAGTGAAATGGTTTCTTTCGAAAAATTTGTAAATAAAAAGACGGCTATTATTGCGGTTTCTCAATCTGGAGAAACGGCAGATGTATTAGAGATTTTAGAAAGAGGAAAAAAACGAGGTGCTAAAATTTTAGCTCTTACTAATGTAGAATCTTCTTCTATTGCTCGTTTAGCTCATGTACATTTATCCATAAAAGCCGGTCCAGAAAAAGCAGTAGCTTCAACTAAAGCGGCTACTTCCCAAATGGCTTTACTTTTTTTATTGGCTTTTGCAGACAGTGGACAAATTAATTTTGGTCGATTCATTCTTCGTTCTACCGCAGAAAGTATTAACGACATGATTAATCCTCGTTATGAAGAACTCATAAGAAAAGTAGCTAAAAAAATAGTGAAACACCCCAACCTTTTTATTATTGGACGAGGGAGTCTTTATCCAATGGCACTAGAATCAGCAATTAAAATCCAAGAAGTATCTTACATTCATGCCCAAGGATTTGCAGCGGGAGAATTAAAACACGGACCAATTGCATTAATAGAAAAAGGGACACCTTGTTTAGTACTAGGAGGAGATCAAGAAACAGTTTCTAATGCTACAGAATTAAAAGCCAGAGGCGCTTTTATTATTGGAGTTTCTCCTAAAAGACAAGATATCTTTGACGAATGGTTAAAAGTACCAGATTGTAATGGAGCCCAAGCAATTGCCACTATTATTCCAGTGCAGATTTTAGCTTATCATTTGGCAGTGTTGCGAGGATTGGATCCAGATATGCCGAGGAATTTGGCGAAAAGCGTGACGGTGAAGTAAAAAATGTCCGCCCGTAGTGATACAGGCGGACGAAAGGAAGACGACAGACAGAAGACTACACCGCTTCTCCTAGGGGCACGGAGCATATCATTGCGTCTATGCCAACGGAATAGCAATGGATATGAAAGCATGATACGATTGCCAAGTGTTTTACCGTCACTCTTACTTCTGTCCCTTTTGGGACACAGAGAGAATCTTTATCTCCATGCCAACGGAACTCTCCGTTGATCTTGATCTCTCCAACAACACTAATATTCCATTCCGTTTTTGTGATACCCAGAGAATACTCTCCCGGTATCAAGAAAAAATGTTCTGTCTGGACTTTTCCATCTTTCCTGATGGTTGCGAGCGATTCTGCTCGACCATCAAGCAAAGATCTGTGGTTAATTCTCATGATTTTATCCTTTCCCATGAGAACCTCCTTTTTTAAATCTTTGCAGAATTACAAAGATAAATTTACATTATATACAATACAAAACATGTCAAGTATTTTTTTACTAAAAAGACCCCGGTTTTTTAAAAAAGGGAAGAGTAAAAGCACTAGAATAAGGGGAAAAAGAAGGTAGAATTTTTGACGCAAGGATTTTTTTTCTTGGTCATTCCGGCTTGTCCGGAATCCTAAACCGTTGTTATTATACGCCATAAGCGTTAGCGGGGA
>CAYWLU010000005.1:0-1527 GCA_964459435.1 uncultured Candidatus Peribacteria bacterium
TGAATGATGCCCGGTTTGACTTGATCCACCAGTAAAAAAATCATAAGTCATAATATTTATAAAATCAAGATATTGATGTGCTTCTCGCATATTAGTATGTTCCAAATATTTTGAATTAGCACCTGTTGCAATAGTTAAAAGGTATTTATTTGAATCGTTATTCAATGCATCTAATTTCTCTCGTAATAATTTTAAAATGGCAGTGAAATTTTCCTTATCCTCTGGTCTAAATTTATTATTATCATCCGCTTTAATAATTCCATAAGAATTCATTTGGATAATATCTTGAGCATAAGCAGATTTATTTGGGACATCGGCAAAGTTGGCAATACTATCTGCCGCCTTAAGGCAAACTTTTTGAGAGTCAGCAGAATAAAATTCTTGCCCTTGTTTTCCATTTGCCGAAGCTCTTCTTTCCGACCCCAAAAGTCCTGTCATTCTCCGGGCCACTTCCGGTTGCTGTTTGAATTCGTCTACCCCTCTTTTTCCCGCAACATACCCGAGGAAAATCTCTCTTCCGTAACTATCTTCGCCCATAATAATTTGTCCGGCTGTTCCTATATTCATCTCTTTAGCCTGTTTTACAGCTGCTTCATAACCCTGCTCTGCAATACGCAGAATCTCTGCTCTCGTCATCCCCGGTCGACCATTAGAAGCTCCCCCACTTGAAGCTATTTGAACCACCCCATCCTCTGTTTGCATTAAATTAAGCGCCTCTATAACAGACAACGAAGGAGAAATTTTCGGATCTCTATCTGTAATGCTAACTGTCTCTTCATATTTATAATAAGCTTGATGATATGCTTTAAAAAGATAGGTCGTATCACGAGGAACGGTAAAAGAATATTCGCCGTTAGTATCTGTTGTCGTAGAATACTGATCCGCTCCATTAATAAGCTTGATTATAATAGCCTGCAAAGGGACTCCCTCTGTATCTAAAACCTGTCCAGAAACATAAACTCCTCGTGTAATATTAATAAATTTTGAAGTTAAGAGATTTGTCTGATCTACTGCCAAAAGTTGCTGCCCAACAAAAGTACTAGGAAGTCCTATAGAAACATCCCCACTACCATCTGTTGTCCCTGTATTCAAAGAAACCAAATTCCCACTACGGATATCAAAAACCTCTATTCTGGCACTTGCCTTCCCACTAATTTCAATGTTAATAAATCCTTGTTGAAAGAGCGTATTGTCCGAAATATTAGTGAATTTCGGATTTTTAAGTGTTCCACTGGCAACATGAATTGTCATTGCCCCCGTTCCCACCAAAGCTCCATTATCATGAACAAATTCAGCAGTAACATCATGATTTTGCCCAGCAGACAAGCTGATTTCAATAAAAGCTCTTCCCGAAGCATCTGTTACTCCATTTCCAATTACCGCTCCTAAGGAATTTTTTACTGAAACTGTTTTCCCTACGGGAGCATTTCCCAAGAAAGTAAATACCGAATCTGTTTTATTCTCTGTTGTGGTTTGAGGAGCAAGAAGAATAACCCGATGATCTACATTACTATTTGGATCTGTTTC
>CAYWLU010000005.1:1627-28078 GCA_964459435.1 uncultured Candidatus Peribacteria bacterium
ATTACCTTAAGGTTATACTGTCCGTCTTGGACCGTTCCTCCAACAAGTCCATTATTTGTAAAATAATAAGTTTGTTGAGTCGTAGCTGTTGAAATTGGATCACCAAAATCTACATCATTGGCTCCAGCTAGAGTTCCATCCCCGTTTTCATCAAATTGAACATATGTAGATACCGATGCCACTCCTGAATGAGCGTCTGTACCACTAGGTGTATATGCCGTAGAATCATTACTAGTGAAGCCATTTTCGTCCATGAGATCTGGATCCAAAACAAGACTTGGAGTCGGACTCGTGGTATCAATCTTAAGTGTAATATTTTGCGAAGCTTCTTCATTACCAGCAATATCTGTAGCGTAAAAAATCAAAGTATTAGGACTACCTGATGTACAGTTAGTATCAATCGTAACTCTATTATTGTAGGGAGTAATTCCAGCAGAGTTTTTATTAAATAAAATTTGATTTACCCCAGAATAATATCCTGTTCCATCTTCACTAGTATTAGGATTAAAAAGTGTCGTACCCGAATCAACAGCACTTAGGGTTACTGTCACCGGAGTATTGTACCAACCCTCCCCATTTGCTGTCCCCGATAAAGTTTCTGAAGTCGTGGGAGCTGTTTCGTCAAATAAAACTCTTAGAATTGAAGAAAATATTCCCGTATTTTCATCTGCATCCTTAGCCCGCACTTTATATTCATAAGCCTGTCCGTCGGTTTTAGAGGCACTATCTGTATAAATCGTGATATCTGCATTTGCGGTAGTATCCGAAAGCACTTCATCTTTATAAACCTGATAAGCACTAATCTCTTCTATGTCCGTAGCGGCTGTCCAATCTAGAGTTACTGGATCTGTCGTCACATAAGAATCTATATTTTCAAGTATTGGCGCATGTCCTTCCAGCAAGTTAACTTCAAATCGAATTGCATTAGAATCTGTCGTAAGTCCAGCCCTATTGGTTGCTGTAATCTTATACACATACTGTTTTTGTCTTTCTGCACTAGCATCCGTGTAATAAGCATTGGTTGTTGTCCCCAAAGATCTTTCTGATACTTCTACCTGCCAACTCCAATATGGATAATTGAAAACATAAGAATAATCTGTTCTATAAATTGTGTAATTTTCAATATCAGATTCTGTGTCAGTACTCGCCGTCCAAGAAAGATTTTGATTCCCTGGGGGAGAAGGACTTGCTTGATCGTTTAAAGTAAAGTCAGTAGGAGCGGTAGAATCTAAAGTTGTTCCCGAACTATATCCGAAAGCTGATTTATTACCGACCTCATCTACCGCTTTTACTTTAATAAAATAAGTTGATCCCAGTGTTCCGACATAAGCTTTGGAATTAGTTACATAATGATTGTATTCATAAACTATATTTGAAAAATCTTCATCATCAGCAATAAATATTTCATAATGATCAACCCCGGATCCTCCATTATCCGTAAACCCATTCCAAGCAAAATTTGTGCTTAAGCTTGGCTGATAATCTCGTCCATTCGAAACTGTCCCGAGAGAGGGACTTCTAGTGTCAACAGTAGTAAAAATCTCTTCATCAGAAAAATCTGTCTCCGTTCCCGTAGCATCACGCAATTTAACTCGAAAATAATAAATTTGATTGTCCGTTAAATTCTGGAAATTATGAGAAGTTTCTGCAATCCAACCAGAATTTTGAAGATTTTGGGTAAAATTAGAATCTGTAGCAAGTTCTGCATAAAATTGAGCGCTGGGGACATTGGCAACCCAAGAAAAAGTCAGTTGATTACTTCCGGTATAACTGTCCAAGCTATTTGGAGTTGGTGCTCCCGTTGTTATCGCCGCTACCCCCAATTGCGTTTGTTCTGTATCCGCATTGGAAGCATTAGTTTGAATATACGCTCGAGCAAAAATAGTATGACTTCCGGTGTCCATGGCAGTAGCTTCTGTCTGCCAAATTCCCCTAGACCAACTTCCATCATCTTGTTCTATTCCTTGATCAACATCAGCATATACAAAGGGAGTGTCTTCTCCGGCAATAAAGAGTCCTACCCTAGTAGGAACCTGTTCGGCACTTGGTAAAGTTTTAAATAACCCATCGCCCGTTCCCGTAAAGGTATAATCAAAGTCATCTTCTGAAACCCTATCAATCGAAGTAATTAAAGGAGTCTCAATCGGAATACCTTGGTCATTATCGTCATCATTTTCTAATCCATCGCCATCAAAATCATCGCTAGTGGATAAACTCATATAAAAAATTCTATTATCAGAAACAATATCTGAAGCATTCGCTCCTATAAATGATTTCGCAAAAATAGTATGCCCGCCAGAAGTTACTTCTCCTGAACATGTCCAAGTTCCAAGATTAGTAACCGCCATATTTAAAACATTGGTGTCGGCAATTGTTTCAGTGGTTAATCCTGTTGAAATGTCTAATTTAGTAACTCCACCAGCAGTAGAAATATAAGCAGAATTTCGCAAAGCATGTTGATCTATATCAGTAAGACTACTAGTAGATCCTGCCAAAGTAACAGTCGCATCGACTGCAAACCAGTTAGATGTTATATTATAATATGCTGTAATTTGTTCGCTAGTTAAAGCGTTGGTAGACACAAAAGGCATCGCTATATTGCCTGCAAAATATCCATCTTCGTATCCATATCCAAGGCGCAAATCTTCTACTGCACCAACGATATTCCCAGTATGGGGATTTACTTCTTCTAATACCCCGTTGCGATAAATTTTAACATTAGAACCATCATAAGTTCCCACAATAAATTCCCATGTATTTATAGATGGATAACTTTGAACAGATGTCGCTTTAAATCCATTCTCTGTTTGTACTCCAAAAAAATACGGATCAATCGCTAACGGATAATCAAAAAAATCATCTCCGGCAGACATAAAATAACTCCTCGTCTCCCGAGAAGTACCATGCGATAAAATCTGAGCATAAGACCCAGTTCCCCCCCTCGAGGCTCTCTTAATCCACATTCCGACAGTTAATTCTTCTCCGGTAATATTAAAATCTGTACCACTGGAACTGAGATAATTAGAGGTTCCGTTAAAAGTAAATTGCTGAACATCTGCTCCCGAAGCAACTTCTTCTATAGTTACCGAACCATTATTAGTTAAATCGTTACCAGAATCACTCCGATCTGTAACTGAATCAAACCAATAACCAACTTCGTCAGTTGTGAAAGCTGGTGTCGCATAATCTTTTGTAATCTGCCTATAAGAATAAGCCGAAGTTCCGCTGGCTGCTAAAGTGGTAATTTCTTCCGATGTTAAAATCCGGTTGTAAATTTTTAGGTCGGAGATTGAACCATCGAAAGCTCTGTCTGTTTCAGTTGAACGATTACCTATTGTTAAAGGATTTGATGTAATCATACCAGACAAAGCCCTTGTTGCTTGATCAACATCACCCGATTGAACTCCATCAATATAAAAATTAGTAGTTCCTCCTGAAGTAACAGCAATTGTAAGATATTTCCAATTACCATCATATGATATTGCACCCGTAGTTGCAGCACTTGAGCCGTTAATTCTCATTTGAATATTTGAACCACCAGTATAAACTGCAAATCCATCAGTAGGTGGACTTGCATCAGATTTATCTATAATTCTTCCTGCTGTTTCCCCTACTCCGTTGGGATTTATCCAAGCACTTATAGTAAAACCATTCTGAAAATCCGCATTAGAAGTTATGTCCGTTTCTACGGTCGAAGTCGTCCCATTAAAAAGCATTGCACTATCACTAGATGTTCTCCCAGTCGCAATCGTCGCTTCGGTTATTGTTCCATTTGCATAAGCATTCGCCGCCACTCCTGCCAATGAATCAAAAGTTTCTTTGTAAATTAATCCATCTTCAATATCTACTAGCTCGGATTGAATTTGAGTTATTCCACTAGTATGTCCAATAAAATCTCCATTAGCAGAACTACTCGTTCCAGAAGCAAAATTCGTCCCTATCGAAATATCGGTAATATCCCAGCCATCAAGTAAAATATCTACCGTATCATCAGAAATTAAAGAGGCAGAACCTAGGGCATACCGTAATTTGTCATCACTATCTATTGCTACAGCTACAACAGAAGAAGTGGTTTTCGCCACAACGGTATTATCTGTCGCATTAAAAACAGTAACTCCAGCATTTGTTCCCACCACAATATAATCTTTAGCACTTAGGGTTTTTCCAAAAAGGCTAGATACAAAACCATTGATAATAGCCGGCGTTGAAATCGTAGTTAATAATTCCGTGAAATCATCGTTCACAAAATCATAAATCTGCAGTCCAGAATCTATTCCCACATACACAGACCCATTTAAAGCAAAAATAGAATTAATATTCTCCAGAGAAAAACTTTTCCAAAAAGTCCTTCTTTCGGCAGCAAATATTAACAACTCCGTATCTGTAGCCACAAAAATCGCCTTAGAAGGAAATATTGATTCTCCGCAACGATCATCTGCGCCCTCTCTCGGATCATCATCTCCATCTTCTGCTTCATGATCACAAATACTATCATCCGTATCATCTTTGGCTTCGCTGTACCAAGAATTATCACTATCTATTCTCCATGCAGTGGAAGCAGAATCAGTAGTAGTGTCATAAAAAAACTGAGCCTGAATTTCACTAGAAATAAGCGTTGTTCCATTTACAATCGCACTGGAACTTGTCCCTGTAGATATCCCATTGCCAGAAACATCTGCACTACAAACAGTAGTAGAGGACTCCATAATCCTAATTTGTGTATCGATTTCTCCTGCCCCAGAAAAAGTAGCACTTAATTCTGCATCTGCCATTCCAGCTCTCTCTAGGGGCGAAATTATTAGCGGGGTAAAAATATCAATAAAATCGGTACTATCCACCGTGGAATCCAGACCGTCGGCATCTGAATCATTTGCCAAAGAAACCGATGACCAAATTAAACCCAAAAATAAGCCAAAAAACAGAAGATTTAAAACTCTTTTTTTAATATTTACTTTTGTTTTATTTTGAGAGGCCGAATACATGGGATTTTGAGGCACAAAAAGTCATTGTTAATTCTAGGTTCTCGCGCCCTAAAACGCAAAAAAATATCATTATCACAAAACCCGGGTTCTGGGATATTTTGAACCCGGGTTAAAGTTTAAGATAATTCGCGTATTCTTTAACTTTTCATCTTTTAGACTTTTTAACTTTTTAACTACTTTTTCCTATATTATAATATTAAAAAATTTGACTATTACCAGAAAGCGACGAAAATTAAAAAAATAATCTATTCCTATGAAAAAACGCAATTTATTCATTGCTCTCGGCATAATTGTCTTAGCTACGATTCTTTATTTTTCCGATGTAGAGAAATTCTTAAAAACCAGCTTAATTTCTCCTGACACCGAAGTTGTTTTCGAAACAAACCTAGGAGACATCACTATAAAACTACTCCCCGAAGAAGCTCCAAAAATAGCAAAGAATTTCGTTCAACTTGCAGACAGTAATAAATATGATGGCACAATTTTTCATCGAGTAATTGATGGTTTTATGATCCAAGGAGGTGATTACGAAAACCGAAACGGAACTGGCGGAAAATCTTTTAATGGAGAAGAATTATTAGATGAATTCTCTCCGAACCTTTCCCATGTCCGTGGCACAGTCTCTATGGCAAACCATGGTCCCAACACCAATGGCTCTCAATTCTTTATTGTTCAAAAAGATGCTTCTTTCTTAGATGGTCGACATTCTATTTTCGGACAAGTTATTGCTGGAATGGATGTCGTTGACCAAAT
This sequence comes from uncultured Candidatus Peribacteria bacterium, assembly GCA_964459435.1. Classification (GTDB taxonomy): domain Bacteria; phylum Patescibacteriota; class Gracilibacteria; order UBA4473; family UBA4473; genus JAIPGU01. The sequence continues at coordinate 7,363 of CAYWLU010000005.1, forward strand.
AGCACAAGTCAATACTGATGCAAAAGATATGCCCTTAGAGAATGTAACAATTCTTAAGGCTACTATTTCAAACTAATTATTAATTTTTAACAAAAACAAAATGTTTCTCTTTCACAAAAAAACAAAAACTCTTCTGCGTCGAATGACTAACGCTAAAGGACTTGGTTTGCTAATCGGACTCTTGGGGGGATTTTTATTCTTACCTTATTACATGGGACCATATTTAACCCTATCTTTACAATGGGGAATCGTTCTCTGGTATTTAACTTTTGGAGTTATTATTGGACTCGGAGGACTTTTAACTGCTTGTCCATTAATGGGCAAAAACTGTCCTTTATCTAAAACTAAAAAATGGCGTCCCTTCTGGCGAGGTGGTTTTCTAGGGGCTTGGCTAAACTTTGTTCTCGCTGTTATTATGTATGACACTTTCACAATAATTATGACTTATTTCTCTGTTTTCCCTTTTGCTAACATAAATATCCTCCTTTTAGCAGCCATTGAAGGATTTATTGTAGGAGCTTTTATTGATCTTATTGCCACCAAGTTTGGAGGAGAAGGTCGAGAAATTTTGTAACAAAAATATTGTTTCTGCGTTTTTATTAACGGTTAAACTGACTAAAAAATGGGATTTGAAGATTTAGAAACTTTATTAAAAACTTTATTTAAACAAGCGAAGAAAGAAAAAAACGCTGACATAAAAAATCGTATCCGATTACAAGCCATGGAAGCCTTCAATCAGAAAGAGACAGAAAGTGTTGTTTCTCTTTTTGATCGTTTTTTCTCACCAAAAGTTTCTCGCTGGGCTTTTGCTTTAGTTTCCTTTTTTGTTTTGTTTAACATTTTACCAAATAACCTCGGACTGCTTCTTTCTGCTGGGAAAATTACCAATACGAATGGAGTGGTAGAAGTAATTAGAGGAAATGATATAATTATGGTTATTGATGATTTAAAATTAAAAAAAGGCGACCTAATCCGAGTAGGAAATAACGGAGAGGCAAAAATAATTTTCCCAGACAGTTTTAGTTCTGTAGCGAAATCTCAAACAGAATTAAGGGTTGTGGATAAAGACTCTCTCTTTCTGGTTACTGGAAAGCTAGAGAGCCAAATATTTGCTGCAGGAGAAGTATCTACTAATCGAGGATTTGTTCGTGGCGTAATGCCTGGAGCAAGTTTTCAAGTAATAGTATCTGAAAGCGGGGAAACAAGTGTAATTTCTGAAAAAAACCAAGTAGTTGTTTCTGATTGGAAAGATGAAACTATCCTTGAAGCAGGAAACCAGCTCCGACTTAGTTCAGATACAATTCTGGTTAATACTGAGCTCCCAACCGACTTAAGTCTTTCCTTTATTCAACTAAGAACTGTTGAATACAAAATGATTATGACTCGCACCAAAGCTTTAACTGCTTTAGAAAACTATCTAAGCCAAAACGAAACCCAGGCAAAAAAAGATTTAGCTTCTGCTAAGAAAAGTTTTATTTCTATTGTGAATGTTTTAGATTCCTCTAGGGATTTAGCCATAGTGAATCGAAAGGATTTAAGTTTATTTTCTGTTTCTGATGTAATAAAAAAACTAGAAGACAAGATTCCAGATTCCTCTTTAGTTACCGAAGCTAAAGCGCTGGAAAATCTAATTTCTCTAACCGAACAAAATCTTCATAGACTTGGCTTTGTGGTCAAAGAATCTAAGGTTGAAACCTTTGATCGCTTCGTACTGCTAGACAGAATATTTTCTTTCGGAAATGGTAAACAGTCTCGCTCGGGCGAATTCTTAAAACAAAAATATGTCGTTGCTTTTTTGCAAGATATTCAAAACGAAGAACTTCGAATCGACCAAATTTCTAAACTAAACCAAAGCATCGCCGAACTTCCTCGAACAGAACTCGCCATGGAATTTCTAACTAAAGTTCAAGATCTATTTGCTCCAAATTTAGCAGAAATGTTAGAAGAAAAAATAAATAATGTTTTCTAAAAAGGATTAAAGAAGTTTTTGCAAGATTCTTGCATTTCAATAACACTCGCTGACCCTGCTGGGCAGGGGAAGCGCTAAGTGGAATTGACCCTGCCATTCGGCTCTGAGGTCTGGTGACCTTGTCGCTCAGGCTCGAACGAGAGCGAAGCCGAAGGGTCTCCATGGTTTTTATACCAGAATGCTTTAATAATTTCGAAGAAATTATTATGGAAAAACTTTGTTTTTCCAGCTCCGAAGGAGTTGTACTAGACGTCATACGAAATTTGCGAAATCGAAGATTTCAAAGCAAATGAGGATATAAGATATTTTCACTTCCTCACAAAATTCCTTCAAAAGCTTTTGCCTTAGTACAATGCAATTCGTCAAACTGCATTATTCCTTTTTCTAAGCGGATAACTCGAGGAGACAAAGCCTCAATCAAAATTATGTCATGTGTAGCAAATAAAATCGTTAAATCCCTTTTTTCATGTAATTTCCCAAAGAGTTCAGCAATTTCTCGAGAATTTTTAGGATCTAAATTTCCTGTTGCTTCGTCGGCAATAAGTATTTTAGGGTTATGAACAAGTGCCCTAGCAATAGCTGTCCGTTGAGACTCTCCCCCAGACAAAGTTGCTGGGAATTGATTCCTTTTGTCCCACATTCCCACAAGTTTCAATAGCTCTGGCACTTTTTGGGAAATTTGTTTCTCTTCTCCACAAACCTCTAAAGCAAAAGCCACATTTTCAAAAACTGTTTTTTGGGGCAACAATCTAAAATCTTGAAAAACAATTCCAATTTGTCTTCTATATTTTTGCAAACTATCCAAAGATAAATTTTCTAAAGCAAAATCATCTACTTTTATAGACCCAAGACTTGGTCGCCATTCTCCAATAAGAAGTCTAAAAATTGATGATTTACCAGCCCCAGAAGCTCCTAATAAGGCAACCATTTCCCCTGGAACAACCTCAAAACTAATATTTTTTAAAACTTCTGTACCTTTAATCGAAAACGAAACATCCTGAAATTCTAACATGATGAAACAATTTTTATGTATCGAGTATAATGTATTAATTTCTTTTGCCAAAGGTTGGCATTTTTGATAGGTTTCCGTCCGATGACAGACTTTATCGATCAAGTAGACAAATCTTTTCTCGCTCAGAAATGGCGTTTAACAACAGGAGTAAGAAATATTGTAGAAATTTTAAATAAAACAAATATTCCTTTAACTGTTCGAAATATCGAAAAAAAATTAGATTTAAAAGAACGAAGCATTGATCCCACCACTGTTTATAGAATTTTAGAACGCCTGAAAAAAGCAAAATTGATTCATGATTTACATGGGAAATTTATAAAATGCAGCGATCATAACAACAAACACGAACATCATTTTTTACTTTGTGAAAAATGTGGCAGAGCTGAAGAAATATTTTTGGATTATAGAGAATCTATTTCTAAGCAACTCGCTAAAGAAAAGAATTTTATTCTTAGTGAAGTAAACTTATCTTTTCGGGGAATATGTAAAGATTGTACACAAAAATAGTTCAATTGAAAACATTGACTTTTATTAATCCTTTTATACAATAAAAAAGAAGGTTTATCCTTTTTCTCAAAATTTGATCAAAACGATGAAAAAAAATCACACTTTTAATGTCCGGATTAACTATTGGCTCAAAACCTAATCGCGTTTTTATTATTATAATTTGAGAAAAAGAGTATTTAATTTTAACTCTTTTCTCCATGGAAACTATTCTCTTAATTGGTCTCGCCGGACTTATCGTCGGTGGAGGAGCAAGCTTTGTTGTTTTTCACCCTAAGTCTAAACGCATAGAAGAAAGTGCTCGCAAAGAAGCTGATCGTATTCGTAACAAAGCAGAACAAGATTCAGAAAATGCTCTAGGGAATGCTCGCAAACATGCCCAAGAATTGCGCCAACAGGCACAAAAAGAAGAAGCTTCTTCTCGTTCTAGACTAGATCAAATACAATCTCAAGCCGATGAACGAATCTTAAAACGAGAACAACTCTTAGAACAAAAACTAGAAAAAACCGATGAAACTCGAGAAAAATACGAAAGTTTTTTAGAAAAATATAACGAACAAAAAAAGAAATTAGACGAAGGACTAGATAAGCAAAATATAGAACTAGAAAGAGTTTCTAAACTATCTCGTGATGATGCTAAAAAAGAATTATTCGAACGACTAGAAGAAACTGTCTCCGAAGATCTCGCTAAAACACTTCGAAGTAAAGTAGATCTTATGCGTCAACATGCCGACGAAGAAGCCGCCAACATTATTGTTCAATCTATTCAACGGTATGCTTCTACTACCACTAATGAAAGCACTACCACGGTTGTAAAAATTGAATCCGAAGATATTAAAGGAAAAATTATCGGACGAGAGGGGCGAAACATTAATGCCTTTGAAATGCTTACAGGAGTAGATGTCATTATTGACGATTCCCCCGGAACAGTAACCATTTCTTGTTTTGATATGTTCCGCCGTTATGTTGCTAAGATTGCCTTAGAAAACCTCATAAAAGATGGCAGAATTCAACCCTCTAAAATCGAAGAAACTGTTAAAAAAGCCCAAGATAGCGCTGACAAATTAATTTTAGAAATTGGACAAAAGGTATGCCAAGACACAGGTATTCCTAATTTTCCAGAACCAATTTTAAAATTACTTGGACGATTGCGTTTCCGTACTTCTTACGGACAGAATGTTTTATCTCATTCCGTAGAAGTAGCTTACATTGCCGAAGCCATTGCTATTCAACTTGGTTCAGGCGACCCAGAAGTCTGTAAAAAAGCAGGAATATTACATGATATTGGAAAAGCCGTTTCTCACGAAGTAGAAGGTGGACATGCTGTAATTGGTGTCGAAATTTTAGAAAAATTCGGTGTCGACAAACGAGTTATTACCGCCATGAAATCTCATCATGAAGATTTTGATTACGAATCTATTGAATCCAGAATCCTTCAAGCCGCAGATGCTATTTCTGCTTCTCGTCCTGGTTCTCGACGCGAAACTTTAGAGAAATACATCAAACGATTAAAAGAATTAGAAAGTATCGCCAACGACTTCAAGGGGGTCGCTAAAGCATTTGCTATCCAAGCAGGTCGGGAAGTAAGGGTCTTTGTTAACGCTGGCGAATTAGACGATGCTAAGTCCGAAAAACTCTCTTATGACATTGCTAGGAAAATAGAAAAGAATTGTGATTATCCAGGAGAAGTGAAAGTAGCTGTGATTCGTGAGAATCGTTTTGAACAAATTGCAAAATAGTCTTTAGTCTTCAGCTTTTAGCCCTTAGGAAAATTGTTTTCCTCCCCTAGCAGGGGAGGCTAGGAGGGGTATAGGAAAAAGTCGAAAAGTTTAAAAGCTGAAAAGTGTTTTTAGGAATTATTTTATATCCATACCCCCTTTAATTCCCCCTGCAAGGGGGAAAACAACACTTAGGTTTTTTGGTGTTTGGAATTTTATACATAATACTTAATACATTATACATAATAGACCAACAGTATATTATAATATAATAAAAATACTCCCCCGCGTTAACGGGGGAGTAGGTTCTACATTTACTTCACCAAGGTAATTTTTTTTGTTAAAATTTTATTTGGTGCATTAATCTGCAAGAAATAATTTCCGGCTGGGAATGCATTTGCTTCCCATACTACGGAATTTATTCCTGACAGAAAATCTACCTTTCGTCCATTTGCATCAAAGATTGACAATGTTGTTAGCTGTCCAGTGGGAGTAGCAACAAAATTGATACGCGTCGATGAATTGAACGGGTTTGGGTAGGCTGACAATAGCTCGACATCTGTTGGGATTATCTTCGATGTCTCAATATTATTCAAAATTCCTTCAAGCCTCATGGCTCTGACCTCAATAGTTGCGCCATCAAGATCAATTTCTGGAGAAATTCTAAACAAAGTACCACCATCTCTAGTTGGAGAAACAAGAGGTTGAATTTCCCTTCTTCCATATGGCCACGAAAGTAACTGTCCTTCTCTTATATGACAACTTTCTGACCAGAGTATTTCTCCTCGTGGTCCAATAGCCAACGCTTGTATAGCATTGCCTTCCGTCTCAACGAACAATTCATGTCCGTCAAGCTCCCATTCAGAATCGACATTGAGTCCTCTCTCCTCATGATAAAATTCAGAATAAGGGACACCAATCCCCAATTCTTCTCCAAAAAGGTTTCTATTTTGGAGATAATACGCATCCGTCATGGAAACATAAGGGGTAAATCCCAACCCATTGTAGCTAACCTTCCCTCTTATGGCATCGGGGCCTTCAGAGGTAAGCCATAATTCGTTATGGTCTTCCCATAACATCCAATCTAAAAGCAATTCAACATCTGAATCTGTTATTTGCTGATCACCATCGACATCTCCGATAACCCAAGAACGAATGAAAATATCAACAGTAGTTCTCATTGAGGAAGTAACCGGCTCTCGAAAACCATTTTCCTCTAACTCGGAAGAAGTCAAACAAAGTTCGACATTCTCACGAAAGGAAAATCGCCCCTCCATTAAATCCTCTGGATCCATAACTTCGTAATAAAAACTACTGACTACAAGGTCTAATAAGCGACCTCCGTCATCAGCTCCCACCTCTTCCGCAATATTTTCATTCAAAATACCTGCAGATGCATACGCACTCTTGACCACCTGGGGGTGATCAATTGCTCTATATCCATCTGCAAAATTCCAGTACGGAAGATCAAGTTCGTCCCTAATTATTGGATCGAAACGAAAACTTCCTTCTTCCTCAGAAGGAAGAACAAAAACCCCGTCCTCTTCATACTCCCATAGTTCCGAATGAGAATTAACTGCTACAATAGCAGGTTCTAAACAATTGTCCTCCACCTGCCAACAGTATGTTCTCCCGCTGATTTCGGCTCCTAACGGAAATGTCATCTCCCTGTTGTACTCCTTCATTCCACGAATGAATGTTACGAGTTCATAAGACTTTTCAGGATTTCTCAGCCAATGCTGAGTATCCTGGTCAAGAACAACAACCTCTTCTCCCTCTTCAACGAAGGAGAATATGATTGATTGAAGGTGAATACTGAAAAACCCGTATCCACCCATAAAACCTGCATCAAACAGCAAGGTCAATACCCCATGCTGTTCAATTTGCAAATCGTCAATACAAATATGTCCATCCCGAACATAAGCAACTTGGTTGCCCCCTGCATTCAGTCTAAATCTCTGAGGATCCAAACGAATACAGTCTCCGTCAGGAAGATATTCGAAATCCAAATCCACACAGGAAATAATTTGATCTCCGTTGTTGTTATGAATATTCAGCGTAAACAAATCAGAGAACCCTGTTTCCCAAATTTCAGACTGAACTCGACTGATCTGAACTTCAACAGCCTGCGAAAACGCAGCCGTCAATAAAACGACCAAAACAATCAAAATAATTGCTTGTCTCATGACAAAACCTCCTATTAAATTTTTTAGCCACTCTCTACTGAGCGACCGCTTATTAGAAATTAAATTCCTATTAAAAATTCTCCAACAAAACCAATAAAAACAAAATTAAAAATTTTTGCCTACCCGTAAATGTCAAAGAACTTGGTATGTATAATCATTTTTTGTTTTTTGTCAAGTAAAAACAATCACAAATTATATACACAAGCTATAACGATATAACAAGTAGTTCTGTGACACCTTTTTTACTTTTCATATACATAAATTTTCGTCTTTCCTACTTTTTCTATTCTAGCCGGCTTTAAGTCTAAAATGGGAAATCCATGAGAAATAACTTTTGTTCCCTGTTTTAATTGCTTCCACTTTTCCTTATAAATCCTGTCCATTACGGAAGGCCAAAGGTAACAAAAGATAACATCTGTCTTGGATAAATCTGCTTTAAAAAAATCCGCACATTTAAACTCAATCAAATCTTTCTGAGATTGTTTTATAAACAAAAGTTTTTTTAGTTTTGCTACCCATACCCAAGGACGAACTATTTCAAAACCAGTGCATTTAATTCCTTTTCTGGCTACTTGGAGCACTATTCCCCCTTGTCCACAACCAAGATCGTAAGTTATATCCCCTGTTTTCAAGTCCGCTAGTTCAATCATTTTCTTGACCACTTTTTGGGAGGTAGATATACAAGGAACATGGCAAATACAAAGACCTATTAAGTTCCAAGTAAAAAAAATGGTTACTACTCCCACAAAAACTAAAACGAGAATTAGTACTATATCTATCATTTGCCAAAGTTTTGCCAATAATTAATTTCCTCATCTCCCTCTGTGTTTGACAGAAGCGAGAATTCCAGCTTTTGTAATTTTTGGTTAGCAGTAGTCAGTTCTTCTATAACCTGAGCACGGTCTTCATCGTTTATTTCTACCCCCTGTCGAACAAACTTTCCCTTCTTGTCTGGCGTTAAAAACTCCAATTCAAATTTTTCTACTGTAAAATCTAACTTCGCATTACGCGCTAAAAGATCATAGAAAACAAGTTGGCGCCAAAGCCTTTCTCCCTTCTTAACCGAACTAGGTTTGCCAGATTTATAATCTACAAAAACAGCCGTCTTTTTATCCTCTGCAAATTCAATTTTATCAACTTTCCCTGTAGAAAGGATGTCTTTAATCCGTAAATCCCGACTAAATTCAAATTCTGTACTTACCTTTCGAGAGAACTTGTCTTTATTCGCTATAAAATATTGTTTTAGAATCTCTTTTCCATGTACCAAAGATTCCTTGAATTCCAATAAAGTTAAATTTTGTGCTTGAAGCGATCTTTCAAATTCCGTTAATAATAATTCTTCAGAAAGCTTTCCTGTTTTTGCAAAGTACTTGCAAAAAGTCTCTAAAGCTTTATGCATAGCAGAACCATACCCAAAGTGTTTTTTGGGTGGCAGAGGGATTCTTAATAAATTAACATATAAAAATTTTCGAGGACATTCTATGAAATTCTGCAAACTCGTCGCCGACCAAACGAATTTTTGAGTAAGTTTGTGTAAAATATCCGACTCATCTCTTGTAAATTGCGGTAATTCTGTCGCAAAGAAAACCGGCAAAAGCTCTTGAGCGCGTTCTTCTAGCTGGTCTGGCAAAAATATTTCACAAAGATTATCTGGAATTTCATGCCAAAATTGAGACGGGGTCCGATCACGACCAGAAAAATCTTTTTCTGCAAAACTTAAAAACAAATTCTTTTTGGCTCTAGTTAGAGCTACAAAAAATAGCCTTCTTTCTTCTTCGTTCTCATCATGATTACTAGCCGACAATTCTGGCAAAGGAATTTTTGTATGTGGTTTTCTATTCCCCCAAGTCTTATCTAGTAATCCAGACAAAAAGACTACTTCAAATTCAGATCCTTTAGCTTTGTGAACAGTCATAACCTGTACAGAGTGCTTGTCTAGCGGAAGCGGATCTGGGGCAATTGCAATCTTAAGTTCGGCATGTAAATCTATTTTTTTCAAAACTTCAGATAAAGAATCTTGGGGGTGTTTTTCCAACCACTCGATAAGCTTTCGAATCTTAAGAAGATCAGAAATCCGATTCTCATTCTTTTTTTCACTTAAAAATTGAGCCTGTCCAGCCTCGTGAAACATTTTTTCGGCAATCAAATAGGCTGGCAAATGATAATAATTTTTCCGTCCTTCTACAAAAAGAGAAATTACTCGTCCTAGTTCTGGACTATCTTTAGCATGTTTTTGCAAGATACTTGCAATTCCTTTTCTGTCTTCCCGAGCCTCCAAAGAAACTTGAAAAAGTGTTTTTGCGGAAACTTGCCAGAACGGAGCGTGAAGTAGTTCCAAAAATTCATGATTTAAAGTTGGATTTTCAAAAATCTTTAACATTAAGATCAAAAATTTAACATTTACATCTTCGAAAATATTTTCAAAAACTCGTGTGGAAACGGGAATTTTGAGTTTTTGCAAGATGTTTGCAATTTCTTTTACCTCCTTATTCTCTCGTGCAAAAATAGCAATCTCTCCAGGAGATACCCCCTCCTTAATCTGCTCTTGAATCTTTTCTGCCAAAGAAATAAGTTCTGAAAAACGAGAAGTATAGGTCGCTTTCTCTATTTTTACCTCAATATCTTTCGCCGCGTTTAATTCTTTATCCTGATCCACTCTTTCTAAATTATTTTTAATAACAGCATAAGCTGTATCTAGAATCTTTTGTCCAGACCGATAGTTATCGACCAAATTCATAATTTCCGCCTTAGGAAATTTTTCTTTAAATTCTAAAATATTCTGAATAGAAGCTCCTTGAAAACGAAAAACGGATTGATCGTCATCCCCAACAACAAACAAATTAGGATCATCAAAAAAGTCTGCCAAGTGCCATAAAATCGCATTTTGAGCGGAGTTTGTATCTTGATATTCATCAACCAAGACAAATTGAAACCGCTCTTGTAGATCTGCTTTTAGATTTTTATTCGTAGCAATCTTATCCACCACCCAAGCAATTTGGTCATCAAAATCATACGCCTTTTGTTTACTCATTTCTGCTTCATAAGCTTTCCAAAGCCCACAAAACTCCTCAAGTTTTTCCATTTTATCATTAATTTTTTCTCGAGCAGTCGGCTTAAATTCTCCTTTTTTACCAAATTTAGAATCTTTTTTGTAAATATTTTCTGGATTCCCTTCCAATCGTTCTTTTTCTACTGGAATCATCTCTCTTAATTTCTCCAAAGAAACCGTTTCTCTTTTTAAATCAGAAACCGCTTTCAGAAATTTATACTGCCAATTGTAATTATCCCCAAAAGGACGAAATTTTTTCCAAGCCCTACTGTCAATCACAGAACGAAAAATTAAAGCTTTTTTCAAATCATCAGCTATTTCCTTCTCTCCCTTTTGTTCCGAAAACACCTCTGGATACCAGTTCATGACATTTTCGCAAAACCCATGAAAAGTGAAAATATTTACCCTATAGGCCTCCGTTCCAATCCATTTCTGCAATCTATTCCGCATTTGGGTCGCCCCATTTTCCGTGAAAGTTAAACATAAAATATTACTAGGATTTGTGTCTGTTTGTTGAAGAATGTTAGCTATTCGACAAGTCAACATCTGTGTTTTCCCTGTCCCAGGGCCTGCTAAAACTAACACTGTTCCATAAATTTTGTCCACCGCTTGTCGTTGGCGAGAATTGAGTTTTTCTAAAAAATCAGTATTTTTCATAGGTGAAATTTCTTAAATTCGTCTTCCTCGTTTCTACACTTTTTTTAGCATCTTGCCAAAGTTCTAGTGCTGACAAGTCGTTATATTATAATATAACGATAGGTGGGCAAACCTTTGAAACAGAACTTGCTGACACCCCAGAAAAAAGAATTCAAGGATTAATGTCTCGCAGTTCTTTAGACAAAAACAAAGGAATGCTTTTTTCTTTTGAGAAAGAAGGTTTCCATGCTATTTGGATGAAAAATACTTTGCTTCCTTTGGATATTATCTGGATTTCTAAAGACCAAAGAGTAGTTGATGTACAGTCGCTCTCTCCTTGCACCGAAGACCCTTGTCCAAGTTTCAGACCAAGAAGTCCTGCTAAATTTATTCTGGAAGTAAATAAAGGAAGTTTTCTGGGGCAAATAGGGAATTATGTTTTATTAGAAAAATAACGAATTTATCTTACAATGAAGCCAATGGAAAAGAATTATGACCATAATGCTAGCGAAGACAAGATTTATGCCTCTTGGGAAAAGTCTGGTGCTATGAAAGCAGATAACAAAAGCAAGAAGAAGAAATTTACCATTCCTCTTCCGCCACCAAATGTAACCGGAGAACTTCATCTGGGACATGCAGCCATGTTAGCCATTGAAGATATTATGATTCGGTTTAAAAAAATGACGGGACACGAAGCTTTGTGGGTACCAGGAACAGATCATGCCGCCATTGCCACCGAAAATGTTGTTCTCAAACATTTAGGAATAAAAAGCCGAGAAGAAATGAAACGAGAAGATTTCTTAAAAGAATGTCGTAAATTTGCTACCACAAAACACGATCGGATTGAACATCAAATAAAAAAAATGGGGGCATGGCTGGATTGGAGTAGAGAAGCCTACACTTTTGATGAACCAAGAAACCATGCGGTCAATACGATGTTTAAGAAACTCTATGATGATGGACTAATTGTTCGTGGTCATCGAATGATTAACTGGTCAGTCGGCGCACAATCAGTACTTTCGGATGACGAAGTAGTTTATAAAGAAGTAAAAGGGGCTTTATATAACTACAAATATTTCTTTGTCGATAGTGATGAATTTTTAGAAGTTTCGACAACCCGCCCAGAAACAATGTTCGGAGATACGGCCGTTGCTCTTAATCCTCATGATCCTCGTGCTAAAAAACTACGCGGTAAAAAAGTAAAAATCCCATTTTCCGGAAGAGAAATTCCTGTAATTTTAGATGATCATGTCGATTTAGAATTTGGAACAGCCACTCTAAAAGTTACTCCCGCACACGATCCCAATGATTTTGAAATCGGAGAAAAACATAATTTAGAAAAAATCCAGGTAATTGGTTTTGATGGAAAAATGGAAACCAATGATCATGTTCCCAAAAAATTCCAAAAACTAAACAGTAAAGAATGTCGTAAATTACTCACCGAATCTTCTGAATGGTTCGTAAAAAAAGAAGAACATCTTCACAATGTTGGTTTTTGTTATCGGTCAGAAACTATTGTCGAACCGATGATTTCTCCACAATGGTTTATTTCTGTGGATAAAGAATTCAAAGACAAGTTCACGGACAAAAAAACAACACTTAAAAAACTAACCGCCGAAGCAGTTCGTTCTGGAGATGTAAAAATTATTCCTAAACAATTTGAAAAAGTTTACTTCCATTGGATAGATAATCTTCGCGACTGGTGCATTTCCCGTCAGATTTGGTGGGGACACCGGATACCCGTTTGGTATGATGAAAAGAAAAAAATCACTGCTGTTGGAGACATTAAAAATCCAGATAAATCTTGGACGCAAGACAAAGACACTTTAGACACTTGGTTTTCTTCTGCTCTTTGGCCTTTTTCTATTCTTGGTTGGCCAGATGAAAAAGCAAAAGATCTTCAAAAGTTTTTCCCAACAGATGTTTTGGAAACTGGGCATGATATTCTCTTTTTCTGGGTCGCTCGAATGATTATGTTTTCTAAATACGCTACCGGAAAATCTCCTTTCCATACGGTTTATTTACATGGACTAGTTACAGATGAACACGGAAAAAAAATGTCTAAATCTGCAGGAAATGGAATAGATCCTCTTGAAGTTATAGATAAATTCGGGGCAGACGCTGTCCGTCTTAGTTTGGTTGTAGGGACTGCTACAGGACAACCAATCCCAATTGGAGAAAGTAAGATTTCTGGATACAGAAACTTTGTTAATAAACTCTGGAATGCGGGAAGGTTTGTAAAAATGCAAACTCCGACCGATAAAAAACCAGAACCAAAATCTATTGCTGACAAATGGATCCTGACCCGATTTTCAGAAGTAGCCAAAAGTGTTTCCTCTCATTTAGAGAAATATGAAATCTCTATGGCTGGAGATAAAATTTATCACTTCGTTTGGGATGATTTTTGTGACTGGTATATAGAAGCTAGTAAAAAAGAACCAAATCCAGAATTCTTACGCCATCTTTTTGGTGAAATCCTAAAACTAGCACACCCACTTTGTCCTTTTATTACCGAAAAATTGTGGAAAGAACTCGGAAATAAAAAACTTATAATCGAAACAAATTTCCCTGAAACAGATTATAGAGATAAAAAAGCTGAAGAACTCTTTGAAAAATTCAAAGCAGAATTAACTGAAACTAGAAAAAAACAAGCAGACAAACAAGCCAGCTTAAAAGAAAAAGCTAAACTCGAAAAAGATATTCCTGCTCTAGAAGCCAGATTAAAAAATAAAGGATATTTAGATAAAGCTCCCTCTAGTTTAGTAGAACAAACTAAAAAAGAACTTAAAGAAGCTAAAGAGAAATTAAAGAAACTGTAAGCGTTATATTATAATATAACGCCACCACCCTCTATAACCCGAGTTTTTCATTTAAACTTTCTGTCGACAACTATCTACCCACTCTTTGTGAGATAAATACCACTCAATTGTTTTAGGAAGAGCTTCTTCAAAGGTATGTTTTGGTTTCCAACCGAGCTTCTTTCCTATTTTACTAGCATCTATGGCATACCTTCTGTCGTGTGCTTTGCGGTCTTCTACAAATTCTACTTTGGAAGTGGAATTTGGAGTATGTTCAAGAATTAAGTCTGTAATTTCTAAATTTGTTTTCTCGTTATGTCCTCCAATATTCCAAACTTCCCCCTCATCTGCTTTTTCAAAAGCCAAGAGAATAGCTTCGCAGTGATCTAATACATATAACCAGTCTCTAATGTTTTTACCATCTCCATACATTGGCAAAGATTCATTCTCCATCGCCCGAAACAAAAAGAACGGAATTAATTTCTCGGGAAATTGGTAAGGACCGTAGTTATTAGAACATCTCGTAATAACCGTATTTAACCCATAGGTCTCATTCCAAGATTGTACTAACAAGTCTGCTGATGCTTTAGCTGCCGCATAAGGACAATTAGGATTGATAGATGTGGTTTCTGTAAAATAACCCTTAGAATCATCTCCCAAGTCTCCATAAACCTCATCAGTAGAAACTTGGTGATACCTCTTTAGATTAAAATTTCGTGCTGCTTCTAACAGGATGTGCGTTCCAATAATATTGGTTTGGATAAACGGCGAAGAATCTTCAATAGATCTATCAACATGTGTTTCTGCCGCAAAATTAATTACTCCATCAAATTTTTCTGTTTCAAAAAGATCATTGATAAATTTTTTGTCCGCAATATCTCCTTGGATAAATTTGTATTTAGAATTGCCCTCTATGTCTCTCAAATTTTCTAAATTCCCCGCATAAGTTAATTTATCTAAATTAACCACTTCATATTCTCTAGTCGCCAAAATATGCTTAACAAAATTTGATCCAATAAATCCCGCCCCACCAGTAATTAAAATCTTTTTCATCACAAAGAAAGTAACATTTTTTCTAGAAAAAAAAAGAGTTGTTGTTTTCCTTCTTTTACGGTAAAACTTTGCTCGCGTCATATAGCGCCACCATAGCTCAGTGGTAGAGCACATCCATGGTAAGGATGGGGTCCCGAGTTCAAATCTCGGTGGTGGCTCCACTTTTTAACATCCGAAACCGTAACCGAATCTTAAATTTAGGGCTTTTTTCGTTGACAATAAGTCTTTAAAATGATACAATAAAGGGATTTATTACTCTATATATCATGAAAATCAATCTACAGAGAACCGTATTTCTTTCTATACTACTTATCGCCTTAGCGGGGACGAGTGTATTTGAAAACGCTAAGTCTTTTTTTGGCGAATCCTCTCCAACCGAAATAAATCTAAGCGAACAAATCATTAATGAAAATTCCCCGTCTGGAACGATTATTGGAGTTTTGTCTGCAGCAGACCCAGACAATAGTCCTAATGAGCTTACTTTTTTTCTAACTAATGATTCTGGTGGAAGGTTTGCGATTGTAAATAAAAATCAATTACAGGTAGCAAATGGAAAACTAATGGATTACGAAAGCGATCGTTTCCATACCATTACGGTTTTTGCACGAGATCCCGATTGGAATAGTTTCGAAAGAGACTTCCCCATCATTATTAATAATATTAATGAACCACCCACTGATATTAATTTTTATACCTCTACTTTAGTAGAAGATTCTGCCCAAAGCAAAATTGCTGGAACATTAGAAGTTATTGACCCTGATAGTTCTGATCTTCATGAATTTGAGTTAATAGAAAACGCAGACGGAAGATTTAGTCTTGAAAACGAAACAACTATTGTTACTTCTGGTGAGCTAGAAATAGCTCCTCCTGGATATTTAATAACTGTTCGTGTTACCGATGCCATGAGAAATGTTATAGAAAAAAGTTTTAATGTCCTTATTAACCCAATCGATGCTCCCGTCATTACTGACCTAAAGATCGAAAACAACGACCCTAAAAACACTATGATTTCTTGGGCCATCGACCGAGACGATATTAAATCTCAAATAGAATACGGAATAAATATAGAATTCGGTAACTTTACCCGTCACGCCTATGTTGCAAATCAAGAACAACGAATTACTTTCCCTGAACTTTTAAGTTGTACGACCTACGACTATCGTATTCATTCTACTGATACTTTAGGAGAAAAAAGCGTAGATAAACCAAGAGAGTTTACAACTGGAAATTGTACTGGAGAAGCAAGAATCCTTGCTCAAACCAGAAAAGAAGTTCCTAGTGCTTTGGGTGGATACCTTCCTTTAACTGATAATAACGATTTCGGAGTTAGATTGGATGTTCCTCCGGGATTCGTAGAAACAAATGTTAATGCTCAATTTCAAGTCAAAAAACTACAAAAAGCTTCTGTGTTATTGGAAACAAAAACTCCGGAAGACTCTCTATATATTCTTGGAAGTCATATTTATGATATCAAAGCTTTAGAAAATTCTTTCGCAGAAATCCCTGCTTTCCAAAAGAAACTTCAATTAACTATTACTTATTCCCAAGAAGTAGTTTCTATTATGGATGAAACGACAGTTAAAATTTTCAGCTGGGATGGAAATTATTGGCAACAACTACCACACTGTCAAGAAGACCCTCTAAACAATACTGTCTCTTGTTCTTTAGATCATTTTTCTACCTTTGCAGCTTTTGGAAAATTAAACAGTTTAGCTAAAAAATTTAGCAGTAGCAGTCGTATTAAAACTATTCGCCGACCAGGCATGAGTCGAGACGAATTCCATGATATTTCTAGAACAGCAGGAGCTATAACAAAACAAAATTTCCAAAAAAAATATGAAGAATCGTTGGAAGAAGCCCGAGAAGTAAACCGAGGAATACCCGCCTCTGCTAAAAGAACTGTAGACAAAGACGGAAATGAAATCTTTGGAGGCTATCAATCTGGTAAACTAGCTCCCGAAGATATCAAAAGAGCTCCTTTAGGAAAATCCTATCGAGGCGGAAGCAGACATTAACTTCTGCAAATAGAATAAACTCTTCTCCGTTTTTGTGGTAAGCTCTCGCCTGTGAAAAAATACCTATTTGTTCTTGGTAGAAATCCTGTTCTTTCTCGAACAGAATTAAATAATTTCTGTGATGAAGTTCTTTTTGAAAAAGAGAAATCTCTTTTTATTGGAGAAAATTTAAAATTCCAAAACCTACGAGATTTACCAAAAACTCCAGAACAATTATTCTTAGATAGGCTTGGTGGAACAATCCGTTTTGGAGAAATTTTGGGAGAATTCTTTAATGAAAAAGAACTCCAAGTAGAAATATTAAACAAAATTCAGATCCAAAAACCCGAAGGGAAAATTCATTTGGGAGTTTCTGGTTGGGGCTGTGGAAGAACTTTTCTCAAACATTTTTTACCAGAACTAAAAACAGCTTTTAGAAAAAAACACGATCGTAATTGCCGAATTGTAAACAGTCCGGGGAAAAATTTAGATTCTGGACAAATTTTTGGTGGCAAATTATTAAAAAAAGGTTTTGAATTCATTGTTTGGAAGAAAGCCAACTCTTGGCTTCTAGCCCAAACCGTCGCCAACCAAAATCTAAATAACTACACCTTGCGAGATCGAGATAAAAATTTTCGTGATCCTCGCATGGGAATGCTCCCTCCAAAACTTGCTCAAATTCTTATCAATTTAGCTAACCCTAACCCAGAAGAGATGGTTATTGATCCCTTCTGCGGATCAGGAACTATTAATATTGAAGCTGCTATTTATGGTTACAAAACAATTGGCTCAGATCTAGACCCCAAGAGAACAGATTTAGCACAAAAAAACTTTGCTCAACTAGCAGAAAAATTTCGCTATGAAACAAACTCTGGAGAATTCTTTGCTAGCGATGCTGTTAAATTTCCTTTAGAAAAAACAAATGGCATTATTGCTACCGAAGGCTTCTTAGGAGAAAATTTTGGCAGAAAACTAACCAGAGAAGAAATTAGTAAAAATAGTCTTGTAATATTAAAGGTCTGGGAAAAAACCTTGCGCCACCTAGAAGATTCTAATATCCGAACCCTTTCTTTCTGTCTCCCCGTTTGGAAAATAGGACGAGAAGAAATTTCTCTAGCAGAAAAATTATTTGCCAAATTAGACAAAACTTCTTACACTCCGCGCGTTCTTTTCGGTGAACAAAAGACCTTTCTCTATTCTCGTCCTGACGCATTTGTCGCTCGAGAAATATGTGTGTTAGAGAGAAAATAATAGGTTTTTATTTATAAAATATCACTCCCGGGTAGCTCAGCGGTAGAGCAATTGACTGTTAATCAATTGGCCGTCGGTTCGAATCCGACCTCGGGAGCCATCTAAAAATTGATGACCTACAAAGTAGGTTAGCAATTTTTTGATTTGTCCGAAGGACATGATTCTAACCGAAGGTTCGACACGAAAAATGAGCGAAGCGAATATTTGAGTGCTCTAACAAATCCCGCCTTAGCGGGATGAAGTGACGAGTATCCGACCTCGGGAGCCAGAAAAAAAGTCAGTACCCCTTGCGGATAGTGACTTTTTTTCTTTCTGTCGAAGACAGATATTCGAACCGAAGGTTCGAGGCGAAAAAGAAGTAAAACGACTATTTGAGCCCTCGAGTAGATGAACAAAGTGAATCGTTAGGAGAGTATCCGCCCTCGGAAATAATTAAGCCTTGTGTTCGATTATTTGGCAGGTGTGAGATTCCTGGTGTCTAAAAACAGGGTTTAATGTAGTGCTGAATTATGTTAAACTCTGTTTTTTACAATGAGTTATAAAAAAATGTCCGAAATGCGAGAAAAACCATGTTAAAAAATATGGTAAAAGGAATGGAAAGCAACAATATTTTTGCAAAAAATGCAGAAAGAAATTTCAATCATCATCTCGTGTGCAGAAAAAGATCCAGTCGTTCTGGAAAGAATATGCGATTGGAAAACAAACACAGCAACAAATAGCGAACAAAAACAAGGTCAGTCGAGAATTGATAAACAAACACCTCCAAAAAAGAGAGGTTCAAAGCAACAAGAATACAAATATTCCGCCACAGAAAATAGTGTTAATCGTAGACACAACTTACTTCGAACAGTTTGGATTAATGGTTTTCCGTTCATCTAACCTGAAAGAAAGCTTATTGTGGTACGAGGTTGTACACGAAACAAATGAACTCTACAGAAAAGGAATTCAGAAACTTTTGGATGATGGATGGGAGATTCTGGGAATTGTGGCAGACGGAAAACCTGGACTCGGTGTATTATTTCCTGATATTCCCTTCCAAAAATGCCAGTTTCACCAGTGCCAAACAACAACCATCTACATCTCGAAAAAGCCGAAACTCGAAGCCGGAAAAGAATTGAGACAAATAATGCTCCATCTTGCTCATACCGACAAAGCGAGTTTTGAGTATTGGCTCAATGGGTGGTATGAACAATGGAGTGAATTTCTAGCAGAAAAGACCACAAACCCAATAACAGGGCGGTCTTATTTTACACATAAAAGGCTGAGACAGGCATATTATTCTTTCCAGCGGAATATTGACCATCTTTTCACTTTCCAGTTTCATTCTCAAATCTTAGAAATCCCAAACACAACAAATTCATTGGATGGTTATTTCTCTCATCTAAAAACAAAATTAGCCGTCCACAGGGGGGCATCCAAAACAACTCAAGTAAAACTCATCGCTGAGATCATTTTCTCCTAAACCAGACCCCAGAAATCTCACACCTGCCAATTTATGTAATAGTTATTGCCAAAAGGTCTATCGTGTATAATTTGGCAGAGAAAAGAGTCAATTAAAGTGCTCTTCTTCTTTTCTAAATTCCACAAAAATACGCTACAATCACCGCGATGATTTTAAATTCTAAAATATTTCGCGCCTATGATATCCGAGGGGAAGCTTTTGTAGATTTTGATGAAGACGGTTTTTTTGTGGTTTCCCAGAGTTTTTGCAAGTATGTTGCAAAACAATTAAAAACCCCAGATCCTAAAATATTTGTCTCGGGAGACGACCGCTTGTCTATGTTGGAATTATATCCAGCAGTGCTCGCTGGAATAAAAGCAGGTGGAGGACAAGCAACTTGGGGTGGAGCAATTCCAACTCCCCTTAATTACTTTGCCTTACACGAAGGAGATTTCGATGCTTCTATTCAAATCTCTGCTTCTCATAATCCGCCCGAATACAACGGTTTGAAACTTGTAAGTCGAAAGGGAGCTGTTGCCGGAGAAGAAATCCAGGAAATTAGAAAATTGGCAGAATGTGAAGAATGCAGAAAGGGAATAGATTTTGGCGAATGTGCTAAAAAATGCGAAAAAGTTGAATATTCCCCGGCATATACAAAAAAAATATTAAACATTACTCCTCCACAAAAATCTAAAAAAATAGTTATTGATTGCGGAAATGCTATTCCAGGTAGTTTCTATCCAGATATTTTTCGTTCTTTTGGTCATAAAGTCATAGAACTTTTTTGTGATGTAGACACCTCTTTTCCTAATCACCAACCAGATCCAGAAAGAAAAGAAAATCTCAAAGATTTAATCGAAAAAGTAAAAGAAGAACAAGCAGATTTTGGTTTTGCTTTTGATGGTGACGGAGATCGTCTTGGAATAGTCCTTAAAGATGGAACTATTCTTAATGCCGACAAAATTCTTTACACCTTATCTGCCGATTTTCTTAGTCGTAATCCGAAGACTCCAATAGTAGTAGATGCTATGACTTCCAGTGTCCTAATAGAAAAAATTAAAAATTTGGGGGGATTCCCTGTGATGAGTAAAACGGGACACTCTTA
>CAYWLU010000006.1:0-24915 GCA_964459435.1 uncultured Candidatus Peribacteria bacterium
TTGAGGAAAAATTGAGAAACGGAATAAGCTGTATTGTAGTCATACAGCGTTGAGTATCGGAAATTTTGACGAAAAAATTCACAAATTCAGAGCTCCCTAACTAGGCAAAAATTTCTAAACCGTTAGCGGTGACTACCCCACAGTGTTCCCACTGACACGCATCTCGACCATCGACAGTTACTACTGTCCAACCGTCAGACAAAGTTTTAACTTTACCACCTCCACTAGCCACAATTGGCTCTATAGCAATTGTCATTCCGGCTACAAGCCTTGCTCCTTGTCCACTTGGTCCATAATTAAAAACATGAGGATCTTCGTGCAAATCTCTTCCTAATCCGTGTCCTGTATATTCTCGACAAATAGAATGACCATTTCTAAGAATAATTTTTTCAATAACCGCCCCAATATCTCCAACTCTATTTCCAACTTTAGCAGCATCACATCCTGCCATTAATGCTTCTTTCACAACATTAGAAAATTTAGCTCTAGCAGGATTGGTTTCATCTCCTCCAACAATCACAGAAAAGGCCGCATCAGCATGAAAACCATTAAACTTTACCCCACAATCAACAGAAAGAAGATCTCCGTTTTTTAGTAGTCTTTCATCTGGAATACCATGCACCACTTCTGAATTAATCATCGTGCATAAAGTTGCTGGGAACCCACTAAACCCTTTAAATGAAGGAGTTGCACCCTGAGAACGAATAATTTTCTCTGCTAATTTATCCAAATCTAACAAACTCACCCCTTCTTTTATTTGAGATTTAAGTTCTTCTTGCACAAAATGCAACATCTCTCCGGCTTTCCGCATGATCCTTAATTCTTCTGGAGTCTTGATAATAATATTCATTTTTATAAATTTAATTTTTCTAAAATCTCCTTACTTACTGCCTCAATTGGTTGGTCTCCATCTACAGAAATCAGATGAGACTCCCAAGCATCTAGCAATGGTTGTGTATGAGCATAAAAATTAGCTATTCTCTTCTGCATCACTTCTGGCGTATCATCTGCCCTATTTTCTATTTCTGCTCTTTTCATCATCCGACGAATAGATTCTTCTTCTGACAACCTTACCTCTAATACCGAAAAATCTCTCCCATGGGATTGCAAAAGTTTTTCTAAACTAACTCTCTGTGAATCAGATCTTGGTATTCCATCAAAAATAACAGGAAAATCGGAAGAAGTTTTATTTAAAAAATTCTCAACAATTTCCATCACAATCTCGTTCGGAACAAGATCACCGCGTTCTGTAATTTCTTTTACTTTCTTTCCTAATTCTGATTCCTCTTTTACCATAACTCTTAACTCGCCGCCAGTTTCAAAAATTTGATAACCAAATTTTTCTGCTAAAATTCTAGCTTGAGTTCCTTTTCCCGAACCCTGAATACCCACTAAAATAAGATCGTTCATTTTTCTATGTTAAATTGATTCTATTATTAGAAATTTTTCTCTTTTTGCAAGTATCTTATTTTCCCTGCTGAAAAAGCTTTTCCAATTCCCGTTTAAAAGTCTCCATGTCTTGGAACTGCCTGTAAACAGAAGCAAACCTAATAAAAGCCACTTCATCTATATCTCTAAGCATTTCTATAACATCTTCCCCGATCTTATCCGACCTTACTATTTTTTCTTTGCCCCATCTTTCTTCCAACTCTGAAATTTTTTCTCTTATTTTTTCTATAGAAATAGGTCGTTTCCCACAAGCCATTAAAATTCCTTTTTCTAACTTTTCTCGATCATATGCTTCCATTAATCCGTCTTTCTTTTCTATCATTAAATTAGTTGTCTGCATTCGTTCAAAAGTAGTAAATCTAAATTCACATTTCTCACATTCTCGTCTCCGACGAATAGCTATTCCTCCATCGGTTACCCGAGAATCAATAACTTTAGAATTTTCATGACTACAACTGGGACATTTCATGGTAATGAGTAGTGAATAATGAATAATGATTAATAAAGAAAAAATTTCCAATTACCAATATCCAATTTCCAATCAGACACTAATGACTAATTCAAAAATTTCAAAATTAAAATTGAGAATTGGTTGGTTATTTATTATTGAATATTCTTTTATACATAATACGCAACATTTCTTTTTATTACGTATAATTTCATTACCCATTCATCATTTTAATAGCTTTTTGCGCTTCCCTGTCCATAGACCGTTCCTTAAGAACTTGTCTCTTTTCATACTTCTTTCGCCCCTTTCCAATAATAATTTCGCACTTTAAATATTTCCCATTAGTAAATATTTTAGTCGGAGCAGCTGTCCGACCTTTTTCATTAAGTTTAGTTTGAATTTTTTCTATTTCACCTTTCTTTAATAAAAGTTTTTTGGGTCGGTCTCGATCTTGTTCTCCACTAGCATACGGCCAAGGAGGAACCTGAAAATTCTCCAAAAAAACTTCTTCATTTATTATTTTTACCCAAGCAGATTTTAAATTGCCATGTTTCGCCCGAATAGATTTCACTTCCCACCCCTCAAGATACATTCCCGCCTCATAGGTATCTATGATTTCATAGTCAAATCGAAGTCGTTTATTTTCTAAGAGAATCATTTTACAACCCCAATATAACATTATTCACATAAAATTCGAGTATCCAATTTAAAGCTTTTCAGATTCTGATATATATGTGGCTTCCTTCAATCAAAATTTCAATGCGGAGATACGCTTTTTAACTTTTAGACTTTTCAACTTTTAAGCTAATCGTTAGTATATTATAATATAACATGGTTTCAGTCTTCTAATTTATCCCCATTTTTTTAGCGGCTTCAGTTCTATCTTTTTTATCTTGTTCTTTTTGCAACATACTTGCAAAAACTTTGGAATCTCTCACTAGAACTTCTTCTGAAACATTATCTCCATATAAATTTTCTTCATGCATTTCCCAAGAAAGAAGAATATTTCTTTCTTCTTCTTTTAATTCTTCGCCAATTATTTTTTTTTCTAATATTTCTTTTGGCGGTCCAGACAAAATATCTAAAGTTTTTTCAGAAACTTTCTCCTGAAAAAATTCCCAATTAGAACTCAAGAATCCTACAAAACATTCTTCTCTAGTAAGAACCCTTTGTCTTTTTTCCTCTACTGCCGGCTTGTTATATTTCTTTTGACGAGCCACGAATTTTCCAAACTCTTCTTCTATTACCGCCTTGGCTCGTTTTGTTCTTTTTGTTAAACGAGTTAATATTTCGTCTCTCTCTACTGGACGATGCACTAACTGAAGAAAATAAAAAACCATATCCAAAAACTTCTTTTCTCCTTCAATTGTTTCGTTCAAATATTTGTCTGCAAATTTATCAAAAAGAAATAGCATGGCATTTTTTGCATTACTAATTGTTTTCTTTAGAGCTTCCTCATTCTTTCGAGCCAAATCATCTAAATCTTTTCCCCCTAAAATTTCTATAATAAATGGATTCATTTCCATTCTAAGAATCATTTCTACTGCCCGAAGAGTTGCTTTTTTGCCTGCTATGTCAGAATCAAAAGCCAAATAAATATTTGTTGTCAGTCTTTTTAATATCCGCAAATGATCCTCTGTTAAAGATGTTCCACAAGTAGCTACTGTATTAGTAAATCCAACAGTATGAGTTGAAATAACATCGAAATTTCCTTCTACCAAAATTACCGCATTTTTTTCTCTAATCTCTTTTCTAGCTCTATCTAATCCAAAAAGAGTGGATGACTTGTGATAAACAGGGTTTTCTGGAGAGTTTAAATACTTAGCAGTATCTTTTTTCCCAGATAAATCTCGACCAGTAAACGCGATAACTCGTCCATCTTTAGAATCATTAATAGGAATTATAATTCTGCTCCAAAAACGGTCTCCCATTTTTTTAGCACCAAATTCCCTGACAAATGCCACACCAGAACCAGTAATATCTTTTTCTGAAAATCCCTGTTCCAATAAAAACTTATTTAGCCCATCTCGAGAGTCTCCCCCATAACCAAGCTTCCAATCCTTAATAACTTCATCAGAAATTTTTCGTTTCTTTAGATATTCCATTGCATCTTCTGCCGTTTCTAATTGTTTAACAAAAAACTCCACAGCCTTGTTGTGCAATGCAAAAATATCTTTCTTTTCCTCCATAGATGGCCCTTTTTTTTCTCCAAAAGAGGCTGGTATTTCTAGTCCCGCAGTCTCCGCAAGCATTTCTACCGCTTCTCTAAAACTCAAGTTTTCAATCCGTTCTATAAAAGAAATAGCATCTCCTCCTTCCGAATTACCAAAGTCGTACCAAAATTGTTTGTCAGGACTAACACAAAAACTAGGAGTTCTTTCGTTTCTGAACGGAGAACGACACATGAAATTCTTTCCCGCCTTCTTTAATTCCGCGTATTTACGAACAAGTTCGACTATATCGATTCTATTTTTGAGGTCTTCGAGAAATCTATCTGACATTTTTCTAGTTGCTTTTTCTCATTTTTTGTGCAAAAAAGCAACTGCTCTTTTTAAAGTTGTCGCCCCACACCTTTTTTCGTTTTTATGGTATATTTTAGATAATGCACTGTATTTATATCCTTTATAGCCCTCCAAACAACACTTTCTATGTTGGATATACCGCAAACATTAAACGAAGACTTGAATCTCATAATGCAGGAGAAAATAAATCTACTATGAACAATAGACCCTGGAAACTTGTTTATTGTGAATACTTCCTTTCCAAAAAAGATGCTTTAATCAGAGAAAGAAAACTGAAAAATCATGGAAAAGGATTGAGTGAACTAAAAAAAAGATTCTCTGAAAGCATAAAAATAGCAAAAAATAACTAAAGCGGAAAAAGGTGTGGGGAGGAAAGTCCGAGCCGCACAAAAAACACAGAAACGCCTCACGGGCGATCCTTTGTTTCGCAAGAAACAAAGAGGAATTATGTGGCACAGAAATTATGTATCCCAATTTTTTTGGGCCCTAGTGAAATATTCGAAAGGTGATTCTTTCGGTCTGCGTTGTGGCAACACTTCGCAGTGCTAAACTCTTCTGGCGGAGAAGCAGGGGGCCAAATCTTGTCTAGTGGTGTTTTTTCCACTCTGAGGCAAAATTTGTCCTGCCGATGACAACTAGCAGTAATGCTAGTGATCAGATAAATGACAGCTATAACAAAACTCGGCTTACCAAAAAGAGTATTTTCTTACCGTTGCAACTTTGCAAAGTTGCAACTTTAAGGTACAAAAAAACTATGAAAATTCTCCTCCTTGGAAAAACAGGACTTCTTGGGTCAGAATTTCCAGAAATTCTGGAAAAAGCCCAAATAGATTTTGTTGCCCCTGCTCATCATGAATTAGATTTACTAGATTTTCCCAAAGTAAATCAATTTTTAGCTGGGAATTTTTTTGATAAAATTCTGTATTGTGCTGCTTATACGGATGTAGATGAAGCAGAAAAAGAACAAGGACTTTGTGAAATAATGAATGTAAAAGCTTTGGAAAATATTCTTACACATCGACGACCAATAATTCATTTTTCTACTGATTATGTCTTTAATGCCCCCTCTAACCTTTCTATTCCAGAAAATTATGAAAGAAAACCTCTTAATTTTTACGGTCAAAGTAAAGTACAAGCAGAAATATTATTAGAAAATTCTGGCATTCCTTTCTGGAATATCCGGCCCTCTTGGCTTTTTGGTAAAAATAAAGAAAACTTTATTACTAAAATTATCAAACTAAGCCAAGAAAAAGATGTTTTAGAAATAGTAAACGACCAAATTGGAAGACCCACTTATACTAAAGACTTGGCTGAATTTGTTGTCCAAAATTTCTTACAAAAAGAACAACAAACTGGACACTTCCACCTGCAAAATTCCGGAAATCCTGTAAGTTGGGCGGATTTTGCTAACTATTTTCTACAGAAAAAAAATTGGGAAGGGCAAATTAGAAAAATATCTTCTGATGAATTAATTAATAAAACCACTCGTCCCAAAAACTCTGTCCTCAAAAACACAAAGTTACCTGAGGGTCTAAGAAACTGGCAAGAAGCTACTGATGAATTCCTGAATTCCTAACCCGGGTTCTGAGATATTTTGAACCCGGGTTAAAATTAACTTTTCAACTTTTAGACTTGCCTGCCCTGCCATTCGGCTCTGAGGTCTGACGACCTCGTCGCTCAGGCTCGAACGAGAGTGAAATCGAATGGGTTAACTTTTAGACTTTTCAACCACTTTCCACTCGACAAAAAACTAGTTTTTAGCCAAAATTTATCTCGATGAAAAAGCCTTGGTGGAATTTCTTGTCTCTCAAGAAAAAAAAGCAAACGAAATGGAATTTTTTCTCTTGGAGTAAAGCTCTCCAAAAAGAATCTCCTGTAAAACTCTGGGAAGTTATTGTTCTAGTGTTAGTCATCTACTTCCTTATTGTCGCTTGGCCTCTACGGAATTTTATCTCTAATGGATTCTTGCGCGGACGCACTTTAATATTGTTTACCAATGAAGCAGAGGCTCGTCCTTGTGGGGGATTTGTAACCGCCTTTGGAACCGTAGAGTTTTTTCCACCAAAAATAGTATTTAAAAATTCTTATGCTCTTTCCGAAAAAACCTTTGGTCCAGCCTCTCCTCCCTTGGATCGAATTTCTGAGACTAAAAACTTTTGGGATCTCGGAACATCAAGCGATCTTCAGATTTGTACTGAAGAATTTCGCACTGCCTATGAAGAAGCTACTACTGAATCTATAGACCGCGTTCTCCTTTTTGATTTTGGAACGGCAGAACAAATCTTTAATTTATTTGGCAAACTTCCTTTTGGAGGAAAATCTATTTTTACCAAAAACATCTTTGCTGAATTATCTCGAACCGTAGCCAATATAGATCGCCATGACGAAAAAGAACTTGCTGAACGCAAATCTCCTCTGGCTAAACTTGGCAAAAGTCTTATTTGGCGAACTATTTGGAAGCCAACAATTCTACCACGAGCAACTAGAATACTAGCTAAAAGTTCTCAAAACGGACAAATATTCTCTCCCAAAATTTCTCCAAAAATCAGGCCAGAAAGAAATGATTTTGGAGTTATCGAATGGAATTTAGGGGGAGGAAAAAGTTCCCGTTTTCTTCATAAAATTTTAAATCTCAGTATTCGAGAAACGGCTCCCGACAAATGGGGCTTCTTTTTAGAATTAGAAGTAAGTCACTTGGGAGATTATGACGAACCTCTCTCACAAACATGGAAAGGTGTTTTTGAAATTATTACCCCTAAAATATTGGGAACTGAACCAGTATTTATTGAAGCAGAAATAGAACCGGGGCGAAGTTTTAGAAAAGTAATGATGTTTGAATACACTGGCGAATTCAAAGAATTCTCTATCTTTCGGCCAAGAGGACATAATATTTTTGCCAATGTTACCATCTCTCTTTTTCCTCAAAAATCATTTTCTAAAGCTACTTTTTCTCAACATGAGAACATTGGTTATTTTGTAGGAGAAATTAAAAATTTTAGAAAAATATTTCGTTGGGTAGTCCGCCCAGATCTTTCACCTCCTTTTATTACTCTTCATGAAATAATTCCGAAAAAAAGTTTAGATTCTATAGAGCTAACCCCCGAATCTAAAGAAAAATTCGCACCAGCTAATCTATTTGCCGAAGTTCATTTTAATGAAAAAACGAGACTAACTGATAAATTATTTGTAACCTTGGTTGATCGAGATTTTGAAAACAAAGACATCTCAGAAACTCAAGAACCAATTACCGCCGTATTACTAAAAGACGGTCGAACACTAATTCTTGGTTTTTCCCAAAAACAAAAGCAGCTCAATGAACGATTTTATTTAGAAATAAAAGGTATCGAAGATTGGCAGGGCAATGCAATTATTCCCGAAAAACGAACTCTAATTGATCGATTGGAATGAAAAATCTCTTTGACCCCCAAAGATAATGACCTTAAAATTGTTCTGTCTTTATAGACAACCCAACCCAACAAACCCCCATGTCTTCTAAAAAAAGAGTTAGTATTTCCTTTTTGGTCGCTAGAACAGAAAAATTTCTGTTCTGGTTGTTATCTGGAATAGCTTTATTGCTGGCATGCTCTTATCTTTTCTGGTTAAATAAAGTTGGAATGCAAGGATATGTCTTAAGTAAAACTACCGAAAAACACTTCGAATTATCTAGCAATTTAGAACAGATAGATGCCGAAATTGCTCGCCATCAAGCGGGAGGATACATCGCCAAAATGAGTCAGAAAAATGCCATGATTCTTCGGGGGTGGCAACAATTTGTAGTTATCAAAGATGTTTTTACTGCTCAAAAATGAACCTTTCTCCATGTTTTATCTAAAAAATCAAGATAACTTCTTTGTCATCTATCTATAAACTCTGATAGAATACTTTAATCCTTAGTTTTACAAACAAATAATCTAATTTATAACGATCTAGTCCATGTCTCACTTTGATTCCTTCACTCATTTTGCCAAGAACACCTTAATTCTCGCCCAAGAAGAAATGCGACGACTAGGGGAAAACCAAGTTCAAACTCAACACTTACTTCTCGGAATTCTTCGTCAACCGAAGGCAATTGGTGGTTCAATCCTCCGTAATTTTGGCGTTACTTACGAAAACGCCTTCCGTATCGCAGAAGACCTAAAAAATATTTCGACCCCTCATCCTAATGATTCCGATGGCAATATTTTTTCAGCTTTTTCTCAAAAAGTAATTGAATTTTCTGCGCAAACAGCTCTTGATTTTGGTCATTCCATGGTTGATTCCGAACATATTTTATACGCCCTTCTTCGCCAAAAAGATTGTGGCGCTGTTCAAATCTTAGAAACCCTGATGATTAAACCCGACCAAATTATTGAAGATTTAGAAAATTTATTTCGCAAAACACAAAATGATGTTTCAGAACAAAATAATCCCTCTGTTCAAATGCCTCAAATAGAGCAATTTTTGAACGGCCTACACGGAATTTTGGTAGGAATGAGTGTTAACCCCCAAGATGCAGAAAATGGTGCTGGTGGGCAATTTGGTGCCGCAGACATGGAAGATTCAATGGCAAGTAATCCTGCCCAAAGAGGTTCTCGTAAAAAGAAGCTGGCATTAGACTATTTCTGTACTGATTTTACCGAACTAGCTTCTAGTGGGAAATTAGAAAAAATTATTGGTCGAGATAAAGAAATTCTACGAGTCGTCCAAATTCTTTCCCGTAAAACAAAAAATAACCCCGTACTTCTAGGTGATCCAGGAGTAGGAAAAACTGCTATTGCCGAAGGTTTGGCACAAAAAATTATCGACGGAGAGGTTCCGGATTCTCTTATTGATAAACGAGTTTTATGTTTATCGATGTCCAACTTAGTTGCTGGAACAAAGTATCGTGGCGAATTTGAAGAACGGTTAAAAAGAATATTAGACGAAGCCTCTGCCGCAGAAAATGAAGTCATTCTCTTTATTGATGAACTACATACTATTATTGGTGCAGGAAGTGCAGAAGGATCTCTGGATGCCGCCAACATCTTAAAACCAGCTCTTTCCCGTGGCACAATTCAAATGATTGGTGCTACCACAATGGAAGAATACCGTAAATATATAGAAAAAGATGCAGCCCTTGCTCGTCGATTTCAACCCATAGATGTCCCCGAACCAACTATTAGCGAAGCTATTCAAATACTACAAGGACTGGCAACCCGTTACGAGAAATACCATGTCGTAGACATTGAAAACGGTGCTATTGAATCCGCTGTAAAACTATCTGCTCGTTATGTTAACGATCGTTTTTTGCCAGACAAAGCCTTGGATCTTTTAGACGAAGCATGTGCCTCTAAGTCCGTTGTTAACCGAGAAAATGGCAAAGAAATTCAAGATTTACGAAAAAAATTATCTCAAATCCAAAAACAAAAAGAAGAATCCGTAATCGCCCAAAATTACGAAAAAGCAAATTCACTTCATCAAGAAGAACAGAAGTTGCAACTCGCAATCCAAACCCTAAAAGCCAAGAAATCTGCAGGAAAAATTCCGCAAAAAATAACTGCCTATGACATCGCCAAGATGTTAGAACAAATGACCAATATCCCCGTATCTGCCCTACTTGATTCCGAAATAAAACATCTCCAAAACCTAGAAAAAACAATGGAAAAGAAAATTATTGGTCAAAGCAAAGGAGTTTTTGAAATCTCCAAAGCCATTCGTCGATCTCGAGTAGGAATCCAAAATCCTAACCGTCCCTTGGGAGTCTTTATGTTTCTTGGACCAACGGGGGTAGGGAAAACCGAACTAGTAAAACAGCTCGCTAAAGAAGTTTATCACGACGAAAAAGCCTTGATAAAAATGGACATGTCAGAATTCTCTTCTGGACATACCGGCTCCAGACTTGTTGGTGCCCCGGCTGGATATGTTGGGCACGAAGATGGCGGAGAACTTACCGAAAAAGTTCGTCGAAAACCTTATTCTATCGTTCTTTTTGATGAAATAGAAAAAGCACACAAAGAAATTCATAACATGCTTTTGCAAATTTTTGAAGACGGCCATTTAACAGATGGTAAAGGAAGACAGATTTCTTTTCGCAACACCATTATTGTTATGACTTCCAATATTGGAGCAGCAAGATTCCAACAAACCGCCAATGCTATTGGATTTGCTGATAGCGAAAAAGATATTGCCGAACACGAACACGAATTTGATTTAGCTTCTGGAGATGTTAACAAAGACCTTAAACAAGAATTTTCTCCTGAATTTATTAATCGTTTGGATTCTGTTGTTATTTTCCATCCACTCGATCGAGAATCTATTAAAAAAATCTGTCAGCTCCAGGTTGACGAATTCCAGACCCGACTAAAAGACAAAAACATCACTCTTAATCTCGGAGGATCTGTTTTAAACAGTCTTGCTAAAGAGTCTTATCATCCCGAATCTGGTGCCAGACAAGTCCGTCGTGTTCTCGCTGATAAACTAGAAAACCCTCTCGCTGAAGCACTGCTAGACGGAAAAACCAAAGAAGGTTCTGTTTTAAAGGTTTCTTATAATGCTAAAGAGAAAATCTGTGAATTTTCCCCCATCAAATCTTAAAAAATTATTAAGTAATCTTGACGGCAGAGAAAAAATTTCTATATTTGCTCTACATGGAGACAATTATTCAAAAAGCACTCAGGCTTTTGCTTGATAAATATGGAGCAAATTATGACTGTATAACTGTTATAGAAGAAAACGGTCATTATCGAGCCAGTATCGAAACGCCAGATACCGCTAAACTTATTGGTCGCAATGGAGCAATTCTTAACGCTCTTCAGGTTGTTTTAAAAAATGTATTATGGCATCAGAGCGAAGAAAAGGTCTTCGTTACTATTGATATTGACGGTTACCGCCAAGAACAATACGACCGAGTTTATTCTAAAGTAGGACAAAATATCGAACTTATGAAAGAACGGAATTTATCAGAAATTAAATTAGATCCAATGCGTCCTTTTATCCGTCGTCTAGTACATCTCTGGATTGCCGAAAAATATCCAGACCTAACCACCGATTCTGTTGGCGAAGGATTAGATCGAGCCGTACGAGTTCATCATAAATAATCCTTCAAGAGGTTTTGTTTTTGTGTACAATGCCCTTGGTTTTTTAAATGAAATATACAACCAACGATTTGCGAACTAAGTGGCTTGATTTTTGGAAATCCAAAAATCATGTAATTATTCCAAGTGCCGGAGTTATTCCAGACAACGACCCTACCGCCCTTTTCCATAATGCCGGAATGCATCCGCTTGTTCCCTTTTTAATGGGAGAAAAACATCCTGCTGGAATAAGACTCGCCAATGCTCAAAAGTGTATCCGTACTATTGATATTGATGAAGTTGGCGACGATATTCATCTCACTTTTTTTGAAATGCTTGGAAATTGGTCATTAGGAGATTACTTCAAAGAAGAACAGATTCCTTGGTCTTTTGAATTCCTCACTAAAATCCTAAAACTTCCTATAGAAAAATTGGCTGTTTCTGTTTTTGCCGGAGACGAAAATGCCCCTAGAGACGAAGAATCTGCAGAATTATGGCAAAAACAAGGAATTCCCAAAGAACGAATTGCCTATTTAGATAAAAAACATAACTGGTGGGCAAAGGGCGACACTGGCCCCTGTGGACCAGATACGGAGATGTTCTTTTGGACTGGCACAGATACTGCCCCAAAAAGTTACCAAGATACCTTTGAAGACCCTCTCTGGGTAGAAATCTGGAACGATGTCTTTATGCAATTCAATAGAGATAATAATGGTAAACTAACCCCGCTTCCACAAAAAAATATAGATACTGGACTGGGACTAGAACGAACCGTTACTGCTCTTAATGGTTTTTCTTCTATCTACGAGACAGATGTTTTTGCAAGTATCTTGCAAAAACTCTCGAAACTATCTAATGGTAACGAAGATTCTTTATCTAAACGAATTATTGCTGACCACCTAAGAACCGCCGTAGTCATTCTAGCTGATAAAATCGCCCCCTCTAACCTAGATCAGGGATATATTTTACGAAGATTAATCCGTAGAGCTATTCGCCATGCCCGTAAAATCAATATCTCCGGAAGTTTTTGCAAGAGTGTTGCAAAAGTTGTGATAGAAAAATTAAGTCCTGCCTATCCAGAAATTAAGCAAAATGAGAAATTTATTTTTGAAGAATTGGAACGAGAAGAAGGTCAATTTTCTAAAACGCTAGAAAAAGGAGAAAAAGAGTTCAATAAACTTATCCAAAATTGTGATAACAATAAAATCTGTGGCGAAAATGCTTTTAATCTTTATGAAACCTACGGGTTTCCTTTGGAAATGACCGTAGAGCTAGCCCAAGAACAAGGTCTGTCTGTTGATGAAAAAGGGTTTGAAAAAGCTTTTGAAGCTCACCAAAAACTTTCTAGATCTGGTTCTGAGAAAAAATTTAAAGGAGGCTTGGGAGATTGTTCGGAAACTACCACTGCCCTCCATACAGCTACCCACCTTCTGCATGCTGGTCTTAGAAAGGTATTAGGCAATCATGTTGAGCAACGCGGATCTAATATCACCCCAGAAAGACTGCGATTTGATTTTTCTCATCCAGACAAAGTAACTCCCGAGCAAATCAAAGAGGTTGAGGATTTTGTAAATGAAGCCATTCAAGCTGATATAATTATTGAATATCAGGAAATATCAGTCGATGAAGCCAAAAAATCTGGTGCTATCGGACTTTTCGAACACAAATACGGCGATAAAGTAAAAGTATATTCCATGGGAGAATTCTCCAAAGAAATCTGCGGAGGCCCTCATGCCGAAACTACTGGAAAATTAGGGAAATTTAAAATTAAAAAAGAACAGGCTTCATCTCGGGGAGTGCGAAGAATAAAGGCAATATTAAACTAATTGTTCTTATTTAATATAGTTTGCAATCACTTCTTCAAATGCCTTCTTTATTTCTTGTGGCCAAAAATCTTCTTTAAACCAATCTTTTATATACTCATCCTCCGACTCCTTTAGGTAACAATTTTTCGCATAAGTAGTCATGTCTGTTTTTAAAAACTCTGACAGCTTTTTTATAAGCTCAAGTATTTTTTGCTTCAAGTCCTCATCTACAACGCCCTTTCTTTTAATAATATAATTTTCCAATAAACCCAGACCCACCTTCCAAGCAAAGATTGGCTCTAGTTGTTCCGAATTTTCCATGTCCACCAAAATTTTATCTAAATTACCTTCGTTCCCCATCTCCGCCCCTTCTGATTTTAACTGATGCATGCGATATTTCACCCAAAAGCGTTCTATTGTTTCTCTCAGCACATTTATAAATTTTTCCGAATTATTCTCCTGCATAGTTTTTACCCTCTCCAAAGAAGGTCTTAATATTCTATCTGCTAATTCACGAACTATTTTCACTCCTTCTTGTAAATCATCAGTCTTTTTTAACAAGTCCATTAATTTATCATAATCTCGAACATCTGCCACCAACATCGAAAAATTAACCACAAAATCTTCTCCGCCCTTTTCTACAAGTTTTTGATACATTTCTTCGTTAGTCGGAAACCTATTTTCTATTTTATCTTTATCCATTTTTTAAGATTACAAGTGATGTTATTTTAACATAAAACCACATGTTTGCAATCTTTTTATTTCTGTAAATTAAACATCTTCTGCATTTCTTTTCTTGCTACTTCTTTGAAGTCTTCTCCTGTACTTGCATAAAGCACAGACCTAGAAACGGGAATCAAAACACCAATTCCATTTTTTCTGACGGCCAAAACTTCTTCCATAGAACCCCCTTGAGCTCCAACTCCCGGACAAAGAAACCAAGCATGAGGCATTTCCTCTCTAAAGAAAGCCAACAGCTTTTCTGGAACAGTAGCTCCAATTACCGCTCCAATAGAAGCAAATTGATTCTCTGGAGATTGGGTAGTTATATTCCATTCCTCTACTTTCTCGGCAATCCTTAGAGAAATCTCTGCTTCTCCACCCTGAAATTCCTGCGCAGAAGGATTAGAAGTTCTTACTAAAACAAAAAGACCTCGGTCATTTTTTTCGCATTTATCAATCAAGGGTTGCATACCATCTGTCCCCAATAGTGGATTCACAGTCATTGCATCACAACTAAGCGGACCATCTGCCAAATATGCTTTCCCGTAAGCTTCACAAGTAGAACCAATGTCATTTCTTTTGCCATCCACAATCGTGATGAGATTTTTTTCTTTAGC
Source organism: uncultured Candidatus Peribacteria bacterium (assembly GCA_964459435.1). Lineage (GTDB taxonomy): Bacteria > Patescibacteriota > Gracilibacteria > UBA4473 > UBA4473 > JAIPGU01. Next base: position 14,596 of record CAYWLU010000006.1, read on the forward strand.
AATTTTTAAAAGATTTTCTACTGCTTTTATTCCTTCAGAACCAAAGACTTCAAAATAAGCCATCTGAATCTTTACCCCGCAAACTAAATCATGAGTTGCTTCTAAAATTGCCTCGCAAAACTCTTGTGCTCCTTTGGCATCTTTAGAAAACTTGGCTGGAAACTTATCTGGATTGGGATCAAGTCCAAGAATTAAACAGGAGTTTTTTTCTTTAACCGCCGTTTCCAATTTTTCTGAAAAATTCATTTGTTATATTATAATATAATATTATTTTTTATCGCCACTATCCTTTTGCGTTTTCCTCTTTTCTTCTTCTGGTCTAGCCCAACGATTAATCTTTCCTTCCACCTCTTCTCGGGGGTGAGCATAGCGTTGTCTAGAGAACTTTTTAATCTTCTCGAATCGAACCTCAGGATCTTCTTCGTCTACAATTTTAGGCGGAACAAGCGTTTTTCCAGAAAAAACCGGAGAGGTTAGTCCGTCCACCATAATCCGATTATAAACACAGTATTTTGGCAAAGAAGCTAAATCTATTGGGTCTATTGTTTCTTCGTCAAACTGTTCTGAAAACACCTTGGCATCATCTATTCCAATCTGGAAAGAAACCAAACTTCCTACATTTCCAAAAACTGCCGCTTGTACTTCTTCTGACATCTGGGCTACATACTGATTAGCCATGGTAAGATTCAGATGATATTTTCGAGCTTCAGACAAAATTGTCGCAAAAGAGTCTGTCGCAAAATTCTGAAACTCATCTACGTAAAGATAAAAATCCCTTCTCTTTTTTTCTGGCACATCTGCTCGACTCATGGCATCTAACTGAAATTTGGTAATAAGCAAAGAACCAAGCATGGAAGAATTATCTTCTCCTATTTTTCCTTTAGAAAGATTAATAATCACAATTTTTCCCGTATCCATGGCAAATCTTAAATCTAAAGTAGACTTTGGTTGACCAACAATATTACGAATAACGGGTGTAGAAAGAAATTGTCCTACTTTATTTTGAATAGGTCCAACCGCTTCTGCCAATCTCTGTGGAGCAAGAGCACAAAATTCTGTTCGCCAAAAACTCAAAACCATCGGGTCTTTTACGTGGTGCAAGATCTTTTCCCGATAAACTTTATCTACCAACATTCTCGTAATTCCTAACATCGTTGTGTCTGGAGCTTCTACTAGTGCCAAAATTGTATTACGAAGAAAGTGTTCTAATCTTGGTCCCCAAGAATCTATATTCAACTTCTTAATTACGCCCAAAAGACCCGAGGCAACCAGTGATCGTTGTTCTGCGTTTCTTCCTTCTAACATATTAAAAGCTACGGGAAAACCGCCGTCAGATGGGTCAAAAAGAACCACATCGTTCGTTCTATTTTTCGGAACAAATCGCATCACGGCTTCTGCCAAGTCTCCATGTGGATCTATCACCGCTACTCCTTTCCCTTCTTTAATATCAGAAAAAATCATATTCTCCAGCAAGGTAGATTTTCCCATTCCAGTTTTCCCAATAATATAAACATGCCTTCTGCGGTCATCTACCCTTATCCCGTATTTAGAATTCTGGTCTCGAAAATTAGTTTCTCCAATCAGGGTCACGTCCTTTTCTTTGTCGTCTGGAAGATCCGCTGGTGGTTCTAGTTTTTGAGACAAGACCCATTGAATCCGAGAGCTGGTTACTGTTACGGTTGGCAAGTGAAACATGGTCGCCAATTCTTCCTGAGAAAGAGCAAATTGGTTTTTGGTATTCCGATTAACTGCGTCATGAAAAACTCGAGAATGTTCTCCTTTTTGTAATCTAGAAATCTTGAAGTGATTCATTTGGGGCATAGAAAACTGCTGGAAAGTTCCGGCAATTTCTCGGATTTTTGCTTCGGCGTGAAGTTCATCTTTATCTGTGTGGATATAAATAGCTCTAATATTAGTCGCAAAATTAAGTCGAGTGATTTTATCATATGCAGCAGAAAAAACCGTTTCTCTATCATGTTTCCCAGATGTTTGCTCTTCTCTGTCTAAATCTCTCGTTTTATCATTATCAGAAGCATCGTCTGGCATAACTAATTTTCTAATCCCTCCCAAATTAAAAAGCATTAACATTAATATCCAAACTGGAGACCTTAGAATTCTTATATTCTGTTTAGGATGTAATCTTGCCCATTGATAAAGTTTCCGAAACCATCTCCATTGCCAAGGACCAGGCTTAAAAAACCTCTTAAGCGTTGGCTGAGCAACCTCATTCCACTTCGGAGCAATGGGGGCAACCACAAACTGAATTATAGCAACATCATCTTTATGATATAATTGAGACAATGCTCCAGTAATAGGGCCAATTGGGTCTTCTAAGACCCTACTCGTACGATCTTCAAATTGAGGATGTCTCTTAAAAGTAAAAAACCAAGGTTCTGCCGGAGTAAGTTCGGCAGATAAAATATTTTTGTTAGCAATTAATTTTTTAGTAAAAAATTCTGGAACGGACTCTATTTCCACTTCGGGATATTGAGCATAAAACTGAGAAGCAATTAGCGTTCTTAGGTGAGAAGGAACTGTTACATAAAAATAAATTCTTCCCTCACTCCGCACAATCTCAAAACTAACCGCTTCTTTCCCTGTTTTCTTGGCTGTTTTTGTCAGAAGTCCATGCAGACTCGCTAAAATTTGCTCAAAAGCAATGGGGCCTCTTTCGTTGAGTCTTGGCACTGACATTCGTAAAATAGTGTTTGTGGCTTTTTTCATGCGTTTTTCTACAGATTAATTTTTCCAGATTTTAGAAAAAAAAGCAATGGAGTCCTTGTCTTCCTTTTTTTGGTTGCAGGGACAGGATGCTCGTCCCTTCGTTCGCCACAGCGAACTCGGGAGAGGGATTTGTATCATCGTCGCTTCACTTCTCAGTACAAATCCTCGAACCTTTTGGGTTCGGATATATTCGCCATGGCGAATTAAAAAAACATGGCATTACCCCTTTGGGGCAATTCCATATTTTTTTGGTTGCGGGGACAGGATTACTCCCTCTCTTCGTTCGGTCGTGATATCGTCGCACAAAAAGAAAATGCCTACGGCGCTTTCTTTTTTTAGCTCCTCATATCGAACCTTTTTTTGTTTCACAAAAAACCAGGTTCTCATCCTCTCCAATAAAAAATCTCCGCCCTATCTCCTCTGGAGATAAGCCGGAAATTTTTGGTTGCGGGGACAGGATTCGAACCTGTGACCTTCGGGTTATGAGCCCGACGAGCTACCGCTGCTCTACCCCGCGTTGTCGTCGCTGGATGACTTCGTTGCTTTCATGAATCGTTTCACGATTAATTCAGCTTACTTCGTCATCGCTCCTCTTGCTCAAATGGAGGTCTTCGAGCTCATTTCACGAGATCGCCTTGCTACACTCGGCTATCTCTATTCGCTCTCAGCTACCCCATTTTCACAACTATAAAAGAATTTTCTGGTGCACGAGAGAGGACTTGAACCTCCACGGGAAAAAAATTCCCACAAGCCCCTCAAGCTTGCGCGTCTACCAATTCCGCCACTCGTGCGTCGTCGCGGATTGCGACACCTAAATTCCACAAAGAACGGAGCGAGTCTAGTTTGAAAAAGGCAATTGTCAACCATTGAAAACAACAACCCTACTTCTTTCTGATCAAACTCTTTCCTGTCATTTCTTTGGGGATTTTTATTCCTGCCATTTCACAAAGAGTGGGCGCAATATCATAAAGGAATCCTTTGGCTCTTAATTTTTTCCCTGCTGGATTTTTAGTAATCCACACACAAGGAACGAGGTTTTTTGTATGAGCAGCGCATTCTTCTCCGTTAGGATAAATCATTTCATCTGAATTCCCATGATCTGCGGTAAGAATTATTTCATAATCTGCGTCTAGTGCTATCGGAATAATTTTCTTAATACACTCGTCTAAAACCCCTACCCCCTTTTCTGCAGCTTTTAAATTACCAGAATGTCCAACCAAATCTGCATTAGCAAAATTCTGAACGATTAAATTAAACTTCTTTTTCTTTAGCTCTTTTATTACTTTTTCTGTTTGCTCTCTCGCCGACATGGCAGGCTTTGTAGCATAGCTGGCACATTTTGGAGAGGGAATCATAATCCGCTCTTCTCCTTTAAATTCTTCTTTGGTCTGTCCAGAAAAGTAAAAAGTTACATGGTTAAATTTTTCTGTTTCTGAAATACGCAATTGCTTAAGCCCTTTTTTGGCAAAAACTTCTCCCAAAGTATTTTTAGGTGGTTTCTCTCCTTTTTCGGAAAAAATCATTTGAGTTCCTATCCCGTATTTACCAAAAACTCCGATATTTTGCGGATCAAGTTTTATGTCTCTTTGAAAATAATTGAATTTTTCACTAGTTAAAATCTCAACAATTTCTCGCATCCGATCTACCCGAAAATTAAAACAAATCACAACATCGTCTTCTTGAATTTGCCCTTCTTTATCGCACAAAATGGGCGGAAAATAATAATCTGATTTGTCGGTTGTTTCATAAAACTTCTTCAATTCTGTCTTCCAATCACTTTTTTCTGGAGATTTTTTGTCTGTTAATGCTTGGTAATGTTTTTCTTCTCTGTCCCAATTATTATCTCGATCCATACCAAAGAATCGACCTCCAACGGTCACAATTTTTCCGATCTTTTTTTCTTCTATCTGAAGTAAAAACTCCTTCGCCGTTCTTTCTCCAACATCTCTCCCGTCTAATACCGCGTGAATATAAACCTTGGAGATACCATATTCCTTTGCCATTTCTTGGAGACCAAATAGATGAGGAAGAAAGCTGTGAATTCCTCCGTCAGAAACTAAACCATAAAAATGGATCCTTCCTTTGTTTTTAGCTTTTTCAAAAAGACTTATTAGTTTTTTGTTTTTAAAAAATTCTCCAGAATCTATTTTATCATTAATTTTAGTTAGAAGGTGTTTAATAACTCTACCAGAACCAATCGTTATATGTCCCGCCTCGGAACCTCCCGTTTGAAATTCTGGCAAACCCACAGATTCTCCGTAGGTTTTCAATTGAGACATAGGATATTTTGCAAAAATCTCGTTCAAAAATGGTTTCTTGGCATGAAAAATAGCATCTCCTTTGTCATGCCCTCCAAATCCAAATCCGTCCAAAATGATTAAATAAACTTTTTTCATCATCCGAATTCTAGGTTAAAATGAATTTTGATGAAACGAAAAAATCCTGGCGTGTCTTTAGTTGTTGTTCTTGGGATATCTTTTGCCGTGCTTGGAATTGCGATGGCAACCCTTTCTTCTGTGTCTAGGGGGCTAGAGCAGGGAACGGCAATCGAAAGATCTAATCAGATATTTTTCGCCGCTGAGTCTGGTGTCGAAGCAGCTTTATTTCATCATAATGCCCGCGGGCAAGGTGTCGATTTCCCAAGTAGTGATGCCTTGGTTGATGATGATTTCCCTCAACACATCTTTTTACCTGCTTCTTCTGCTACGGTAGCTTGGAAAATCGAAGGTCGAGACAAACCCGTCGAAGGAATTATGCACGAAAACCAAACCATCGAAATCCCTTTTTTCTGGGATGATTCCGAAAATCCTACTGAAGAGCAACCAATCGATGAAAATGACAACTTTAATCCCGAGCACGACCATGCCGGAAAACTAACCGAAGCTTTTTCTTTAACTTTTGATACTTCTAATGAAAAAATTCCTCGTCCTTTCGATTTTGGTAGCGCCGAAAATGAAGTCTTTCTGGATTGGTCAATTTCTAGAAGACATGTCGACGATGGTTTCCAAACTTTTTTACCAGACAAGGCTGGTGTAGCTATTTGTGCGGAAGGTTCAACCTTTGTTTGTGAAGAAGAATTTTTAACTGATAACACATTTGTCATCGATTCTGTTGTTAATTCCGAAATGAGTGGAAAAATCTTCCCAGGAAATGCCGGAATTACTCTCGGAACATTTCTTCTTTTGAATGACGATGATTTTAGTATGTTTAAATTGTCCTTTAAACCGCTTTTGCCTTTTTCTCACCTTGGAGTCGTCGACGAGGATGGGGATGATGCCAAAATCGCTGGAATTCCTTTTGAGTTTGACCATGTTGGGGCAGGAGTGGATGTAATAACTGTTCCCAAAAGTATTTATACCGTTACTTCAGAAGTTTCTATTGGAGACTTTGCCAGAACCATTAGTTTGGATATTCCCGAAAAAACCACCACAAAAGGCTTTAATTATGTAATTTTTGACTAGTTTAGAATACCACCCTCGTTCCCACCTCTTCTCCGTTAATGACTTTTTTTAAATTGCCTTTTTTCAGAAGTTCAAAAACTATTATTGGCATCTTGTTATCTCGACATTGTGCTAAAGCCGTAGAATCCATAACCTTTAGGTTTTTTTCTAGAGCTTCGTCGAAAGAAACTTGTTTATATTTTTTAGCTTTTGGGTTTTTGTTGGGATCGTCATCATAAACTCCGTCAACATTCGTTCCTTTTAACAGAGCGTCACAACTAAGCTCCAAGGACCTGAGTGCTGCCGCAGAGTCTGTTGTAAAATATGGATTCCCTGTACCCGCTGCACAAATTACTACCCGCCCTTTTTCTAGGTGACGATCTGCTCGTCTAGTAATATATGATTCTGCAACTGCTGGAATATCTAACGCGGAACAAACTCGACAATGAACTCCTGTTTTTTCTAAAGCTGCCTGTAGGGCTATTGAATTCATAATGGTTCCCATCATTCCAATAAAGTCTGAAGGTACACGATCAATACCAGAGGCAGAACTTTCTGCTCCCCGCCAAATGTTTCCAGCACCAATTACTATTACAATTTCTATTTTCGTCTTACACACTTCGGCAATTTCCGAACAGATTTGATCCAAAATACTATAATCTATCCCGAAGCTTTTCTTTCCTAAGAGAGCTTCTCCAGAAAGTTTTAACAGAATCCGTTTATATTTTTTAGCCATCTAGCCAATTCTACCCTTACTTTAATTTTTTCCAAAAGAGAAATCCCAAAAATCTTTTAAACCCATTTTTAAAATAAAATTTATGAGCCTTTTTCCTTTTGTATCGGGAAACAAGAAATAAAAAGTGGTGTCCCTTTTCTTTTGCCATTTGTTCCAGTTTCTTTAAAACTCGCGAACCTATTCCCTTGCCTTGTTTTTTGGGATCAACTGCAAAAAACCGCAAATACAAAGCCTTTCTTCCCAAAAAAGCAAGCGTAGAAATCGCCACAAATCCTAAAAATCTTTTCTTTTTTTCAATTTGTAAAAATTTAGTTTTTTTCTTTTCTTTATAAAAAAGACTCCAAAGTGCCGTCGTTCCAAGTAGGGGAAATAAAACTCGGAAAAGACGGATAATCTTTTTTTTGTTGTGTTGCTTTAGGGAAGATAGTTTCATGCCAAATTTGCCAAGCCAGTTTTGCCGGGAAGAAAGTAGCTTAAAAGTTTAAAAGCTCAAAAGCGAAAAAGTAAGAAGAACGTTAAAACCGTGAAAAGCTACGGTTGTAAGAATCTTATAATCTAAAAATCTCTTCCGCCCCTTCCATTAAATAAACCGTCTTTATTCCTGCCTCAATCATGGCGTCCCAACAACTTTTACAACACCACCAATGTCCCCATAAATATAAATCCGCACCCGTTAAATCATCGTCCCGAGCGAAGCCTTGTAGCCGATTTTTTGCATGTTTAATCGCCTGCTGTTCTGCATGAAATTTTGGATCGCACCCCAAACAAGTCTCATAGCCTTGTCCAGTAGGGGCATGATTTTTTATTCGCTCACAACCAAATTTCTCGTGATAGTCTGAATGATTACAACCCTGTCCTAAAATAGTCCCGCCTCGAACAACAACCGCCCCCGTTTGTTGTTTTTCGGTCGGAGAAAATGCCTCCGCCATTGCTTTGGCTTGCTGTAAAAATTCATTGTCTTCTGGAACATACAAAATTTCTCGACCTTCTGGTAAATAAGGCAACTCCATTTTTAAAATTTAAATTTCTTAAGACCAGCTAGATCGCCCGATTTAATTAAATTAATTTCTTCGTCAGCATCTTTTTTCGATGACAAATCATTCGCGGATGATCCGTTGTATTTGGCGGAGGATGCCCCATGACGGAGAGCATCTTCTCTGCTTAAATTATTAGCTAACTTCTGAAAAACAACCTGACAAATTCTCTCTCCCGGATAAATACGAATAATTTGAGAACTGGTTTTGTTTAAAATAGGAATCATTAGGTGCCCAGAATAATAAGCATCTACTATTCCCGTAAGATCTACTGTTAAACCGCGCCTATTAATAGAGCTTCTCGGATAAAGTACCCCCATAACATCTTCTGCCCCCATGGTTATTTTTTCCAAAGTTGAAGCAATAATCGATTCTCCGGGGGCAATCTCGAAAAATTGGCCAGGCTTTAGTTCTATTTTTTCAAAATTATCTCCAGCAGACTCTGTCACATCAACATTCAAAACTTCTCGCCCCCCCTTGGTTAACTGCCAAATTTTAGGAAGATAAAAAACAGTTCCCAATCGCAAGTCTACGGCATGGGGTTGGTTTTGAAATTTGTCTAATTCTGGTTCAAAAACAAGTTTTTCTTGTTTTATTAAATCAGAAATTTCGTGTCTAGTAAGAATCATTTTATAACTTTGTAATACAAGGCAACTGAATTCTCGCCCAATTTCTCTTGTTTTTCAAGCTGGAGTTTAAGTGCAATATTTTCGTCAAAAAGAGATAGTCCTTGCCCAAAAATAACCGGCGAAACAGAAACGATTATTTCGTCTATTAGGTTTTCTTGTACAAATAGCGTGTTGATTTTCTGTCCACCCGCGAGAATTACTTCTGTGAATCCTTCTTTGGCTAAACTACTCAAAATATCCCGTGGAGAGTCGCTAGTAAATACTAAGTCTGGATTATCCGAGGTTCTGTTTTTGTCTCGGGTCAAAACAATGTTCTTTCTGCCAGGTAGCGGTCGACCAATGGTGTCATAGGTTTTGGAGCCCATAATAAGAACTCCCGCTCTTTTGGTTAGTTCTACAAAAAGTTTTTTGTCTGCTTTTTCTGTCCAATCTGCAAAATGATCAGAGTCTTTCGCTATTTTTCCATCTAGCGTGATAGCCATTAATAAAATTACTTTCATTGCGGTAAAAATTTAGCAGAAAAAAACAAAAACGCCCAGTTCTTTCGAAATAAATTCTGGTACATTGTGTCTAAAAAATCATGTCATACCGGATTACATTGACGCTTTGCTTATCGTTTGCGTCGCTCACTCACTTATGAGTAAACTCAACGCAGTTCGCTATCCTCAGCGAGCGGTATCTAGCCATGAGAACAGAACAATGTTTGCAAAATAAATTAATCACAAACCAAAAAACTTGTGTTTGCAATAAAAACAAAGCAGGTACTTGGGTCGTGGATAGCTCCCGCAATAAATGCGGGATGACCAGGTGGACTGTAAAAGATTGCCTTTGATAAAAAATTTCGTTTGATTGGTTATTATAATTGAAGATTGAAAATTGTAGATTGTAGATTCATCATTTCACAATCTCCATTTTCCCTAAAGATTCTTGAGGGTGATAATTCTTTTTTAGAGCAGAAAAAACTTCTTCCACCAGCCCTTCGTCTCCTTCCTCTGCTCGATCAAAAGCGTTTTTCGGACAAACAAAGTCAATCGCCTCGTGAGTTATTTCGCGAGAAACAATCTCTTGGGCTTGGTCAAAATGAATGTCATAAATGTGAGCATTGGAAATAGAAGTGGTTAAAATTCCCACCTTTACCCCTATTTTCTGTGCTAAAAAATGAGCCAATAACGCAAACCCCGACACATCGTGAGGATTCCCCAACATCATATCATTAGACCTGATAATTAAATGTAAACACAGTTTCCCGCCCATAATTTGAACGGTAAATGTATATGGACACGGCACATTTTTCTTTTTTATACCATTAGACAGTCCGTCGTCTCCCGGGTCCCACATCAAAATAACCCCATGCCTAGAACTAGGATCTTCCTTTAATAATTCAACTAATCCACTTATTTGGTCTCGACCGAAATGTTTCCGCCATCGGTAACCATAAGCAGACTCAACACAGTTATTTTCTTCGGCAAAATCATCCCAAATTTTGGTAAATCTTTGCAAAAAAGCTAAATTTTTATGCCCCATTAAAAACCATATTTGTTCTGCAATAAAAACTTTGAGCGGAATTTTACGTAAAGCAAGCAAAGGAAAGCCTTTGGATAAATCGAACTGCATAGTTAAACCAGGAAGGCTTTTACAAACATGTCCCGTTCGTTCGTTTTTTTCCTCTATTCCATGCTTCAAAATGGTTTTAAGCATCTCTTGATACTGCACATCAAATTCGTTTTTCATCTTTGCGATTTTGTACTAAAGTCTCG
>CAYWLU010000007.1:0-20143 GCA_964459435.1 uncultured Candidatus Peribacteria bacterium
CGGAGGATTTCTAATTTTACGGCATAAGATTTACCAGCACCAGATTTAGCGAAGACTACTTGATTAGCATTTTCTAAGTTAAATCTATCAAAAATAATTAGAGAGTTATTATGTCTATTAATTCCATACAAGATTCCTTGGTTAGAAGTTAGGTCTTGGGACACAAAAGGAAAGGTTGTAGAGAGGGGAGCGGTATTCATATTTCGGAATACTTCGATCATATCCGTACACTGGGGTAGGGTAGTTTCAAAAGCTCTTTCTACTCTAAAGTCTGCGGCTCTAGTCATAACGAGTTGTCCTCCTAAAATTGTTTCTAATTGTTTGGTAGTTTTATCTAATTTCTCTTTGGTATCGGCATAAACAGTGAAGTAAATTCCTACTTGGAAGAATTTCTCTGTTCCTCGTTGTAAATCTACTCGTAATTGTTCTGCATCTTCTAAAGCAGTATCTAATCCAACGTCAGATACCATCCCTCGTTTTTGATTAATATGTTTAGAAGAAAGCATTTCTGCTACTTTCTTTCGCAAAATCTTCATAATCTTTCCGGGATTACTTGGATAAACAAAAACGGAGATATCGATGGTGGCATCAAAATTAATTAATTGTCCCATCCAGTTAGATTCTAGGTAACGGGGATAATTAAAAACAAAGAAGCTTTTTACAAACATTCCGTTGAGTTTCATCTCGGTGTTACTGATTTCTACAGAAGTTGGAGCGATAAGATCTTTAATGGAAACAATTCCTTCTTGGTAATGTTTTTCTGCTTCCATAATTCTTTGTCTCATTTCAGCAGTAAGCTTCTTTTTGTCTCGTTTAGGATCGAAATCTTCAAAGAAAAGATCTTTATCTCCCATTTCTTTTTCGAGTTTAGCTTCTTTTTCCGCTAGTTCTTTTTGTTTAGCTTCTTTTTTAGCGGTTAGTTTGTTCTTTAGGTTTTCGGCAATCCCAAATCCCAAGCTACCTTTCTTTTCCGTGTTTTTAATGCGGACTTCTCCTTTTGCAGGTACTACAGGAGCTTCTGTTTTTACAGGAGTTGGAGTTGTTGTTTTCTTTTCTTCAGTCATAGTTACATTTAAATCTGGGGATTATACCATAAAAGAAGGACTTTTTCAATCATTTTCACTTAAAAACTTAAGGATCTGAGCTTGACAAAACCTAAAAAATCGTTATAAAAAAAACGAGCATCTTTTACACATAAGTCCATTAAACAACAAAGTGAAGGTACTTAGAAGGTGGATGCTCGCTTTTTGACTAAACTAATGCTCAACAAGGGAGAAGTAGAATAGGGTTCGATACCTAGAAGGTATCGGACTCACCTGCCAAAATTAATAAATAATTTTAGATGCTCTCTTTTTTTTTGTTTTTGTTTAAATAAAAATTCTGAAAGATGTGAGAGCAAGGCCTCTGTCTTCTTTCGTAGACAAGAAATAAATTCTTGGGCGAGGGAAGGCAGGGAGTTCGCCCCCATCTCGAAAATAAAAATTCAAAATGGGGGAGCTCCCTAACTTAGAGGTGAGACATTTCTTTGTAAAAGAACAGGTTATCTTACCACGAAATAAAAAGAAAAGCAAGAAGTTTTTGTGTAAATTCTCATACTTCAATGTCGTCATTGCGAGGAATGACCGTATAGGTCATGACGTGGCAATCTCAGAGATTGCTTCGCTTTGCTCGCAATGACAGTATTATATTATAATATAATTTATTTCCTAAATTCTGGAAATTGTCTAGTATTAGGGAAACAAAAATAAAAAAATGCAGGGAATTTCAAGTGTTATGGCAGGGCGTAAGTTGAAGGAGTTTGGTCCTAATGTTTTGCGTACTAAAAAAGCAAATCCAGTGTGGAAAATATTATTAGAACAGTTTACAGATATTTTGGTTCTAATTTTAATAGGAGCTAGTATTATTTCTTTCTTTGTCGGAGAGCACATAGATGCGATAGTAATTCTTTTTATTGTCCTTCTTAATGCTGGTATTGGTTTCTTTCAAGAATTCAGAGTAGAGCGAACTTTAGCGGCTTTGAAAAAAATGATTCATTCCGAAATTAGAGTGTTTAGGGATGGAGAAGCAATTATGATTTCTACAGAGAATCTTGTTCCAGAGGATGTTGTTCTTCTGGGAGAAGGTGACAAAATCCCCGCTGATGGAATTTTGCGAGAAGCGAATACTTTGCGATTAGATGAGGCAGTTCTGACTGGAGAGTCTATTCCTTTAGAAAAGAAAGTAGGGGATTTGGTTTTGATGGGGACAGCGGTTGTTCATGGGTCTGGACTTTTTGAGGTTGAATCTACGGGAATGGATACTAAGTTTGGAGAAATTGCTAAGCTTTCTGTGGAGACAAAAAGGACTCGTTCTCCTTTACAGAAAGAGTTGGCTTATATTGGTCTTTTTGTAACTAAAATAACGGTGGTAATTTGTGCTGGTCTTTTTTTTATTGGAATTTTTAGGAATTTTACTTTAGTTGAAAGTTTACTTTTTGCGGTTTCCGTTGCAATTGCGGCGGTTCCAGAAGGTCTACCTACGACGATTACGATTGCTTTAGCTTTAGGAGCTACGGTTTTGGCTCGTCGAAAGGCGATTGTAAAAAAATTATCTTCGGTGGAAACTTTAGGGGCGGTAACGACAATTTGTTCAGATAAAACAGGAACTCTTACTCGTAACGAAATGACGGTTCGGGAGGTCTATTTAGCAGATAGGTCTATTTTTAATGTTTCAGGGGTAGGTTATGATCCTTCTCAAGGCAAGATCTCATATCTTGGAGGAGCAATCGCTGGAGGGAATAAGGAGAAGTTACTTACGCAATTACTAGAAATATGTCAAGAATGTAATGAGGCAGATCTTCGTAAGAAGAATGGTAAGTATATAATGTTAGGAGACCCGACTGAAGGAGCATTGCTTACTTTGGTAACTAAAAGTAATAAGAATATTCCGGTGAGTGAGAATAAAGACATTTTTCCTTTTGATTCTCAAAGAAAAATGATGTCGGTTGTAATTGATAAAAAAGTATTAATTAAAGGGTCTCCAGATCATGTGCTCAAAAAATGTTCTCATTGGTCAGATGGAGAGAAAATTCATCGGATGACAGATGCTAAAAGAAAGGGAATACAAACTCATTATGAACTCATGGCGGAAAACGCTCTGAGAGTTTTGGCTTTTGCGGTAGGAAATTTGGATAATTCTAAGGAAAATATTCAGGCAAAAGAGGTAGAAAAGAACTTAGTTTTTATCGGACTGGTGGGGATGATAGATCCACCTCGGAGCGAAGTACGCGAGGCAGTAAGAAAATGTCATACGGCTGGAATACGAACTATTGTTATTACGGGAGACTTTGGCATAACGGCAGAAGCTATTGCTAGAGAGCTAGGAATTGTAAAAGGAAATAATGTTCAAGTGTTTACGGGAGATGAAGTGAAGAGGATGTCAGATAGTAAACTTATGAAGTTACTTAAAGATAAAACGCAATCTGTGATTTTTGCGAGAAGTTTGCCAGACCAAAAGATGAGGATTGTTCAACTTTTGCAACGCCAAGGGGAAGTAGTAGCTATGACAGGAGACGGCGTGAATGATGCTCCAGCGCTTAAAGCGGCAGATATTGGGGTAGCAATGGGTATTACGGGAACAGAGGTCTCTAAGGAGGCTGCTACAATGATTTTAACTAATGATTCTTTTGCTTCTATTGTTACTGCGGTAGAAGAGGGAAGAAGGATTTATGAAAATCTAAAGAAATTTGTTTGGTTCATTTTTTCCTGCAATATTGGGGAATTGGTGGTGATTTTTATGGCGATACTGTTTAATTTGTCTTTGCCTTTAACGGCGATTCTTATTCTCTGTATAGACTTAGGAACAGATATTTTACCTGCTATTGCCTTGGGGGTAGATGGGGCAGAAAAAGACCTTATGCGTCGTCCGCCGAGAAATGCTAAACAAAGACTTATGAACAAAAAATTTGTTCAACATTTTTTATTAATTGGGCTGGTTATTGGAATCTCTGTTATTGGGGTATTTTTGTGGAGTTTGCGAGGTGGAGGGGGATTGGTGCATGCGCAAACAGTAGCTTTTACAGCTTTGGTATTCGTACAATTAGTTAATGCTTTTTCTGCTCGGTCAGCCAAGACTTCGGTGTTTAGACAGAATCCTTTTAGTAATCATTTTTTAGTTTTAGCGATTATTACTTCCGTAATGTTGGTTCTTCTTATGGTTTATACTCCTTTCTTAAATCAAGCATTGGGAACAACTTTCCTTACTTTGCAAGACTGGGTAGTGATTTTAATTGCCACAATTATTCCTTTGATTGTGGTAGAGGTGAGAAAAATAATTCTTCGTCGGTCAGTAGTTTAGATATACTATCCCAGCATCTCTAAAGCATTCTGTAGCAGAGCCTTATTAAACCCATACTTCATTCTCATCGGTCCTAAGATTCCAATAGTTCCGGAGATGTCTTTAGTTTGGAAGCGAGTAACAAGTATGGCACAGCTAGAGATTTCTTCTAACAAGTTTTCTTGTCCAATAAAGATTTTTACTTCGTCTGCTGGTACTTCTAGGGAAGAGATCATTTTTTCAAAACGAGCTCGTCCTTCCAGAATTTCTACGATCTGAGCTGCTTTCTCTGGGTGGAGGATATATTCTGGACTACGGAGGACATTAGAAAGTCCTAAGTAAAAAGTTCGGTCACTATCTATAGTAACAAAAGCTACATTGCTAGAGAGTTGGGCAATAAGACGGACGATATCAAAAATAGTTTCTTTAGATTTAGCTAATCTATATTCTGCAATATGTTTAGCAAAGATTGAGTGAACAAGTAAATCTTGTTCTTTATTTTCTAGTAGTTCATCTACAAAAAAACGATATCCTTTTTGGGTAGGAACTTTTCCAGCTGAGACATGAGGAGATTGAATAAGTCCTACTTCTTCTAGCATGGCGAATTCATTTCGCACAGTGGCAGAAGAGATATCAAAATCTTCTTTTAATAGTAATTTTTTAGAAGCTACTGGCGTAGCGCTTTCTATAAAATCTTGGATCAAAGCTGTTAGAATTTGGATAGTTCTTTCTTTCATGAGGGATAGTCTAAAAGTTCAAAAGTCAAAAAGTTTAAAAGTAGTGAAAGATAACAAGTAAAATGTAGGATATTTTGAGAAAAAGGGCAATGAGGAGAAATTGTTAGTTTCCATATCGCATACTGTCATCCCGCATTTATTGCGGGATCTGGCTGTCAATTAATTATTTGCTTTAATTTATATTTAGATACCGGAATAAATCCGGTATGACGGGGGACTTTTTAGCTTTTAAGCTTTTCATCTTGTAGACTATTTTCGGTATGAATTACTGTGACATTTGGATTCGAGGGCTGAAGGGGATATTTTCTTGGCACAGAGAAGAGAAGATTAATGTTGGAGCTAGGGTTACTGTGAAATTAAGAGGGCGATTGAAGACAGGGATTGTTATTAGAGTTTCTAAAGATAAACCAGAATTTAAAACACAAGCTATCTTAGAAGTTTGGGATGAGGAGTTTATTCCTCCAGAATATATAGATATTGCTAGAGAGGTGGCAGAAGAGAATTTTGCTTCTTTAGAGAAAGTACTCAGTCTGACTGTTCCAGAAAAATTTTTTTCTAAGAAAAATCCAGAGAAGAGGAATAATTCTTATGAGCTAAAAAACCCGGGTTCTGGAAATTTGGAACCCGGGTTAAAACTTCGAGGAGAAAAACAAAAGCAGGCTATAGATTTAATCCAAAAACACCAAGGGAAGATATCAGAAGAAGAACTAAGGAAAGATATTCCTTTAGCTACAGTAAAGACCTTATTAGAGAAGGGGATTATTACAGAAAAGAAAGGAAAAATTACTGGTATTTTTTCTGATACTCAAAAAACTAGACCTAGTTTTACCCTAACTCCAGAACAAAAAAAGGCAGAAGAAGCGATCCAGAAATCCAAGAAGCCAGTTCTTCTTTTTGGGGTAACAGGAAGTGGAAAGACGGAGGTATATAAGAAGTTAGCAGAGGAGGTGAAAAAGGACGGATCCATTCGGCAAGCTCAGGACAAGCAAGTACTTTTTTTGGTTCCAGAAATTGCGCTCACCCCGCAACTTATTGCCGAATTATATTCTATTTTTGGTGACTGTTTAGCGGTTTGGCATTCTAAACTGTCAGAAGGAGAAAGGGTGCAAGAGTGGGCGAGAATCCAGAGTGAAGAGGCTCGTATTCTCATAGGGGCTCGGTCTGCCGTAATGGTTCCTTTAAGAAACCCTAAGTTAATTATCTTAGATGAAGAACACGAGTGGACTTTTAAGAATGAGTTTGCTCCTCGTTTTCAAACTCATGACATAGTAGAGAAAATAGTTGCTAGATTTAATTCCAAATTAATTCTGGGAACAGCTACGCCGAGACTTGAATCTTTCCAGAAGTGTAAGACAGGGGAGTGGAATAGAGTAGATCTTCCTAATAGAGTTCATGAAGTTCAATTACCAGAAATAGAAATTATAGATCTTGGTAACGAAGCTAAGAAAGGAAACTATTCTCCTATTTCTGAATCGTTAGAACAAGAATTAAGAGAAATATTCAAACAGAAAAAACAAGCTATGATTTTTCTTAACAAACGAGGTTTTGCAGGATCTACGATGTGTAGGGTTTGCGGACATACTTTTGAATGTCCTAATTGTACGGCTAATATGAAAGCACATCAGAAGAACCCGGGTTCTGGAAATTTTGAACCCGGGTTCGCAAAATTTATTTGTCATGTTTGTGGTCATTTAGAGAATTTTGTAAGCAAATGTCCAGAATGTAAGGCGGAAAACTTTCAATTTAAGGGGTGGGGAACTCAACAAGTAGAGAAAGAACTAAAAGAAAGATTTCCTAATATTAGAGTATTTAGGGCAGATGCAGATTCCGTATCAGGTAAACAAGATTTTGAGAAACTTATGGACAGGTTTCACAGGGGAGAGGCAGATGTTCTTTTGGGTACGCAGATGATTGCTAAGGGTTTGGATTTTGACAATGTAGAACTGGTGGGAGTAATTTTGGCTGATGTGGGACTTACTTTGCCAGATTTTAGATCAGAAGAGCGAGTCTTCCAGCTTTTGACTCAAGTATCTGGACGAGCAGGAAGAAGAAAGAAAAGGGGACGGATTGTTATTCAAACATTTAGGCCAGAAGAAAAGATTTTTCAGTTTGTGAAAAAACATGACAGTGAAGGATTTTTAGATTGGCAGAGTGAGTTGAGAAAAAAAGCTAACATGCCTCCTTTTTCTGCTATGGCTAAAATTTCTTTTTCTTACGAAAAAAAAGAAATAGCTTTTGCGGAAGCTAAAAAGTTTTTTAACGATATCAAAGTTAATTTAAAGGATAGATGTTATTTGGCTCCAGCTTTTTTTCCAAGAACACATAATAAATATCATTTTCATGTACTTATTAGAGAGGAAAATAAAACAGAGTTAATTAAGTTTCTAAAAGGAATAGAGATTCCAGAAGGAGCGAAAGTAGATGTTAATCCATCTAGTTTGTTGTAGATTTCTTTTTAATTATTACTCATTCTCCATTCTTCATTCTACATTATTCAAGAAACCCTCCTGCCTGATGTTTCCAGAGTTCGGCATATTTACCATCTTTTTGGATTAATTCATTATGAGAACCAGATTCAATAATCTGTCCGTTTTCCAATACAATAATACGGTCTAGTTTTTGGATTGTAGAAAGACGGTGGGCAATAACAATAACTGTCCGTCGCTTCATTAGTCGATCTAGAGCTTGTTGAATTAAATTTTCGGATTTAGAGTCTAGTGAACTAGTTGCTTCGTCTAGAATCAAAATAGGAGCATTCTTAATCATCGCTCGGGCAATGGCTACTCTCTGGCGTTCTCCGCCAGATAGTTTGATACCTCTTTCTCCTACCATAGTTTGATAACCTTCTGGAGTATTGAGAATGAAGTCATGGGCATTAGCTAAACGAGAGGCGGCATATACTTCTTCGTCTGTAGCCTCGAGTCTTCCGTAGCGGATGTTTTCTAGTAAAGACCTATGAAATAAAATCGATTCTTGGGGCACATATGAGATATTAGCTCTCAAGTCGTTTTGTTTAATATTGGTGATATCTTGTCCATCAATAAGGATTTTACCTTTGGAGAGATCAGAAAATCTAAGGAGAATTTTTGTGAAGGTTGATTTTCCTCCACCAGATTCTCCTACAATCCCAATTCTTTCTCCCGGTTTAATACGTAGATTGAAGTTGTCAAAGACTTTAGTCTTTTTCTCGTAAATAAATTTAACATCCTTAAATTCGATTTTTCCAGCAGAAATTAAGCATTTTTCTGGTTTTTTAGGATCTAAAATATCAGGGGTTTGATTTATGATTGCAATCATTTCTTCGCCATCTGCGAGTGCGGTGTGAATATCTTTAATCACTCGACCAAAATCCCAGAGGTTAATGTAAATACCAATAAGGTAGCTTTGCGCCATAACAATTGTTCCAATTGAAATTGTACCATTAATCCAAGCTCTCATTAGGAAATACAAGGCAATTGCTTCTAAGGTAGTCATTAAAAACGACTGAATTGCTCCAGATATATTTCCTAAATTCCAAGTGAATTTGCGGATTTGTAGTTGTTCATCTGTTTTTCCATAGAAACGAATTTTTTCAAAAAGGAAACGAGCAAACATTTTAACATTCAAAGCATTGCTTAGATTATCAGCTAAATTAGCAGTTACCATAGTATCTGCCGTAGCATTTTGTAGGTCGTATTTCATTTTCCAACGAGCGAACAAATAAGTGGTGCTAGTATAGAAAATCGTCCAACCAATTAAGACCCAGGCGACAGCGGGGATAAAAAAGAATAATACTCCAATAGTAAAAGTGATTCGGATAAGGTTTGGAAATAAATTGAAGATAAGAATATCGGCAATCCTTTCAAAAGAACGAATAAGTCTGTTTACTTTAGAAACAATTCCGCCGACAAAATGGTTAGCAAAAAAGTGATAAGAATGTTGTTGAAGTTTATCAAAACAATCATTGGTTATATCACGCATAATTCTGCATTGGAAATGACTGATAGAGAAATCTGCGATTCTACCAAAAATTACAAAGGCTATAAAATCCAGTCCTACAATCATTACTAAAATACGGAAAAGATCATTTTGGAGAATTTCTCTTTCGGATCCCGAAAAATTAATCATTAAATCAAAGAATTCTTTGGAAAAAATTGGAATAAGAATGAACCCAAAAATTATGGTAGCAAAATTTGAGATATATTGAATTACCAACGAAATAGGGTATTTTTTCGCATGGCTCCAAAAGTATTTCAGAATTTGGCTTTTCTTGTCCTTCATTTTTTAGGGGTCACTAAATAATAAAACGAGGTAATTAGTATTTCGTTACATTATAATATACCCCTGTTAAATAAGATTTCTGTAAGAAATCTTATCCGCCACTGCGGATATTTAACGGGGCAAGTCACTAGAAACGAAGAAAGTCGTCTGCGGTAGCTACTTCTTGTTTTATTTCTGTGTGTCCATTGCCATTACCGTTTAATTTACCAAAATCAATAATGACTTTTTGTCCAAAGATTTCGATCATTGCATTTTGGATAGCAGCTCTGACACTTGGAGTGTTAATTTTTTCTAAATGAAAGACGCTTGCGGTTCTAAAGATTACTTTTCCAGAAGAAAATTCTGGTTGAGTAGAAAGGAATGATTTTTTAGCAAAAGAGGGGATTCCTGCTTTTTCTGCGATCTCATTCATTTTTTCTTTAATACTATCAAAAGAGATTTCGGAAGAATCTGTGTTTTCTGCAACGGGTTCTTCGATCTTTTGATGACTTCGTTCTGGTTCGATTTTTTCTTTCCGTTCGACAAGCTCAGGATCTTTGACTTTCACTTCTTCTTTCTTTTTTATTTCTTCTTTTTCAAGGACAATTTCGGTCTTACTTGTTGTTTTTTGTTCTTGATTTTGTTTTTCATTTGTTTTTACTTGTCCCTTGTCACTTGTCCTTTGTCCCTGGTTTTGACAGAGATTTACTACGGCGATTTCTAAAGGTAGATCTACGATAGGAGAAGTTTTGAGACGAGAAAGAGCGGTCTCTACTTCTTCTATGGCTGGTAATACTTGAGATAAAACTTCTCCGTTATTTAAATTTTCATGCATTTTGTCTCGCAAGAATCCTAAAAAATCATGACCGAAAGTTCGAAAGTCTTTACCAGACTTAGAAATATCTTTGAGAATTTTAAGTCCGTCTTCACTACTTTTATCTAAAATTGCTTTCCAAAATTTTTCCAAAGTTTCGGAATCAGAAATACCAAGAGATTCTCGAACATTTTTTGAGGTGATTTTATTTTCTGTTTCGGCGGCAATTTGTTCTAGTAAAGAAATTGCATCTCGTAATCCGCCTTCTGCTTTACGAGCAATAAGTTCTAGGGATTCTTGATCTACTTCAAAGTTTTCTGTTTTAGAAATATCTTTAATTCGTTCGGTTAACTGTTCTAAGGTAAAACGATTAAAGATAAAGTTCTGACAACGGGAAACAATAGTTTCTGGTAGTTTGTGTTTTTCGGTAGTGGCTAGTAAGAAGAAGGCATGTTCTGGTGGTTCTTCTAGAGTTTTTAATAAGGCATTAAAAGCTTCTTTAGTAAGCATATGTACCTCGTCAATGATATAGACTTTTCTAGTGGCTCTATTAGGGGCAAATTGGATTTTTTCTCTTAGGTCTCGAATTTCATCAATACCACGATTAGAGGCAGCATCTATTTCTATGACATCTACCAAATTTCCTTCGGAAACATCTGTACAGAGGTCACATTTTCCACAAGGATTACCTTCGTTTAAGTTTTGACAAACAAGACCTTTGGCAAAGATACGAGCCATAGAGGTTTTTCCCGTACCTCGGCTACCCGAAAAAAGATAAGCATGAGAAGGTTTAGCTATTTTTAAAGCGTTTCGCAGAGTTTTTACTACTGAAGTTTGTCCAACAAGATCTGTAAAAGTTTGGGGTCGGTACTTTAAGAAAAGCGCAGTCATGCTTTTAATGAATAATGATTAATGATTAATGATTAATGAATAATGTGAGGATGTGAGTAAGCGAAACGAGTTTAGTTTTTTGTTTTGGTTTTGCAACTGTGTTTATTTTTTGAAAATTTCAGAACTTAATTTTGTTTGAAGTAAAATGGCTTTAAATGTTCCATAAGGAATTTCTTTTTTGTTGGCAGGTACAATTGTTATTAATTTGTTCTTTTCATTTTTTTGAAGTTTGATATGACTTCCTTTTTGGGATACAACAAAAAAACCTTGTTTTTGTAGTATCTTTATAAGATATCTTGAAGAGTGTAATTTAGGCATAAGCAAGAGAAGATTGAATAAGTTCTGGATTCTTTATTCTTGCAATTTCAGGTTTCTTATTATCTTCAAAATATAATTCCAAAGCTTCATGAATATTTTCTAGAGCTTCATTTTTGTTTTTTCCAAAACTAGAAATGTTTGTATTAAGACATTGGGCAACATGATATTTGCCCTCTTTCCATAAAACAATATTTAAATCTAATAATTTCATTTATTTTTATTGTATAAAGCTTGATGAATAACACAAATTTTAAATTAGTTCTTATCTCTTGATGACAATATTTTTTCTGCAATTTCTACCGCTGAGTTTCGGATATTAGAGGCTTTTAAGGCTTTTTTTATGTTTTCATTATTGATTGTGGCTGAAATCATGGCTATTAATTTATCTGGAGTGGTATCTTTTTGTTCTAAAACCTCACAAAGGTTTTTTTCTTTAAAGAATAAAGCATTTTTTAGCTGATGATTTCTTGCTACAGAAGGTAGGGGAATGATAATACTTAGTTTTTTGGCAGTTATTATCTCAAAAAGAGAATTTGCTCCTGCTCTGGCAATAATTATGTCTGAATTTTGTATTTTTTGAGATAATTTGTTGGTAGGAAGAATTTCGAATTGTTCGAAATTCGGATGATTTAGAATCACTTTTTTGTCATGACCGGTTACTAGTGTAACCTGATAGTTTTGTAGGATTTTGTCATGACATTTTAAGAATAAGTCATTAATAAATTTAGCCCCTTGCGAACCACCAAAGAAGAGGAGTTTTTTTATTCTATTAGACCCCTCCGGAGATTTTTCTTTTGGTAGGGGACTGTGACAATCTTCAATCTTCAATCTCCAATCTTCCTTTCGACTCAAACGCTCAAGGTCAAAGACAATTTTTGATTTTTGATTTTCGATTTTTGGAGAGTAGAAGAGGGGGGTGGGGTTTGAACCAAAACTCTGAAAAGTTTGGTCAGAATATTTAGTGGCTAATTTAGTCATAAATCCAGGGGAAATATCAGATTCATGAGAGAATATTTGTCCTTTGTACTTCATTAAGAATTTAGCGGCAACAAGAAAGGGGAATCCGACAAAGCCACCTTTAAAAAAGATAACATCTGGATTTATTTCTTTTAGTAAGGATTTAGCGGTAAAGAAAGATTTAATTATCAAAAAGAAGTCTAAAAAATTTTGAAAAGATAGATAACGGCGGATTTTTCCCGTCTTAAAGTATCGCACAGGTAAATCTGAAAAGTTTTCTTTAATTATTTCTCTATCTAACTTTTGGTCAGCTACCACAAGTTCTACTTGAGCGTTACGCTTTAGAAGTTCGTCTACTAGATTACGCAGAGGATAAATGTGTCCTCCTGTGCCTCCGCCAATAAGTAATACTTTTTTTGTACTCATTATATTATAATATAATACATTATTATGTCATGACATGCTAGTAATATCTTTTTTTAGTTTTTGTATGAATATTACCAGAAATATGCAGTAAAATTCCAATTCCCGCTAAGGTCATTAACATCGAACTACCTCCATAAGAAATAAGGGGAAGTGTGATTCCAGTATTAGGTAAAAGAGCTAGATTAACGGCAATATTAACAAAGGCTTGTCCCACTATCCAAGTCGTAATTCCCACAGCTAAAAGTTTACTAAATTCGTCGGGTGCTTTTTTGGCAATTAAGTAGCCACGATGAGCAATATAAAGATAGGCACCAATTAAGATTAGGATTCGGAAAAAGCCCATTTCTTCGGAAATAGCAGAAAAAATAGTGTCAGATTGTACTTCTGGTAGGTAATCAAATTTTTGGATGGAATTCTGGAAGCCTCGACCAAAAAGTCCTCCAGAACCAATGGCAATTAGAGCTTGTTTCACTTGGAAGCCAGTATTAAGAGGGTCTAGATTGGGGTCTAAAAACACTTTTACTCGATGCAGAATATAAGGAGTGGTGAGAGTAATAATAGTTGCTCCAAAAAGGAAAACTCCAATTCCACCAAAGAAATGTTTTAAATTTGCTCCAGCAGTAAAGTAAATTGCTGCTGCGGTTATAATCAAGACTAACAAAGAACCAAAATCTGATTGAATCATAAGTAATAAAGCGGGAATTCCTAAGATTACTGTAAAAGGTAAAAAGCCTCCTTGGAGAGTGGTTGCATCGTTTTTACCACTGGAGAAAATAGCGGCTAAAAAAATTATTGAAGCTAATTTTACAGTTTCTACTGGTTGTAAAGAAAGAGGTCCAATTTTTAACCATAATTTAGCGGCAGTTCCGTAATCTTGTCCCATGGTAATGGTTAAGATTAACAGAATAATGGCGAGCAGAAAAATAAGAGCAGAAAGTCGCTTAAAATTTTCGTAGGGAACTTTTAATGCCACAATAAATATGGGAATACCAATTAAGATATGCCAAAAATGACGCCAAAAATAAAAATCATTTTGACCAGTTACTTCAAAACTACCAGCAATAGACATAGAACTCATCATAATGAGTCCAAAGATAGTTAAACCAACTGTTGCTATAAATAAACCACGATCAATACTTTGCATGCTTGAAGATTATAATAAAAAAATAGTCTTTAGCTACTATTAGCTTTTAACTTAAAATTTCTTTCAGATGATCTATTCGCTTTTGAATTAATTCTTTCGTCCCAATATCTTTTCTATAAAATAACGGTCCAGAGAAGTTTTGGATCATTTGTTCGCAATTATTGTTAGCTTCACTAATGGATTTTCCTGTTCCAAGAACTCCTACTGCACGAGATCCTTTAAGAATTAGTTCGTTGTTTTCTTCTGCTACAGAAGCAAAGAAAAATGTCTGATGACTTAAATCCCCCAAATCCCCAAGGGGGCTTATTTCTATTTTTTTATTTTTTATGGGGTTGGTTGGATAACCTTCTGGACAGAGGTATTTAACTACGGTGGCTAATGGTTTAAATTTTAATTTTTCTATTTCTTTTAAATTTCCAGAAACAGCTTTCTCGCAAACATCTAAGAAATCACTTTCTAAGATTGGTAGGATGTTTAGAGCTTCTGGATCACCAAATCTAGCATTGTATTCTATGAGTTTTACACCATTTGCGGTGACCATGAATCCGCCATACATAACTCCTACATATTTTTCTCCTAGTTCTTGTTCGATAGCTTTCATAGTTTTGACTGTGATTTCATGTGCTGTTTGTAGATCTTCTGCTTTTAAGAAAGGCAAAGAGTTTCGTTCATCACTAATACATCCCATACCTCCTGTATTTGGTCCCGTATCACCATCAAAGGCTCTTTTGTGATCTTGGATAGCTGGGCAATCTAGAACAGTTTCTCCGTCTATTATAGAAATGAGAGAAAATTCTTCGCCAATTAGTTTTTCTTCTAGTACTACTCGACCAAATTTTTTAATAGAGGTAGCGGAAAATTCTAAGATTTCAGAAAAATCTTTAAAATGTTCTCCACCAACTAACACCCCTTTTCCTCCGATAAGACCATCCGCTTTAACTACGATTTGTCCTTGGAGTTTATCAAAGAAAGCTTTCATGGATTCTTCATCTAAGCTTTCGAATACGGCAAAATCAGGAGAAGCATCAATATTATATTTCGCTAAAAGATTACGAGTGAAGCTTTTAGAACTTTCAAGTTGAGAACATTTCTGTGTTGGTCCAAAGCAGGGGATTCCTGCTTTCTGTAATTCATCTACTATGCCTTTAGATAGAGGATCTTCTGGTCCAATAACAGCGAAGTCTGCTTGGATAGATTTTGCAAAGGTTACAACTTCTGCAGGATTATTAGCATTACCAATTTTAATTTCTTTAACTAGTTTATTTATTCCGGGATTAATTCCGCTACCAAAATTATAGATTTCTGAATTTTGCGGGGATCTAGCCAAGGCATCTATAACTGCGTGTTCTCGTCCACCGTTACCAATAACTAAAACTTTTTTCATCAAAAGTATTCTAGAGAGAGAGAAGGGGTTAATCAATATAAAGTTCGAATTCTAAATTTTCCAGAGTTCGAACTAAAAAAACTTACATTAGTAGCTAAGAGCTAATAACTAATAACTAATTTTCTACTACATTATCTTATCGTTCATCTTCAAGATTGGCAGATAAATAGCCAAAATCATAAATACTGCTCCACAGGCAATGATAACCAATATAAATGGCTCCATAAGCTTGGAAAGAGTTTCAATTTTACGGTTTAGTTCTTCTTGGTAGAAGTCAGCAATTTTTTGCATAATGGTTTCCATGGAAGCTGTTTTTTCTCCGATGGCAATCATGCTTACTAGCATAGAAGGAAATAACTTTTCGTTATCTGATAAGTTTTCAGCAATAGAAATTCCTTTAGAAAGATCATCAGAAGCAAGTAGTAATCTTTCTTCATAAACAGGGTTTCCGGCGATGTTAGCAGTAATCTTTAGTCCTTCTACGATTGGCACTCCAGAAGAAATTAAGAATCCAAAAATACGAGTAATTCGAGAAAGAATCATTCCCTTGATAATTCCTGATATTACTGGGATATAAAGAAGAATTGTTCCAAATTGTTTAGATCCTTTTGGAGATTTTTTCCAGAGATAAAACAAGGTTCCTAAGATTCCTGCTCCACCTATAATTAAATAATATTTACTTACAAAAAGTTCATTAGCATTGATTAAAATTCTAGTTGGTAGGGGTAAATTTTCTGCACTACCAAAGAGCTCAATTAGTTTTGGAACTACGAAAATGATTACTATGGTAGATAGGAAAACCATCATAACAATTACGATGATGGGATACATCATGACCGATTTTACTTTTTTCTGAACACTATTTAGTTGTTCGTATTGATTAACAAGTTCTTTCAAAACTTCATTTAATTTTCCTGATTTTTCTCCTGCTTCCACAATAGAACAAGTAGCTTCATCAAAAAGATCACTATTTCTTCGCATGGCATTAGCTAGGTTTTCTCCGTCTTCTATTAATAAACGAACATCTTTAATGACTCGTTGTAGTCTGGCATTTTTAGTTTGTGTTTCTAGCATGCGTAGAGCTTCTGGTACAGGAACTCCAGCTTGTAAGATAGATCCTAGTAATTGGAAAAATAGTAATTTGTCTTCTAGTTTTACCGGAGATTTATCAATTACCCAGTCATTTAAAGCATTAAGAAGATGAAGCAAATTTAGAATTTTTTTCTTTTTACTGCTTTTTTTGTTACTTACGTCTTCTTGTCTAATATCCAAAATAATCTCATCGAAATTTTTTTCGATTTCTTGGTTTTCATTGGTATTTTGGTCGTTGGGAGAATCCATTATATAAAATAAGCTAATCTTTAATAAGTTTGTAAACTTCTTCGAGAGAGGTATCTCCCTTTATAGCTTTAATTAAACCATCTTGTTCTAGAGTTATCATCCCTTCTTTTTGAGCCAACTTTTGGATTTCGAAAGAAGGTGTTCCAGCAAGAATGGATTTTTTAATTTCTTCACTCATATAAAGAACTTCATAGATTCCTAATCGTCCTTTGTAACCAAGTCCACCACATTGGTCACAACCTTCTTTTTTAGGAACATAAAAGATTGGATCATTAAGCATTTCCATATCAAAACCTTCATAAGGAGAGAATACTTGAAAAGCTTCTTGAATTTTCTTTTTAGCATCGGTACTAGGCGCTCGAGCTACTTTACAATGTGGACAAAGTTTACGAGCTAATCGTTGAGCAATAATTAAATTAACCGAAGCAGTAAGCAAAAAGTCTGGCACTTTCATATTTAAAATACGAGTGACAGTTTCCACTGCAGAATTTGTATGAATAGTAGAAAGCACCAAGTGCCCAGTTAAAGATGCTTCAATAGCAATATCAATAGTCTCTTTATCTCGAATCTCTCCTACCATGATAATATCTGGATCTTGTCGTAGTGCTGTACGGAGTCCTGATGCGAAAGAGTAACCAATGTCTAATCGAATCTGACTTTGATTTAATCCTTCCATTTGATTTTCTATCGGATCTTCAAAAGTCATAAGATTTTTTTCGATAGAGTTTAAATAACTCATGGCAGAATAGAGTGTTGTGGTTTTACCAGATCCAGTAGGTCCTGAAGTAAGAATAATTCCATTAGGATCAGAAACAGCTTTAATAAATCTTTCATAATTTCTTCCCACAATTCCCAGGGTTTCTAATGTGGGAATTGCTTTAGATTTATCAACAACTCTCATCACAATTTTTTCGCCATTAACAGTTGGGAGAGTAGAAATACGCATATCTACTTCTATTTCTCCAATATAAGTCGTGATTCTACCATCTTGAGGGATTCGGGATTCATCAATTTTTAGGTTAGCCATAATTTTGACTCTCGAAACTACACTGGGATGAATATTAAGTGGGTATTCTACTAAAATAGCTAATACTCCATCCACTCTAAGTCGTACTTGGACAATATCTTTATGAGCTTCAATATGAATATCTGAGGCACCTTGCTCTAGAGAAAGGTGCATGATAGATTCTAACATTTTAGGGGAATCTCCAGCAATAATTGCTTCCTTTAGTCTTTTTGCAGTCTCATTCGACTTATTGGCTATTTCTTCAGTCATTTTTAGTTTTGAGAAAAGATACTAATAGATATCTTAACACTTAAGTTTCCAGATTTTCCTTTTTGTTTGGTTTGAGGAGTGGCTTTAATAGAATTAATATGTGATAGAGGCATTAAATTATCTTCTAGAAATTTATAATCTACTAATTGAATTTGTCCGTTTTCTTTTCCTTTTTTTAGTCTGGCAGAAAGTTTTCCAGTTTGAAGAAAGTGAACAAAAGTTTCTAAATTTTGTCTATCGGTAGAAAAAACTATAGAAACAGTGCTAGAGGCATAATTTTTATTTTTTAACTGTTTGGATTTAGTGAAGTTTAGTTTTGTGAGTTCAAAATAAGAATCATGTATTTTAGAGTCTAAATTTTCAAGCTGTAAAGCGTATAGTTCTAGGATTTTAGCTAGTTTTACAATGTTTATTTTTTCTGGAAAAATTTGTTTTTCTCTAGTTAAGTAAGGGGATGCAGCTAGATTGAATTCGATTTCTTTCTTTTCTGTTTCTTGTTTTAGGAGAATATTTTCTTTTTGAAAATTTATTATTTTAGATTCTAAATTTTGGATTTCATTTTTTTTCTGTTGCCAATTCATAAATTGGGGAAACACAAGTAGTCCCAAGAAACTTAAAGTTAAGACTAGTAAGACAATCCAAACAACAGGATTTCTTTTTGTTTTTTCTTGTCTAGATAGTTTGCTTTTGATTTTTAATTCGTTGGCCATTTTTTATTGATTAGAGGTAGGAGAAAGTAACCAATTCTCGTATTCTGAAAAATATTCATCATAAGGATCAATGTCTTCTGGACGCTGAATTTTAAGTTTTAAACTGAAATTCATGCTATCGTTACCTTCGGCATCTTTTTTCTTAGAAAAACTAGTTAGACTACCGTCCTGAAGGAAAGGAAAAGAATTCATCATTTTTACAAATTCAGTATTTAAGAAAAATACTTTTCCAAAAAGATGTGAACCAGTAACACTAAAAGATATTTCGTTTCGGTCGGCAGTGGTATTATCTACAACAAGGCTATTACCAGTTCCGGTAAGTATAGAATTATTAAAAGTTTTGGAGTTAAAGTATTCTTTCATTCGATCCGGACTGTCTAGTAATCCGTATTGGATTTTTGCGTCCTTATCTCTTTGATCAAACCAAATTAATTGTTCGTTTTTAATATTTTGGATAGTTTCACTATGAACAGAATATTTTTGAGTATGAAGTTGGCTTTCTATTTTTTTAATTGTGGTGCTATATTTACGATTTTCTTCATTTAGAATTTTGTTTTGCTGGAGAAGGTTTTCGTATTTAAGACCAATATTTTCTGATAGGTTAACAGCATTTAAGTATTTATTTTTTGGTTCTAGATCTGCTTTAAGCCAAAGAAACCCTACTAAACTAATAATTAGTAAGGAAACAGAAGAGTATTTTAGGACAATAATGTGCATTGGTACATTATGACGGTTAGCTTGAAGCTCTTTTTTTTCTTCTGTAGATAATATTGTTTTAGCTAGCATCTCTGTTGGTTCTGATTTTGGAACAGAGGGCAGTATTGTTTTTTCTAAAGATTCATCTTTTTTTAAAATAGATGTTTTTTCTAGGGAGGAAGTAGCTTTTTGTTCTACTTGTTTAGCTTCTTTAGGGAGAAGTCCTTTTTTGATTTTTTCGTATAGTTCGTCAAACATTTTTTTATTTCTAAAAAATTCCAGCCATTATACCAGAAAATAGCGAAGAAAGCAAGAGGGAAAGAGGATGAATCTTCAATCTTCAATTATCAATTTTCAATCATAAACATGAGTAATGAATATGAGTATATCCTATTTTTTTAAATTGATAATTATTTTTAGTATATTATAATATAACCTTCATTCTTAATTGAAGATTTATAATTGAAGATTTATAATTTGTTATCTTATTTGTCGTATCTTACGGCAGCAAGTAAAGCAATATTACGAGCTTTTTTAATGGCAGATGCCAATTGTTTTTGGTGCTTTAGACAAACTCCTGTGTGAAATCTACTTTGAATTGATCTGTAAAAAGTGAGGTAATTAGAAAGAAGTTTAGAGTTTTTATAATCAATATGTTTCACATTTTGACGACAGAAAGCGCAGATGTATTTTTTAGGTTTTGGAGGCATTTTTTAATGATTAATGAAGAATGATGAATTAGTAATTATAAGTCGAGAGAAGAGTCTTCTAGAATCTCATCTAGTTTTTTGTCGATAATATCTTTCTTTTCTTCTTTGCTTGTTGAGGATTCTTTTTCTTTAGTTGCTGGTTTTGAAGGAGCAACTTTTTCTTCAGTAGTAACTTGTTTTACTTCT
>CAYWLU010000008.1:0-19783 GCA_964459435.1 uncultured Candidatus Peribacteria bacterium
TTATTCTAGCTCCTCTTTTTAGTTACGGCGGACAGGTCAAAAGAGGGAAAAAAAGGAAGATTCTTCGTTTTACTCAGAATGACTATTCTTTTTGCTATATTAAAGACATAAGTGATTAGTTGATTGCTAACGGTTAATGATTTATTTCTTATACCCCTCCCAACCTCCTCTGCGAGGAGAGGAAAAACATTATATTATAATATGCTAAAGAGGTTGGCACCCGATAAATACATATATGATTCCGCTCGTCAAGGATAGCGAACTGCGTTGAATTTACTCACAAGCAAGTGAGCGACGCAGACGATAAGCGAAGCGTCACAAGCCGGAATGACTATACGAGCTAGAAATCTATCTCTAGATCCCGCAATAACCCCAGTGAAATAGTCCGCCACGGCGAATTTCACGAGGCAGGTGTGGGATGACAAGTTACTTTTTTTGTTTGTAGTTTGATAATTGAAGATTGAAGTTTGTTCTTAATCTCCAGATAAAGTAAACGGCAATTCGAACGGTAAGGTATCTCCGCTGGAAAATAGGTTGAATGGGAAACATAGAGGAAAAAGGCCTTCATCGGAACATTCGTCTAATGATTGTTCGTCTCCGGGTAAGGTTGTAAATTCACACACACCTCCTGCATATCGGTTTACTACGTTATCGCGGTCAATAGTATTTTCAATGCACATTGTTTCTTTTGTAGTGCATTTTTTGTTTGCATCAGCTGTGACAGAAAATATTGCAACCTTCACGTTTAGTAAATCAAAATTTGTTTGTTCTTGTCCTGGTCCAATAGGATCAGATGTATTTTCATATCCATTAGATTTTAATCGGTATTGATAATCATCAGCGTTGGAAACAGAGTAATCAATAAATGAATAATCTTGATCTGAACCAAGTGGAATTATTTTTTCTGCATCCAGAACATTTGTAATAGGTCTCCATGCGGCTTCTCCTTTGCGCCTTTCTATGTCGAAACCAGTAAATCCGCCTTCTTCTGTTCCACTCGTCCAGCTTAGAGCAACTGGTTGTTGGAGATAGATGCCATTCTCATCATCAATTGGTCCACAAGCATGTTCATCAAAAAGATTAGGATATAATTCAAGATCTATTGAGACTGGATCTGAGGGATTTGTGATATTAAAAGTAAATGACTGACTAGAGGCTAGAGTACCTTCTCCTTTTCCATCGAGAGTAATGTTTCCATTTTCTAAAACAACTCCAGAAAAAGAAGGTGGTACTGGATCATAAAAATCTATCAATAGTTCCGTGGTATCAAAATCAGTACAGTTTTTAACTTGGTCACAAATTTCAAAACCATTGTTTTCTTCAACGTAACCGTTTCCGAAATTTCCTTTAACTTCAAAAGGATTTAAATCAGGAAAACAACCAGAACCTAGTTCTCCATCATCACAGGTAACAGTAACGGCAATAGGATCTTTAGTTGGAGTTGTATTACTTTCTCCTTCTTCGTCAGGATTGTAGGCAAAAATAAGGGTAGGAGCTTGTGTGTCAATTTTAATGGTTGCATTATTATCAGAATTAACTTCAGCTTCTCGATCTAATTCTGAAATTAAAAAATAAATTTGGGGGATCCAATCACCATCTTTCCCTTCGAAATCTTCAGATGGAAGAAGGGCTTCAACAACATAATTATCTCCATAATCGTTGATTTGAATATCATCAGTTACATCTATAGATATAGTTGTTTCTCCTTCTTGAATAAATCGTAATTCTACTAGATCGGGTGGAACCACTTCTTCTCCTTCCAAATCATAGAAAAATCCTAATCCATTATCCCCAATTAACTCATCATAAAGATCACCATTAAATCTTATAAGTTCAAATCCTTCAGTTGATGACGGATTGAATAAATCACCAGCGCCAGGGTAGAACCAGTACAAAGTCCAATCATAATCATCCGCATACCCAACTCCACTAAACATCCCTAGTCCCATAACTCCTAAAAACAATAAATTAAAGATCTTAGATCTTCTTCTTAGTTTCCAAACAAGAAAACCAAGTCCACTTACAACAATTACAATTACGAGCCACATTAACCAGTCGTAACTCATTACGGTGTCATAGGCTTGGTAAGCTGGAGTGTCGTACTTGAGGAATTCTTCACTAGTGAATGTTTTTTCTTCTATTACTTCTCCATTTCTTATTAGTTCTACTTCTACTTCAAATTGAGAAGCTCCTGGTTCTACGATAGGGAAGGTGAAACTTTCGGTGAATTCTGCGAAATCAAATTCAGTGATGTCTTTTTTCTCTTTTAGAGTTTTAAGGACTTTATTTCTAAACTTCTGAGTAGCTTCGATTTTCATGGTGAGAAGTTCTTCGTTTTTTCTGGCTACTCCAATAAAAGAAAAGGTGACACTTTCTCCCGTTTCTAAAAATCTTTCTGGGTCAGCGGTAAAGGAGGTGATTTCAGCAAAATCTCCTTCTACTAGTAATCTTTTACTCAGGATTCCTGTTAGAGGGTTATCTTTTTTGTCGAGCAGTTGTACTTCTACAACATAGGATTCTGGTTGTTCTGGTTTTGGGATTTTAAAACTAACAATTGTCTTTTCATTACCGTTAAGTTCTAAGGCTTTGCCTTTTTCTGAATAAACTAATTTTCCGCCAGAAACATGTTCGAAAACATTTACTCGGGGAAGAATTGCTGAAACAGGTTTAGAGGCCTCTTGGGGTTCTTCTCCTTGTCTAAAAGCAGAAAAACTTATGGTTGCTTCTTGTTCTGTGCTTTTTAATTGGAAATCTGAAATTTTAAGGACGGGTTCTCTTTTTATTAGAGAAATTTCTCGGCTACCTTTAGCGGTTAATTTATTTTTTCTATTCCTAGTAGTAAAGACGACTTCAAAGTCTCCAGCGACAGATTCTTTGGCAAAATCATGGGAAAAAGGCACGACGATTTGTTGTTCTGTCCATCTAGAATCTGATACTAAGAAGTCAGGATCCCATGGAATATCTTTTTTCCAGACTTCGGCACCGTATTTATCAATTAATTGAGCGGTGATAATTTTGGCGTCTTGGGGGGTGGCATTTTTTAGCCAAGCTTTTCCGGTTACAAGCAGTCCTTTGCTGTCGACTCGGACATCTATTGGTTTGGTGTAGACGGTTTTGACTTGAACCATCTCGACATTACGAGCTTGGGTAACTAAAAAAGGAGTTCCTAAAAGTAAGACTCCAAATGAAAATAACCATTTTTTTGAATTCATGTTTTTGTTTTTATTTCTATGGTAAAGTCTAGAGTTTTTTGAAAAAAATCCAAATTTTTAAGAAATAGATGACGAGATTACAAGATTACCCATTCGGTTTTACTCAGGGCAGGCGAGATGACAAGAAAATTTTTTAATCTCAAAACATTAAAAACTAAGGACTATAGGCTAAGGGTTAAAGACTTAGATTCCAACCCGGGTTCAAAATTTCCCAGAACCCGGGTTAGGAATCTTTTATCTAGCCCTGAAGAAAAGTAGGTGCTTAATTGACAACTAGATCCCGCAATAAATGCGGGATGACAGAGAGGAGTTATGCGGGATGACAGAGGAGGAAATGCTGAATGACAGAAGGAAAAATACGGGATGGACGGGGGAGAGAGTGGCAGGATTAACAAAAAATGGAGTTTTTTATTTTTCCATATTTGACTCATAATCTCCTTTTGTGGCAGTTCCATTCATTTCTGCTCGGTGGATTAATGTTTTTTGTGCTTCGTTTATTTGACCGTCTGCAAAATATTTCAAGGCTGAGGATTGTAATGCTCGTCCGTATGAGAAAGTTAAATTCCAAGGAAGGTCTGGATTTAGTTTATTCATGGCTTGTAAATGTTCGGTGGCTTGAATTTCGGTTTGTCCTCCAGACAAAAAAGCGATTCCGGGAACTTCACTAGGAACACATTCTTTTAGGACTTCTACGGTGGCTTTGGCAACTTCTTCGGTGGAGGCTTGCTGAGGACAGTCTTTTCCAGCGATAACCATGGAAGGTTTTAATACAATTCCATCTAGAGCAACTTTATGGTTTTTGAGTTCTTCAAAGACGGCAGTAAGAGTTTTTATTGTGGCGGTTTTGCAGGCTTCAATAGTATGGTTTCCGTCCATAATCAATTCTGGTTCTACAATAGGAACAAGTCCTGCTTCTTGGCAAAGATTAGCGTACATGGCGAGTTCGTGAGCTATGGTGCGGAGAGCCGTGGTAGTAGGAAGATTTTTTGTTTCATCGATAACTATAACTTCTCGCCATTTAGCAAATTTTGCTCCCAATTTAGCATATTCTGCTAATCGTTCTGGAAGACCGTCTAATCCTGAGGTGTGTTTTTCTTCTGGGAAATTGGCTAACTTTTTAACCCCAGTATCAACTTTAATTCCAGGAAGGATGTTTTGTTCTAAAAGATAGTCAGCGAAAGAGGTATTATCATCGGTAGATTGTCGGAGAGTTTCGTCAAAAAGAATAATTCCTCCAATATATTTATTAAGGTCAGGAGTGGTCAAAAGGGTTTGACGATAAAGACGCCTATTTTCTTCGGTTGGATCGATGCCTACTTGTTCAAAACGCTTGGTACAGGTTCCAGTGCTTTCGTCTGCAGCTAAAACTCCTTTTCCTTTAGCGATCATCATGTTGGCGATTTCGTTGAGAGAAGACATTTTGTTTGGGGTTATTGTTCGAAATAATTTTATGCATTTTTGTGAAAAAATACAAATAGGAAGATGCTTCAGACTACGCATAGTTAGATTTACAGTTTAACATTGTACTTCTATGAATGTTTGATATTAATTTAAGCACGAACTTCAGCATGACGAGAATTTTTGTAGGCATGAGAGATTATTAAGGCTTTTATTACTAATAGCTAAAAACTAACAGCTAACAGCTATTTTCATTATATTATAATATAATGAAAATGATTTGCCAAATCACGGGAATTCTTCAACAATATACACAAGTATGAAACTTGGTCGTAGACCCCACCGTTCTTCTTTTTCAAAAAACCGACGACATCGTCGTAATTTTGTTCCGTTAATCACTTTTTTGGTGGCTTTCGGATTATTGATGTGGTTGGGGGGAAATTTTTTGACTTATCTTTTTTCTGACGAAAGAACGGAGGCGGCTTCGGTAGAAATTCAGGTACACAAAGGTCGAGCAGAATTTTCCTTTCCGGATTCTGAAACTTGGACTCCAGCCTATACTGAGCAGAAATTTCTTGAAGGGGATTCTATTCGTACTGGAGGAAATTCTCGCGTGAGTTTGGAACTTTTAGGGGGAAATGTTATTTTTCTGGATTCTAATTCGGAGATTTTTCTAGAAGAGCTAGAAGAAAAAAGTTCGGGAAAAAAGATTGTCAAAATAGATCTTGTTTCGGGAAGAATCTGGGCGAAAGTTTCTGATGATGATTTTAATTCGGAATCCAATTCTAGGTTTGAAGTCGAAACACAAAGAGTTCTCTTGCATGTGAGGGGAACAATTTTTGATCTCTCTACTAACAATACTCAGGATGTAATTCGACTTATCAAAGGAAGTACGGATATAGATGTTTTCTTGGACGAAGAAAACAAGGAGTCCAAGAATGTAAAAATGGGCGTGGGACAGAAACTAGTTATTTCTCCTGCCAACATTGTTAGTTTGGAAAATGGAGAAGATATTTTAGAAATTTTAGATACAGGATTTATAGAATCAGAATGGCATTTGCAGAATTTAGAGGGATTTTTTCCTCAAGAAGTAATTCAGATTCGCAGAAGGATCGAGGTTACTATCCCTAAAATAGAAAAATCTAATTTGGAAACGACAAGTGAACTAGAACCTCCTAAAATTCTTAGTCCTCAAAACGGAGCGACTATCCCAGCACATCAGGATGCTCTGCAGGTCGAAGGAACGGCTCCTTTGTCAGCGGTACAGATAATTGTTAATGGTTATACTTTGACTCGTTTCCAACCGGGAGACCGAAAATGGGCGTATTTTGCTTCTAAAAAATTTGGAACACTTGTTCCGGGAGAAAATAATTATTCTGTGGTGGCGGTTACGAGAGATGGAAAAAAATCAGTTCCAGCAGAAATTACTGTTTTGTACGAAGGAGAGGCAATGCTTGGGACTACAACAGAGCTAACGATAAAAAGCACCATTAGTGAGTTTAAGGCTCCTGTTATTACTAGGCCAGCGGTGGCGAGCTTCGAGAATCCTTATCAGACTTCTAGTAGTACAGTTACTATTTCTGGTATTGTCGATCCAAAGACCAATGCGGTAGAAATTAATGGGTTTCGTTTAAAGAAATTTCAACCAGGTAATACGGAATTTATTTATTTCGCAAGTGCAGATGTTCCTAGTCCCAATTTTATAAAAGGAGAAAACATTTATGAAATTATTTCTTTTGGTCCAGATGGAAAGACTTCTTCGACAAAGATTAAGATTGTGTATACACCATTGGAAATTGCAGAATAAAACCAAAAAAATTTGACTTTATTTTTTTTATCAGGCAGAATAAATATACAAACCAGTGCGTGTAGTTTTACTACATCAATCTTGTAGGTGCCAACATAAAGACCTTGTTTCCACAGGGTTTTTTTGTAAAATATCTTGGCTTCTGTGTGGAGGGGGTGTAGCTTAACGGTAAAGCGTGTTGGTTTGGCACCTACAAGATGTCGGTTCAAATCCGGTTGCCTCCACCAGCAGGAGTGTTTAATTCTAATCTAAAAAAATATTTAAAATGTCGCTAGAGATTTTTCAATTTTCTCAAGAAGAACAGCCAGAATGGGATGAATTTATTCTTAATTCTCCTTTTGGTTCTATTCATCAGATATCTGACTGGAAAGGGTTTCAAGAGAAAATTCCTGGTCGGGGACATGTTCTTGGATTTGGTGTAAAGGAAGACCAGAAAATTAAAGCAGTAGTATTTTGCGTTAAAATGTCGACAGGCTTTTTGAATAAATTCTGGTGGTATTCTGCCAGAGGTCCTGTTTTTGATCCGAAGAAAAATAAACAAGCAGGGGAATTCTTAGTGAAAGAGGTAGCCAAAAGATTAAAGAAAGAAGGGGGGATGTTTTGGCGATTTGATCCGTATTTCGAAAACAACCCGGGTTCAAAATTTCCAGAATCCGGGTTTAAAATACAAAAGGCTACTCAGAATTATCAGCCGACAGATACTTTAGAAATAGATCTTACTAAATCTAATGACCAAATTTTATCAGAAATGAAGAGAAAAGGTCGTTATAATATCAATTTAGCCCGCAAAAAAGGCGTAAAAATTGTGGCTATTTCTGCTGGTCAATTTACAGATCAAGATTTAGCTGATTTTTGGGAATTAAATAATCAAACGACCCAAAGAGACAAATTTTCTGGTCATGAAAAATCATATTACGAGAAATTATTAAAAGAATTAAAAGGTCAGGCAGTACTTTTCTTTGCTGAAGTTGAGAATAAAAAAATAGCGACGGCTATTTCTACTTTTTGTGGAAAGAAGGCGATTTATTATTTTGGAGCTTCTAGTTCTGATCCCCAAGTGAGAAATCTTATGGCACCTTACCTGCTTCAATGGGAGATGATGCAATATGCTAAAAAGAAAAATTGTCAGACTTATGATTTTTTAGGGATTGCTCCAGAAGGGGAAAAGCATCATTCCTACGCTGGAATTTCTGAATTTAAATGGAAGTTTGGTGGAGAAAGAAAAACCTATATGGGTGGTCAGGAAGTGGTATTCGATAGATTTTGGTACGGGGTTTATCGGTTAGTGAAAAAATTTTATTGACAAGGTGGTCTATTAAAAATTAAAATTCATTTCGTAAACTATTTATTTATTAATTCTTATCATGAAAAAATCACTTGTTTTGGTTTTGGGTTTACTACTTTTAGGTTGCCGAGCTCCTATGATCTCTGAAGAAGAAGTTTCAGGAGAAATGATGGAGGGCGAAGTAGTAGAAAGTGTTCCAGCTGTGGAAGTAGAAGCAGTAGATGTGAACGGAGAGGAAGTAGAGGTAGAGGTAGAAGTAGCAGAATAATTATTATTCTCAAAATTTCACATAAAAACCTAGGGTTGAACTCCTTGGGTTTTTATGATTATTTAGTGATTTTAATTTTGGTTCAGAATTTTCCTAGTTCGAACTGAAAATTAATTATTTCTTTTTTCTACCTTTCTTTTTTTCCGCAAAAGCTTGTCCTCAGTTTTTATCGGGGAAAGAAACAAAAAAACTCGCTGCACTTGGTATTTCGCGAAGCGACTATTTCACTTGTAAGCTAAAATGACAAAACAATGACGGCTACTTCATATATTTGTTTATTAGTAGATAAAAATTTTCACAGGTTTCTTTTAAAAAGGAGACCAGTTGTCATTTTGACGCTTACTTCGAGGAGTCGCTTTACTCTCAATACCAAAGGCAACAAAATTTTTATTTTTTCTTTATTCTTCCCCT
Source organism: uncultured Candidatus Peribacteria bacterium (assembly GCA_964459435.1). Lineage (GTDB taxonomy): Bacteria > Patescibacteriota > Gracilibacteria > UBA4473 > UBA4473 > JAIPGU01. The sequence goes on from CAYWLU010000008.1 coordinate 8,382, forward strand.
GCTAGGGGAGGAAACACGAATTTCAAATAGGGGCTGTTGAATTTGACGGAGTTCAAGGAAGAATCGAGGAACGGAATAAACTGTATGTAGTCATACAGTGTTGAGTACTGGAGATTCTGACGAAGAAATTCGCAAATTCAGTAGTCCCTATCGGGTTTCATTAGTGGGAATAGGACAGTGTCTCGCAAGTTAGATTGTTCGGTTATAAGCGTTACAAAGCGATCAATACCCATTCCGAATCCAGTCATTGGTGGCATACCATGTTCCATGGCTTCCAAGAATTCTTCGTTCACATCCATTGTTTCTTCGTCTCCGGCTGCTTTGGCTTTAGCTTGGTCTTCTAGTAAAGATCTTTGGATTTGAGGATCTATTAATTCTCCATAGGAGTTAACAATTTCCCAACCAGCTAAAAGTAATTGAAAACATTCCGCGGTTCCGTCTTCATGAGGCCGAGCAAGGGGTTTTAATTCTGATGGATAATTGGTTACAAAAGTTGGTTCAACTAGATTAGGACGAGCAGATTTTTTGTAGATGTTATCTAATAAGGTGGCATCTGACATTTTTTTCATTTCTGCACTGGAGATATCCCATTTTTTAGCAACTTCTTCCATGTCTTTCCGTGAAGCTTTAAACATGTCTAATTTAGCGTATTTTTTTATTAAATCAGGGAATCGTTCTTTTTTGAATTTAGGTTTAAGGTCAATAACTACTTTTTTTTCATTCTTATCTAAAACGGTAATTTTAGTTTTTCCTAAAACTTTTTTAAGCACTTCTTTGGTCATTTTTTCGGTAAGATCCATATTCCAATTCATGTCTTGGTAGGCGGCATACCATTCTAGTAGGGTAAATTCTTGTAGATGTGAAGGGTCTGTTCCTTCATTACGGAAACATTTGCCGATTTCATAGACTCGTTCTAAACCTCCTGCAATAGCTATTTTGAGGTCTAATTCTAAAGAAATACGGAGCACAAATTCATGGTCAAAAGCGTTGTGATGGGTATTAAAAGTCTTTGCCATGGCGCCCCCAGCTTGAGATTGGAGAGTACGGGTTTCTATTTCCATAAATTTTTCGTTCTCTAGGAAATTCCTAATTTCTCGTACTACTTGGGATCTAATTTTAAATCGTTCCAAGGTTTCTGAGTTAGTGATTAGATCTAAATATCGTTGCCGATAGCAGGTTTCTCTATCTGTTAGTCCATGAAATTTCTCAGGAAGAGGTCGGAGAGTTTTTGCTAGGGGAGTAATTTCTGCTGCTAATAAAGTTGGTTCACCATGCTTAGTAATAAAAAAGTCTCCTCCAAATCCGCAAAAGTCGCCTAAATCTAATATTTTTATGAAAGTTTTGTATTTGTCTCCTAAAATATTTTTGTTTAAACAAATTTGAAAATTTCCAGCTCCGTCTTGGATACGCAAAAAACAAAGTTTTCCCATATCGCGGAGATTCATAATCCGACCACACATTTTTTTAATGGGTTTGAGGTTTTTCATTATCGCTTCTCCGTCCTTGGCTTTGGATTTTTTTACTTCTTCGGTAGCTTCACTTGAAGTATGAGTACGGTCAAATTTAGCGGCATAACCAAAACCAAGCTTCCGCCACTCTTCAAGTTTTTGTTTTCGTTCGGTTATGATCTGGTCAACGGTGCTCATGGTCAAGTATTAAGTATTTCGTATTAAGTATAATGTATAAAGCTAGAGAATTTAAATTTTTCTAACCCGGGTTCAAAATATCTCAGAACCCGGGTTACAAATTTTTAACTTGTCTGCCCTGCCATTTAACTATTTTATAGAAAAATACATAAACATTGTCATCCCGCATTTATTGCGGGATCTATCTGTCAATCAAGCATTTTTTTGATTTGAAATTTAATTGAAGATTGATAATTGTAGATTGAAGATTTCTCTTGTCTTTTTCCCTTATCTATGGTATAATTTCCTGAATTTTTTGAATCAAATACATGCGTGCTAAAGTTCCACAAGATGTTCAAAGAGAAGACCAGATACTCTGGTTCATAACCCTGCATCAGCTGGTACTTCTTTTAATTGGTTTTGGAATCTCGTATGCCATCTTTAATAATATGAATTCTAAATATGATTTAGACACTGGGGATCAAATAATGATTTGGATTCCAGCTGGTATTTCTGCGTTTTTTGCTTTTATAAAAATCAAAGGAATTCCTATTTTTCAGTTAATTACTTTGCTTATAGAGCAACTGTTTTTTCGTCGCGCTCGTCGTTGGTGGATACAAAACGGAGGAGAACCACTTTTTTCCCTGACAACAACTATTCCTTCTTTAAACAAAAACAAGAAAGTAGAAGTTCAAGAAAAGAAGTTTGATAGAGATAAAGTGCGGGATTTGGCTCAATTTCTAGACGGACAAAAACCTGATTTTCAACAACCTAATAAAGACTAATGAAAACACCATTCTCAAATAAAGAACAAAAGGTCAAAACAGCGAAGAAAAATAAATCGTTGTCTACTCAACGGTATTTGCAATTTGCTGGGGTGAAAGATAATACATTGATTCTTAAAAATGGGGGACTGCGGGCGGTGATGGAAGTTTCGTCGGTTAATTTTAGTTTGAAATCAGAAGAAGAACGGGATTCGATTATTAATTCGTATCAGCAGTTTATGAATTCTTTAGATTTTCCAGTTCAGATTTTGGTTAGATCTCGTAAACTAGACATAGACAACTATCTAGAAGATTTGCGTCAAAAAATGAGAAATCTAAAAAATGTCTTATTGCAGGAACAAATGAAGGATTACATAGAGTATGTTCAAAAATTAGTGGAATATTCTGACATTATGGAAAAAAGATTTTTTGTGGTGATTCCTCAAAATCCTTCTCGAGCTGAAAAAACATCTTTAATTTCTAAATTTCTAGCATATATCATGCCAGACGATACTGTCATGGATATTCTCAAAAGACGGAAAGAGTTTAAAAGTTTGAAAAATCAGCTGGATCAAAGGGCAAATGTAGTTGAAACAGCTTTAGGGAATTGTGGTTTAGGTATTAATCAATTAAAAACAGAAGAAATTATTGAACTTTTTTATCAAGTTTATAATCCCCAGCTAGCTAGGGCCCAAAAAATGGGAACGATTGAGGAGTTGGCGGTTACCAATGGAGCAGAAGATAATATGGTGGAGAGTGAGTAATCAATCTTCAATCTTCAATTATCAATCTTCAAAGAATTTTTAATATCCTAATTATTAGAACTTAGAAAATTTGTTATATTATAATATGCTATTGGGTATCTTAAAAGTTCAAAAGTCAAAAAGCTTAAAAGCTAAAGACTAATAGCTATTTTTAAAAATAAATCTTACTAGCTTCGACTTGTTTTTTTAAAGCAGGATGTTTTTTGAGTTCCAAATCTTCTTTTAAAATTTTAATAGCCCAATCTCTAGCGGATTGGAGTAGCTCAAGATCAGTTAGATCAGCACATTTTAGGTCAGGAAGACCACTTTGTTTAGTGCCATAAAGTTCTCCCATGCCTCGTAGCTTGAGATCTATTTCTGATAAAAACAGACCATCGTTGGATTTTTCCATGGCTTTCAATCTTTCTTTTTGGGCATCGTGCTTTTTTCCAACCATCAAAAAACAATAAGATTGGAAGTTGTTTCGTCCAATTCTTCCTCTAAATTGATGTAGTTGTGCTAACCCAAATCTTTCTGAATTCTCAATTATCATAACGGTTGCTTCTGGGATATCTACACCCACTTCAATAACACTGGTAGAAACGAGAATATCGAATTTACCTTCCTTAAATCTAGTCATAACAGAGTCTTTATCTTTGGCTTTCATTTTGCCATATAAAAATTCTACTTTTCGTTTAGGGAAAACTTCATTAGCAATTCGATCAAATTCTTCTTTTACATTTTTGGCTTCAATTTTGTCGCTTTCATCAACAAGCGGACAAATCCAAAAAATCTGTCTTTTCTTGCCTATTTGGTCATCAATAAAGAGATTCATTTTATTGATGGTATTGGAAGCAGAAATAACTCTAGTGATAATTTTTTTGCGTCCTGGAGGTAGTTCGTCAATACGACATAGGTCTTGATCACCATAAATAGTGAGAGCGAGGGTTCTGGGAATTGGTGTTGCTGTCATGGTGAGAAGATGAGTGTGCCCTTTTTGAAGGACAGACCGTTGCTCTACGCCAAAGCGGTGTTGTTCATCGATAACTGCAAAACCTAGTTTCTTGAATTCAGTATCTTTAGTAAGAATAGCGTGTGTACCAATCAAGATTTGAATATCACCATTTTTAAGTCGGCTTTTTATTTTCTTTTTATTGGCGAGAGTTATCGATCCAGTAAGTATTTCGATAGAAAATTCAGGAGCAAAGAATTTTAAGGCTGATCGAAAATGTTGTTTAGCTAAAATTTCTGTGGGAACGAGAAAAGCCACTTGTGCTCCAGACCGAAGAACAGGAAGGGCGGCAAGGAAAGATACAATTGTTTTTCCAGATCCAACATCTCCTTGCATTAGACGATAAGCAGGGCGATCTCGTTCAAAATCTTTGAGAATAATGAACAAACATTTTTTTTGAGAGGTAGTTAGCTGAAAAGGGACTTTTTCTAGGTCTTGTTTTACTTGTTCGGCATCAAATTTTACGAAATAGGGATTTTTGGTTTCTCTTTCTCTTAGAAACTTTTCTTGCATAACTCGAATTTGAATGGCAAAAATTTCTTCAAAAGCCAGTCGATTCATAGCTTTTTGCCATGTTTCCATATTATCTGGAGAATGAATTTGTTTAATTGCCTCTTGTTTACCAATAAAATCTTCGGATTTTAATATTTCTGAGGGAAGAATTTCTTCAAAATCTTTAGCTAAAAGAAGTAGTCCCGCTATTTTTTCTCTAAACCATTTACTAGTTAAAGGCGGGGATTCTGGGTAAATAGCACGGAGTTTTCCGACATGAACATTGCGGTTTAAGTGAATCTCTGGATTGAGAATTTGGACTTTCCCATAACTTCGATCTATTTTTCCGACCAAGAAAACTCGGGATTCGTCTTTTAGGTTTTTCAGTAAATAAGGAGTTTGAAACCAAATGACTGCCAGCGTGACATCTCCTTCTAAAATTAAAGCCGCCTTGGTTATTATTTTGCCCCGAGCAGTCTTTTCTTGGCGGATATCACAAAGAATTCCAGATACCGTGTTTTTGGCACTCATGGTGATATTTTGAAAATTAGCGGTGATTTCTGTGGATTCCGTGGCTCGTGGAAAAAATTCTAAGAGGTCTTTAATAGTATAAATTCCTAAAATATTTAGTTTTTTTATATGCGCAGTTGTGGTGTAAAGTGCTTTTTGAAGAAGAAGATTTAAACTCATCATCATAAATTGTAACAAAAAAATAAAAAAATATTTCTTTTTATATAAACTTAAGTTATATTTCTTCTTGAATAAAAATAAAAAAGTTTTACAAATCCTTTGTATCCTTTTAATATCTATGCATGATTAAAAAATTAACAGCTCCTCTTCTTGGTTTGTTATTAGTTTTAGGGCTTTTTTCTTTTGATATTGCCTTAGCAGAGTTAATTAATACTGGAGATAATCCAGAAAATATTGTTTTAGCTACACCAGCATGGGGAGGATCTGCTAGGACAGCTATTAAGGTAGTAGTAAATTATTTTCTTTTCTTCCTCGGTTTGATTGCCACAATAATGGTAATTTATGGAGGATTTTTATATATTACTTCTGGAGGAGACGACGCTGGAGCGGAAAAAGGAAAAAAGATCCTTATCTATTCAGCCATTGGAATTATTATTATTCTGGTCTCCTACGCTCTAGTAAACACTATTATTGGAGCAGGAACAGGGAGTGAGCCAGCATTTTAAAAAAATATAAAAATAAAATTGCAAAAATAATATTATTAATTAATAATTCGGAGGAATTATAGAAAATATGAAAAAATTTTTACCATCCGTTCTCGGTTTAGTTGCGGTTTTAGGTTTGTTTTCTTCTGATATTGCTTTTGCAGGTTTAATTGGGGAGGGAGACAATCCGCAGAACATAAAATTAGCCACAATGGCATGGGGAGGGTCAGCTAGAACAGCTATTAAGGTAGTAGTAAATTACTTTCTTTATTTTCTAGGGTTGATTGCCACAATTATGGTGATTTATGGAGGATTTTTATATATTACTTCTGGTGGAGACGATGCTGGGGCAGAAAAAGGGAAAAAGATTCTTATTTATGCGGCGATTGGAATTATTGTTATCTTGGTCTCTTACGCTATAGTAAATACTATCATTGGATCTGGAATAAATGTAGAACCGCTATAAGGAAGTTTAGCTTGTATAAAACCGAAAGCTGTGGACTTATTTCACAGCTTTTTTTATTTCTCGCAGAGTAAGTTGTCCTTCTTGAGCACCAAATTTTTGGATTACTGCTCCAGAGTTTAGGCTTCCCCAGATAATTTGTTTCTCTAGTGATTCTCCCAAAAGTCTAGCAGTCGTAATTCCAACAGAAAAAGCGTCTCCAGCTCCTAAGGTACTAGTAATTGGAATATCTGGGGCGGGACAGAATAGATGGTTTTCTTTGGTAAAAAGCTGAGCGCCTTGTGCACCATCTGTAATAACTACGGTGTTTATTCCAGCACTGAGAAATTTATGAGCTAATTTCCGAACATCAAAAACAGAATCCGCAATATAAGATTTTCCTGTGGTTATTTTTTGTCCAATTTGATTTTCTGTGGCTTTTTTTAATTTTAATTTTCGAGCTTTAATTTTCGTAAACAGTTCTGCTTCTTCGGTGTTTAAGATAAGGATATCAATAGAAGGAAAGATCTCTTTAAACTTCTTAAACCCTGCTTTAAATTGAGTTTTGCCAGGATTCCAAGCAACTAGTCCGTTGGTGCGTTTTTTCCAATTAGGAATCTCAAAAAGAAGGTCTTGCGAATTGTCGTATAAGTGACTGATATAAATAGCTTTAGACAAGGGAGCATTTTTGAGTGTAGAACGGGAGAAGTTCTTCTTATTCTTGCGATTATGAAAAACAGTCCTCCGTCCTTTTGGATCGTTTAGAATAATAGAAGAAGCGGAAATACCACCTTTTTCTTCGATTAGGAAATTAGTATCTACTTTGTTTTTCTTCCCGTTCGGCAGGCTCCGGGTCTTTGATAGTTTATTCTTAATGAGATGACCTTCTTCATCATCGCCAATAATACCAAAAATAGCAGAGTTAAGACCAAGTTTTGCAAACCCCACGCTGGTATTGGCCGATCCTCCGCCACAGAATTTATGAACCTTTTGGATCTTTATTTTCTCTCCTACAGGGAAAGAAAACCAATCTCTATGAAGTTTTTTCGTAATTTTTATATTAGAAAAATCTGGAGTCAAAAAGGTATCCAGAGTAATAGATCCAAAGGTTAGAATATCGAATTTTTTGGTGTCCATCTCCTAATTATACCATAAAATAGTATAGAGTACAAGATTGCAAAGTTGGGGACAAGGGACAAGATAACAAATCTTCAATCTTCAATTATCAATCTTCAAACTTCAATTACAAGTAAAAAAGATAAAAAGTATTCTGTTGTTTTCCCCCTAGCAGGGGGAATTAAAGGGGGTATGGAATAATTCCCATTTAAAACTGGGGTTAGAAACACTTGCGCTCTTGTCGTCTAAATTTCCTCATACCCCTCCTAACCTCCCCTGCTAGGGGAGGAATAATGTTGGAATATTATATTATAATATGCTAAAACAGCTTTTAGTAATTTAGTAATTAACTAATAACTAATAACTAATAACTTACTCTCCCTTTGATTGAAGATTAATAATTGTCTTTGACCTTGAGCGTTTGAGTCGAAAGGTAGATTGAAGATTTTATTTCTCTCTTTCTCCATAAACTTCCCGAGCTTTAGCACCTCTAGCTGGTCCAATAAGACCCCTAGATTCCATTTGATCTAATAATCTAGCAGCTCTAGCGTAACCAATTTCCATGCGTCTCTGAAGGAAACTAGCAGAGGCTTTTCTGGTTTCCATAACAGTTTTTACAGCGTCATCAAACATTGCGTCTAATTTTTCATCTTTTACATGATTTGTTCCAGCGGTTAGAACGCCACCTTTAGCCATTCCTTCTATGGATTGATTGGTTATTTCGTCATTGGCAATCATTTCTGGAAATTGGAGTTTGATATGATTAGTTACCCGTTCTACTTCTTCATTAGAAATAAATACTCCTTGCATTCTGGTTATAGAGCCACTGTTTCCGTCTAAATACAACATGTCTCCAAAGCCTAATAAGTCTTCGGCACCGATACCATCTAAAATGGTTCGGGAATCAATTCCACTAGATACCTTGAATCCAATTCTAGAAGCTAAATTAGCTTTAATAAGTCCTGTTACGACATCTACAGATGGTCTTTGAGTAGCTACTATTAAGTGCATACCAACGGCTCTTGCCATTTGGGCGATTCGACAAATAGCGGCTTCGACATCTTTTCCTGAGACCATCATAAGATCGGCTAGTTCGTCGATAACAATAACAATAGAAGGTTCTTTTTGGTCGGGGAACTTTTCATTGTATTCGTTAATATTTCGACATTTTCTTTCGGAAAACATTCGATACCGACGATTCATTTCTGCTACAGCCCAAGCCAAAGCAGAGACACATTTTTCTGGTTCTACGATAACTGGAGTAAGTAGGTGTGGTAGGTTGTTGTAGAGAGAAAGTTCTACTCGTTTAGGGTCTACAAGAATGAGTTTTAATCTGTCTGGCGGATTTTGCCAAAGTAACGAACATAAAAACGAGTTCATTGCTACAGATTTTCCAGAACCAGTTTTACCAGCAATAAGCAAATGGGGCATTTTAGCTAGATCATGCACAATTGGTTTACCCGCAACATCTCGACCAAAAGCAAGTTTAAGCTGGCAAGTTGTTTCTTCCCAAGCTTCAGATTCTATAATTTCTCGCATGCCAACATTGGCTCGTTCTTTGTTGGGAATTTCTATTCCTACCAAAGACTTTCCCCTAATGGGGGCTTCTATTCGGATATTTTTAGCGGCAAGAGCTAAAGCTAAATCTGATTTTAAAGCGGTAATTTTAGTTAGTTTAATCCCAGCAGCAGGTTGTAAAGTGAACTGAGTAACAGTTGGTCCGACATGAACGGATTTCATGGTTACATTTAGTCCAAATTGTTCTAATTTTTCTCGAATTACTTCTGCTTTAGATCGTAAGTCGTTTTCGTCTACAACAATGGTAGAAATATCATCTTTGAGGAGCTCGACACTTGGAGGCTCCCATACTCCAGCTAGTTTTCTGTTTTTAGCTTCAGTGAGTTCGTCTGTTTTTTCTAAGATAACTGCTGTTGATCTGCCATTAGATCCTGTGGAATCTACAATTTCTAATTCGTTATCGAAGGATTTTTTATTAATAGGGGAGAGAGTTTCTTTGTTTTTTTGATTTTTTTCTGAAGAGAGAGGTTCGGATTTTTTAGAAAATAAGGCTGTTAAACTAAAGCCAAATCCAACTACGGCGGAAACCCACAAGATTCCAGCTAAAACAATGGTGGTTACAGCTGTTCCCAAGAATTCTCTGGGAAAAAATCCGATAGCAAATCCAACGGCTCCTCCAAAGTTTTTAGCGAGAGCTAAAGAATCTGAATGAGGGACAAAGAGGTTTATTATTCCTAATGTTCCCACGAAGAAGAAGAGAATGGCTAAAATTCTCAAAGGAGGGAATTGTCGTTCCTTTTTAAGAAGTAAAGATATTCCAATACCTCCTAAAAACAAAGGCATTAACCATGTTCCAATTCCAAAAAGAGCTTTGAAGGAAGAGAATATTTTTATAGAGAGCGGAGCAGAACTCCAAAAAAGGGTTACCAAGAGAACACTAAAGGCAATCCAAATGCCTCCCCAAATTTCTTGGCGGACAGAATCGGTCAGAAAATCATCCCAGTTATTTTGTTGAATTCTTTGTCGTTCTACTTTTTTAGTAGCTTTGGAACGAGCTTTTTCTCGCATAGTTCGTTGTCGTTCTTTTTTTTCTTCCGACACAATCATTTTTTTAGCCATTTTTTGGGCTTCTCTTTTTAAGACTGAGGACGGAATTTTTACGCTAGGTCGCTTTTTTTTGCCAAACATTGAATTAATTATAAATCTTCAATCTTCAATTATCAATATAATAGTCTAAAAGCTTAAAAGCTGTTAGTTATTAGCTTTTAGCTTCCTCTCCCAGCAGGCAAGAGGTTAGGGAGGGGTATGAGAGAAAGTCGAAAAGTTTTTAACCCGGGTTCAAAATATCCTAGAACCCGGGTTTTAAATACTCAAAATTGCCTAGAGTTCGAACTTTGTAATTTTTCTAAAGCTCTAGCGTTAGTTTCTAAGAATTTAATTTTATGGAAATCTTGCGGTGCGACCCAATCAATACTTTGACCTTCTAAAGGATTTGGTTCTCCTTTTTTAATTTCGCATTTATGAAATCGTAAAACGAGATTTACTTTGCCAAAACTATGGAGTTCTTCTAAAAAAGCTTCGCCAACTTTAACTTCTATTCCTAGTTCTTCTAAAATTTCTCGTTTTACACAAGAGATATAATCTTCTCCTTTTTCTCTTTTCCCTCCCGGAAACTCCCAATGACCGACAAAGCTTTTTCCTTCTGGACGGCTTTGGATTAAATATTTACCGTCTTTGTAAATACAAGCAACGCCAACTTCTATTTTATAAGGGCTTCTTTTTTTATTTTCCATATCCTTATTATGTAGCAAAATAAAGGATTAGTTACAAATTTGTTTGAAAAAAGCTATTAGCTAATTTTTTAATAAGATTTTTTAGTTCGAACTCAAAATTTCCTAGAGTTCGAACTTTTAATCTAGTGAATCAAAAAGGCATACATGATTGTCCAAGCAGAGAAAGCTACAATTAGCCCAATGACAGCAGACATAACAACTTTTTTGGCGTCTTCTACGCTTTGTTCGTCTTGACCGAAATTAGTGATTAAGCGAATTCCCCCATAAATCAAAGCAAAAACAGCCAGTATTCCAATAAATCCTAAGATAAAATTAATTAGTTCTACAAAGAATACGACAGAGTCCCCTACATCGGGAACAGCTAATTTACCTTCTTTTCCAGTAAAAAGTCCAATTGTTTTTTCAGTAGAAACTAGAATTATCATTCCTATAATCGTAAAAACTATTCTTCGTTTTAATTTAGAAATTTGGGTTTCGTCTTCTCCTCCGGCAAGGATCATTTTCATGGCAGAAAAAAGAATAAAAGCTACTCCGGCTACAACTCCAAAACTAGAAAAGTATTTAAAGATTCCTTGTAGTTGGGAAACTCCTGATTGGGCAAAAGTAGTGGCACTTTCCATACTTAATAGAGCTTCTCCAGTTGTTCCAAAAAAGATTTTATCAACCATTACTGAGGCTAAAGCTATAATCATAAAACCAATAGCTAGACCGTAAATATGACG
>CAYWLU010000009.1:0-17136 GCA_964459435.1 uncultured Candidatus Peribacteria bacterium
CAACGGATATATTAGCGGCGGAGGTTATACTTTTTTGTTTTGGGAAAAAGTTAGAGTCAAGGAATAAAAAAGATAAGACAGGAGACATAACCATCCCGCCAGATAAAAAATTATCACCCCCTTTTTGGGGGGGGGTATAAATTTTTTATCTTTGTCGAGAGTCGGGATAAGAACCCGATAATCCGCCGTAGGCGGATAGGTTCGATGGGCCGAAATGAGGAAAGGGAGCTTGCTCACTATTTCCGAATGAGGTAAAACGACTGAACGAAGTGAGGGAGTAATCCCTATCTTTAGGCACTTCCTACAACTAAAACTAAAGCAAATTAATTGCGAAGCAATTCATGAGCTGATATAGTCCACATCGACGATGGGGTGTCGCCAAGTGGTAAGGCTCTGGTTTCTGGTGCCAGCATCGGGGGTTCGAATCCCTCCACCCCAGCCATTCGTAAAAATTCTGCTAAGTCAAGGCAATAGTGAGGAGACTCATGATGCCAGCCAAATTTGCGGGTTACTTGCTATAGGCGTATAAGAAAGATGAACCATATCAATCTTAAGCTGAATGAAACCCGTTTATTTAGACCTACATATTCATACTTCAGAGAACCCTGAGTCTCTTAATACAGAATACGACTTAGAATCCTTGCAAACTAAAATATCTGAGATTGCTGGTGATAATCCTACTTTAATATCATTTACTGATCACAATACTATCAATAAGGAGATTTACATGAAGGCTCTGGATGTTTTCCCAAATATTCTTTTAGGAGCAGAATTACATATTTGGAATTTTACAGAAAAAAAACCATATCATTGTCATATTTACTTCAATCTTGAACAAATAACTGAGGAAAGCATTAATATTATCAATAAAAAATTAGATGCCCTATATCCACAGAAAGTGATTTCTTATAATCCCGAAAAAGAAGCAAAACTCGATCACAAGGATAGAACTAAAGTTATTAAGATTGAGGAGATTATTAGAAAATTCGACACCGAAGATTTCGTACTTTTACCACACGGGGGCCAAAATCATTCTACCTTCAATAAATCAATTCCTGAAGATGTGGGGTTCGATGATTTCATGGTTCGTACAATATATTACAATTTACTTGATGGCTTCACTGCTCGTAACAATGAAGGATTGGGAGATACTCAGGAATATTTTAAAAAATTAGGAATTAATGGGTTCGTTAACTTAATTACATGCACTGATAATTACTCTCCCTCTCGATACCCCGAGCCCAAAGATAAAAAGGCCTCTCCGTTTATCCCCACATGGATGCTAGCCCTTCCAACTTTTGAAGGATTAAGACTGTCTTTATCTGAAGATTCTCGTCTGGTTTATGCTGACAAATGTCCTCAAGAATGGCCAAAATCCATTAAAAAGGTGACTTTAAAAAATGAGCATATCGATTTAGATGTGAATTTAACCTCTGGTCTCAATGTTGTTATTGGAGGATCTTCAAGTGGGAAGAGTTTATTTGTAGATTCTTTGGTAAGAAAGATAGATAACACATTGAGGAAGAGTCTATACATAAAAACACAATATTCCATTCAAGATATTAGTGTCGTTAATTCTTCGGGGCTCACCCCACACTACATCCATCAAAACTATATTTTAGAAGCACTTGGAACTAAAGATGGTGATAAGAAAATTAATGATATTGATCTTGTAAGGAAAGTATTCCCTGGGGATGGCAATATCCGTGAACAAATTCAGTTAGAACTTATTAAGTTGCGTAGAGATGTACATAGCTTAATAGAAGCAACTGAAGAAATTGAAAAACTTCAGGAACAATTTTCTCATGAATTAAATCTGAATGCCCTAGTCTGCACGAAGGCAATCAAAGAGAATATTTTTAATCCGGTTCAGCCTTCCGAAGAAAAATATTCACCTATTGAATATGGTGAAACTAGGCATACACAATACACTGATTTATTGGATGAAATTGATGAATTTCTAGCTGCCAACCCCCTTGTAGAACATGATAAGCAATTGGTAGTAAAGTTGAAACATGAATTGGATAGTGCTCGAGAAATATCAAAAATTGAGAAAAAAATTCGTGATATCTTAATAAAATACAAAAATGAAACTGACAGTAATCTTGCCGAGGGGAATCGAGAACTTCAAAACAAAAAACAGGGTTTTGAAAAAATATTAAAGTTAGTAAGGAGCTACAAAAAATTTCATATTCAATTTTTTACGGCTCGTAAAAAAATATCAGAATATAAAAAATCTTTTGAAACTGAATCTCATGAATTGATGGGACACAAATTGCTTATTGAGAATAATTTCATTCTAAGCAAAGAAAAGTTTCTAGAGGTTGTAAATAACGATATTAAAAGACCTCATATAATAAATAAGTTTGAAGATGTTACTCCTAAAAGTCTTTTTATAGATAACTTTCCTGACAGTCCCAAAATTGATACATACGAAACCCTTGAAAGAAGAATTTCTAATCACTTTGAAAAACTAAGCAAACAAATTTACAAAATAATAACCAATGATGGAAGAAACTTTGAAGATCTTAGTCCGGGATGGAAGACTTCGATTATTCTAGATTTAATTCTTGGCTACGAAGGAGATAATGCTCCAATAATAATTGACCAACCCGAAGACAACCTATCTACTACTTATATCAACGAAGGTCTAATAACCGCAGTTAAGCGGACCAAAATGAAAAAACAAGTAATTTTAGTATCCCACAATGCAACAATTCCTATGTTGGGAGATGCTCAAAATGTCATTTTATGCAAAAATAATAAGGGATTTATAACGATAAAATCAGCCTGTTTGGAGGGGAAACTAGATAATAAAAATGTTGTGGATCACATAGCCAGAATCACCGATGGTGGAAAGGGGTCTATAAAGAAGCGTGTAAAAAAATATAATCTTAAGAAATTCATATAAAATGTTACTAATATTTAGAAAAATTACAGACCAACAAGATATTTCTGTAAATATCAAATTTGAAGAGAAGGAGGAAGAATTTTCTTATCCCAGAATGCTTGAAATCATTCTCTCTGGAGAAAGTCTCGAAGAATCAGTCTTTGATGGAGAATTTTCTAAAGATGAAATAGCCTCTGTGAATAAAATGACTAAAGAAATAACTGAGGCTGTTCAAGAAAAATTACCTGAAGAAACAGCTTCCGACGATATTTTCGAGGAAGACTCCACTGCGCCTATAGAAGCTGAACCTATATCTGTCCCTGAGCCTCCTGCTGCTGAGGATTTACCTTTCTAAATGATAGAAGTAATAACCGATAGAAAAGAAATATCTTTCTCGTTCAACTAAGAGGAGATTGGAATACCAATTTGAATCCCAATTATTCTTCTCTGTTATTTTTCAATTTTTTCAATAACACTAATCGACTTATTAATTGTTTCCATTGATTCTTCTAACATTTTCATTGTTGGATGGTTTTCCTTATGGGATTTTGATTCCATCGTTTTTACTGGATTAAAAGCACTCATTTCCACCATTTTTTTCATAAGTTCTAAACTGACTTCTTTATGCTCCTCTCCTTCTTCAATTTCTTCAGCCTTTCTTCTGTATCCCTCAAATGATCTTGCAAAAGTAGCTTTGTAGGAATACTCCTCTGCCAATCTTTTATTTTGGTTATATTGTTTGCCTGTGAAATTTGCTATCCAAATCAAAGAAGAGATTATACCAACATTAACAAGCAACTTGATAATTAAATACTCTAATAGTTTATTATTGATTGAATTTGATGATCCCACTACGGAAACCCCTTCTATGTCTAACACGTCTGGTGCAAAAAAAAGATCATAAATTGTTCTATCATTAATCCATCCGATACTTATCGCATCAAATAGTATAAAAATTATTATTCCAATTGAAGCAAAGAAACCATATAACCATAGCTGATTAGGTTCTTTATAGGAATTAGCTTTGTCTGTATAAGCCTTTGCTAAACCCACCGTCGTTGCTCCCGCAAGTAATTCTATCTCAATTTGATCAAACAATTCTTTGTATTTCTTTTTTTGAGCATCATGAAAACTATTTATGTTATCCATTAATCCAGGTACTTTTTTTTCACCCTCCTCTGTTTTTTCGGTATATCCCTCTAACTCTCTTTTTAATGAGTTTATTTTTCTCTCGCTTTCATCAAAATCTGTTAATAATTCTTCTAGTTTAGCCTTTATAGATTCATCATCATTTTCTTCATCACCATATATCTCTATAAACACTTCTTGAATCAAGCCAAGTTTCTCTTTTGATGTTTTAACAGCTGTTTGAATTTTTTGTAAAAGACCATTCCCTGCTTCATCCTCTCCTAAAATTTCAATATTAGCCTTTGATGCTACATTTTTCTTCTCCTCAATAAACTCTAAAGCTTTCTTTATTTCATTAATATCACCAATAGTTTCTTCATATAAGGCTTTTAGTTCACGTGCCTTCATTCCTTTAATTGTTGGTTCGCTCATTTGTTAAAAAATACTTCTATTTTGCATAAAATCAAATATCATTTTAATTTAAAATTAAGTTTGGGGTGACTAAAAAATAAGTACGAAGAATTCTAAACGAATCTAAAAATTTCATTCCTCATTATTACTCACCAACTCCCCCCTCTTCCTCAAGAACTCCTCAATACAACTATCCGATATTCTTTTAATAATTGCCATTTTTTATAAAATTTAAGAAATATTATTTTTAACTGATTCGTCAAGGGTTTTTAGCGGCACCGCTAAAAACTCCTCCCCAAACTGCAAAAGTTCATCTTTTTTTATCATTCGCATACTTGTTGCCTTTTCTAATAAATCACGAGAATAATAACTTTCCTCAAAAGCAATATAGTGGATCCTTTTGTCTGTTTTACTCGTAATATAATCTACTGCTGGAGCCAAATCTCCATCTGAGCTTAATAAATAAACTTCGTCATACATATCTCCGAGTGCTCCAACCACTAAATCTGTCGCAATTTTTACATCCACACCTTTCTCCACAAAAGTACTTCCTTTGGGAATCATTTTACCGCGAACAATATAAAAGTCGTCTTTTTTAAGACGCTCAAATCGTTGTTGTTGAGTTTTATAAAGAACCTGTGTTTTTTCACAGTCTTCTTTCCAACGAATCATTCCCACATAATATCGAGTCGTCTGAGCAGGTTTTCCAACCAGCCATTTTATAAATTTTTTGTATTGAAATGATTCTTCACGAATACTTAGTTTTTTAATTCGATGAAACAGATTACTTCCATCAATGTAAACAAAAACCCGCCCTTGATTTTCATCAATGACGGGGAGATTAATTGTCTCCATTTTATTTATTTTAGAAGCTGTTGTCAAATTTTTTTTGTTCATATTTTTCATGAAATATTAAGTTCTTTAAGATAATTTACCATCTCCCCCCTCTTCCTCAAGAACTCTTCAATACAACCATCAGAGATTCTCTTAGAATCTGGTCTATTTTCTATTCTCGGATACTGAATCTTTAATATAGATGTTTCTTGAATATCTAATAAGTCTAACATCTCTATCTTCTGTGATTCCTTATTCTCTACCTTTAGTTTTGCGGCATTTCCACTAGAAAGAAAGTCTTTAATATTAGAAAGCCATAGATCTCTTTTTCTTCCTCTAGAGACAATTATCTTTATTTCCGCTCCACCATATAGTTTAGCAATCTTTCTGGCACAGTCCCCTATTACAGTTCCTCCTTCAGGAAGTTCTAAGTCTGTCATATCTTCTCTAGAAGATTGTCCAAAATCATATTCTAGTTTCGCAATACGTCTTTTCTCAATATCTTTGGTATCTACGTGTTTCTGGATAGGAGGAAAGTCTAAGTCATTAGGATCTGTCCTATTCTGAATGATATTAAATATTTGTTGTAACAATGTTTTAGATCTTCCTGCTCCCCTGTAAGGAGATAGACCTAATACTCCTAAACCAGATTCACCTATCTTTAGAGAGGGATCTATTATGAGGATGATAGGAACTCCAATCTCACCAGTAATAAGTTCTTCTCTTTCCCCTACTGCGGTTAAGGAACCGGTGAGTACCTTGTAGTACTTCACTACCCATAAGCTACTGTTCTTTACTGATTTACAGGAATAGAAGTAATACTTATTACCCTGATCTTCTATTGATCTAATAGCTGTATTTTCTTGGATATTAAGGATGTAAGGGACATCCTTATTCTCTGCCTCCATAGAATAGTAATAGAGCTTTCTTTCTAAAACTTTTATTGGATTTACTTTTTTATTCATCACTCTTCTTTATGCCACAAAAAAAGCATTTAAAGAAGCCCCCTAATTTCATTCTCATTTCATTTTAAAATTCCGTTTACATAAACGAATACATATTCGAATATGTAAACGATTAGATATACAGTTTTTTTTATTCTTCATTATTTCAACTCCCCCCAAACTCCTCCACAGTTGAATTTGCCACGAACAACGAGCAAAGTGAGGAAGTGAGTAGGAAAGATACTGTGTCCCGAGCGAAGTCGAGGGAATCTCCTATTTTTTCCAATCTCCTATCCATAATAACATCAGATATTCTTTTAATAATTGCCATTTTTTAAAATTTTAGTTTCATAGTAAGTCAAGTATTTTTAGGAGTGGAATATTTTTATTTGATATTTTTTTCAAAGTTTGGTATAATTTGAATACAAATACCTTCGGGTCTTCTCCTCTGACAACAGAGGAGGGAAAAAATCAAGAAGAAATAGATGGGAAGTATAAACTTTTCATCTTTTTTTGTATTTCGCTAAATTCTTCCTTAGATACCATTTTTCCAATTCGCTCTTGAAATCTTTTTTTATCTATTATCCTCGCCTGAGACAACATTATTAGTGAATATTCTATCTTTTCAAATTTCACACTCTCAAGTGTGTGATGAAAGATATTTTCTTTGAATTTAGATGTCAGGGGCACTACCCAATATAATGATCCAATTTTTGAAAGGACTAATACGGGGCGAAGAAACTCAGCTTTCCCATCAGACTCACTACCAATGTTTACCCCAAATTTAGCATACCAAATATGTCGTGGTTTTGGATATATTTCTATTTCTTCACTCATGTGAAGTTCTTTCTTTTCTTTATTCCATATATCGAATTCTTTTATATATTCTCCCATAATGAATCTCTATCACTTTATCTTTGAATTCATAATTATAATTCTCATTCATCACTTTGAACTATTATTAAAAACAAAAACTCACCTCCCAACCTTCCCCCTACCCAAAAAATTTGTCAAAACCAGATGGCTCTAATTTCATCCTCATTTCATTTTAAAATTCCGTTTATGTAAACGATTGGATATATAGTATTTTAATTTTCTTCGTAGTAATACGAATAATCTATTCCCTTCATAAACATTTCACGACTATTGATTTCCTCTGTGAAGGCATTTTTAAGCAGTTTTTTAATCTTCGCACTGTCTTTGGGGCTTTGCTTCATAGCATTCATATAATCGTTTTTTCCTATCTGGCTCCAATCGACACATTTTTTTAGGCGTTTTTTAAAAATCAAATCAAGCCAAATACGAGTACTTCGTCCATTACCTTCCATAAATGGATGAGCGATATTCATTTCTATATATTTATCCGCAATCTGCTCAAAACTATCTTCTGGCATGGATTCAATCTGTTTAAGTGTGTTATCTAAGAATTTTGCCATTGCAAATCGAAACCCATCTTTGGAAATGTTTTTTTGTCTAATTTGTCCTGCAAAATCATACAATCCGCCAAACAAATAAGCGTGAATTTGTTGTAGACCTTTGGTTGTACCCACTTCTATTTCATCAATAAGCGAGCTGGCAAAAAGGGCATACGCTTTTTTCTTACTTTGTCCGTCAATGGTATTGTCGCTATAAGTGAACCAATCGAGAAACGGCATCGATTTTTTACTCGGAATAGTCTTTACGACTTCCATAACATCGTCTTGGGAAAAACAATCAGTCGCATATTTTTTACCATCAGAAGCGACGAGTTTCAGTTGCCTACATTTTGTAGTCAACTGGTTTCCTTCTTTTTTAAGCCGTGTTTTGAGCACACTCCAATATTTTCGTGGATTGGCACTTTCTGTCAAAGCCGCTACAATGTCGAGCACCGAAAACCACCATTTAGAATTTTCTTCGTCCCAAACAGCACGAACTTCCCGATCATCAAAAAAACGGATGGATATTTTATCACTCATGTTCTTTAAAGGTTAGTAGTTTGTTTCGATAATATTCGTATTGTTGCCGATGAGCTTTTATTTCCGCAGGAAGACCTATAGAAAAGGTAGTCATTTTTTATTCCTTAAAGTGCCTGTATTATAGGAAGATTACTTGGTTCAGTAAATTTAATTTTTTTTAACTCCCCCAAAACTCCGACTAAAAAATACACAGGACTTGTCCGTCTAGTTTTCCATACTTTTTTTATATAAATTCTTGGCTTAAATAAGCCAAAAACGCCCCTTTCTATAAAATACTGATAGAAAACACTTGCGTTAATATTAAAATCAGAGTATAATAATATATACAGTTTGGTAATAATCAAATTGTTAAAGTGTTTCGCTCTTATCAGTTTCCGTTCGTTCAGTTTCTGGCTTGAAGGTTGAGATATCATCAAGTCTATCGGAAGAAGAATTCTTCCCCCTTGTCACTTTGGGAAACATCTAGGATTGCTTTCGTGACTTAAAGCATCTGAAGGTATGGCTCTTCTCTTCGGAGATGAGAAAGGAAGTACCGCTCAATAAAAGCTTCCCATCTAAGATTGTCTCGAAAAGATGTAAAATATAGTGTGCTCTGGATATGCAATCGATGAGAATAGTTCCATCATTCCAGGAAGTGCTAACGAAGGTCCTATTTGGAATTCATGGGCAGTCGTTTATTGGATCAGTCAGTCCAATCGCAAAAGAAATTGGCTATCACCGTTTCTTTACTGAAATTGTGGTGCAGGAAATTGAAAAATGGTAAACAATAAGTTGCATCTAGCACTTTCAAATAAATACAAAAAAAGGTCCCTTCGAGTTGTGTCGTGGGGGTGTTTTTTTATCATATTAAATTTTGCACCAAACAAGATAAAGATTTATTATTCTTAATACTTACTTAACCCAAATCACATGAAAGGATACTCAGACAATATCGAAAAACTAACTCTTGAAAATAAGAATTTTAGGCAAGTTCTTTATACAGGAAAAAATTGTCAGCTCGTTCTTATGAGTCTTAAACCAAATGAAGATATTGGTATGGAGGTGCATGACGAGAATGATCAGTTTTTTAGATTTGAAAACGGAGAAGGAAAAGTAATTATTGATGGAAATGAATATGAAGTAGCGGATGGCTCTGCCATTATTGTTCCTGCGGGAGCAGAACATAATATTATAAATACTTCTTCTTCTGAATCTCTCAACTTATATACAATATATTCTCCACCACATCATAAGGACGGAATTGTTCGTGCTACTAAAAAAGAGGCTGAGACCAACGATGAGGATTTTGATGGAACTACAACAGAATAATTAGTTGTATTTATTCCTTAAGATTTTTAAATACACTCTCCCAATTACTAGGAAATCCCATTTTATTAACATCTATTTTATACTCAAATACTAGATCTTTTATGTAACCTAGCCATTCATAATTAGGTGAAACTTTCCCTAAAATAACAGCAGTAACAATAATAGAATCAAAAACATATCCTTCATAACTTAACTCCGAATATAATTTGCCTTTTTTAAGTTGTTTCGTAATTTTTTTATTCCATAACCGCGAATGATGTGCGGCAATATTTCGTACTTCTCTCAAATTTTCTAACCATGAATACAGATATTTCCATCCAAAATTGAAGTAATTTGCAATTTCCTTTTTATCAACATTTTCTATTACTCTAATATAGAAATTCAAAATATCTCCAAAACTTAATATTTCAGCAAGCATCCATAGTGGTGGGGATTCGTTTGAATATTTCTCTTGAAAATTTTTTATAAAAGGTTCTTTTGATTTTTCTAAAATATCCGAGATTTTTTCTTTATCTTTTTCGTTAATATAATCCTCATCAAAATAATAAGGTCCATATTTTAGTGTAATATGATATACAAACTGAGTTCTAAATGATTTTTCTATTCTCTCTAACGCATTCAAAAATAAAAGTCTTAATTTCCGATCAAAAAAATATACTCCTAACACCCTTTCAAAAGTAGTATTTTTAAAAAATGCATCATCCTTGTTTTGAAAAATTTTAAAATATCCAGATAAACAATAATATCCTACCGTATTAAGATAATGTTTAAGCTTGTTATCATCATTTATAATTAGTCCTCGTTTTTTCAAAAGATTAATTTGTTGTTCAATTGTTAAAGCTTTTTTTGTGTATTTTTTTGACATGTAATACTAAATAAATGTATAATGAAGTCACTAGTACTCACCACGCCTCTAAACTATGCGTACCAGGGTGAGTCTTTTTTTTATCACTCGTCCTTATACTATAAAAAGTACTTTTAAAAATCCCCCCAATTTAATTCTCATTTCATTTTATTAAGGAAGGAAACGGAATTATAAAATAACCAAAAAAAATTGCAACATTCTAGGGCAAATTTATTCCTTTATAAAAATATAAAATTTCAAATATTTTCCTTCCGGAAAAAGAATACTTTGTCCGTGATCAAAAGGTTGATTACCACGATGAAGTACCCGCAAATCACAAGAAGCATTGACTGCACTTTGATAAAGAATCTTAAGAAACAATTCTTCATCTATATGTGCAGTACAGGAAGCTGTAGCCAGAATTCCCCCTTTAGGAAGTGCTTTCAGTACTTCTGAGTTAATGGTGACATAAGCCTTTATGGCATTGCGTACTTGCGATTTATCGCGTGCCATGGAGGGCGGATCGAGAATAATACAGTCGTATTCGTCTTTTTTTAATTTTCGTAAAAAATCAAAAGCATCGTCGGTGATAAATGTGTAATTTTCTCCTCTCAATCCATTAATTTCAAAATTTTTCTTTGCATACTCGGTGGCAAGTTCTGAGATATCAAGCGATGCAACACTTTTCGCACTCCTGGCTGTAGCAACAGAAAATCCTCCCGTATAAGAAAAACAATTTAAAACTTTTCTATCTTTTGTGTAAGAAGTCACACTCTGTCTATTTTCTCGTTGATCAAGAAAAAATCCGGTTTTCTGCCCTTCGGCAATATTAACAAGAAATTTCATCCCGTTTTCTTTAATTTCGACATCTCGAGGAACATCACCCAAAAGAATCCCCTCTTCCATTTTCACCCCTTCTCTACGAGCGCTCTTTTTACTGAGTTTTAAATATACTCCCTTGGGAGAGAATGCCCGCAAGAGTGCCGGGAAAATAATGCTCCAGTGTTTTTCTATGGCAAGAATATGAATTTGAGGAACAATTACTTCGTTGTATATATCAACAACAAGACCCGGAATCCCATCGCTTTCCGCAAACACCGCTCGATAAGCATTAGTATCTCCTATGTATTGTTTTTTCAAATCACGCAAAACACAGAATTTTTTATAAAAAAATTCTTCGGTAATTTCTTCTTGTTCACGAGTTAAAATCCGAATCGCAATATCCGTTTGAGAATGATAAAAACCAATACCGATAAATTTTTCGTTAGCCCAAACTTCACAAAGAGAACCATCTTCCATTTTTTCACAAGAAAGAATCGCTTTAGAAAAAACCCACGGATGACCATTAGAAACATTTTTTGCCCGATTTGGTTTGAGTATTATTTTAGAATACATTTTGATTATAGATATAGGCAAAAAAAGAAGAATTGTCTATAACAAATAATAATTCCATATTTTATTATCTTTTTTAATTTATCAGGGTTTCCTTAAGTTCTAGAATTAGATAGTTTCTCCTTTTTTGGGATCTTCTATCAAATTCCCGACTAGAACCAGTCTCTTTTCGTTAGTTCCAATTGGAGTACAAGTCATAAGAGTAATGATTTTTTTGTCGTTTGGCTGATTAAGAATTCCTGTTTCTGTTGGTAGAACAACTTCTCTTTCTGCAATCTGGTATGTAAATTTTTTAGAGTTCTTATATACAGATACTATGTCTCCTACTCTCACTTCATGCAATAAAGCAAAGACATCTTTAAACCTTCCTTTGTCCCAAGCGTAATATGAAGAATGTCCAGTAACAAAGAAATTACCTTCTTGTCCCGGTTCTCTCGAAATAGGATGAACTACTACTCCTTCTTGTAATCCTGCTTGAATATTCCTTTCTAGCTGTTGCCAATTTCGATGATTAGGAACAGTAACTAAGGGAATATTTTTTTTTATGCGACCAATCTCTATCCGATCATCCGAAGGATAAACAGCCATATTATCAAAAGTCTGTTTGGCTTGAGTCTTGGGTTTTAATTTTCTATTTCTAAACCTTGTTCCTTCTACTTTATCTAATCGAAGAGTTCCGGTTTTTTCTGTCTTAGAATATTCTCCATAAGACTGAATTACAGATGCTTTAAGTTCATCAAACTTAAAAGAAGCTACTTGAGCAAAAGCATTGTAGTTCATAAAAACATGCGTTCCGCCCCAAACAAAAACAACTGTTACAAAAAACACTAAAGCTTCTTTCCAAAATGGTTTCCGCTGCTTAAGTCCAAAGTTGAATTCCGAATTACTCATATTTATTGATAAAAATCAAGAAATTGTAGCACAAACAAGGCCTTTAATCAAGCTATTCCTCGTAAATTTTCACAGCTCTCTACTTTCTCGTCATTGCGATCAGGATGATTTTACAATGAACGAAGTGAATTGAAAAAGCATGCCGAGAAGCAATCTCCTCAGAATAAAAAAATAGATTGCCATGTCGCTTCGCTCCTCGCAATGACAGTCGGGTGAGAAATTAGACCAAATGTTTAGAACTGAGTCCCATTTTTTCTCTGACTTCTGCTAATTTCTTTTCTGCTATCTGGTTAGCTTTAGTCGCACCTTCGGTAAGGATTCTCTCCACTAATTTTGGATCATTAGCGAGTTTGGCTCTTGTTTCTCTAGCTTCCTTAAAGTGTTCCCAAACAAGATCGAAAAGCATTTTCTTGGAATCTCCGTAACCAATCTCCCCTTTCTTGTATTGTTCTTCTAATTTCTTGAGATTTGGATTCTCAAATAGTTCATGGAACCTAAAGACTAAACACTCTTTAGGATCTAATGGTTCTCCTAAAGAAACTGAAGCGGTCTTGATAGACATGATCTTCTTTTTGAGAGTTGCTTCATCGGCGAAAATCTCAATAGTATTACCGTAACTCTTAGACATCTTCTGTCCGTCTAATCCCGGAATGGTCTCAATATCCTTAATAACTTCTGGTTCTGGTAAGACAAAAGTTTCTCCGTATTGATTATTAAATTTCTGAGCAATGTCTCTCGCCATTTCTACGTGCTGTTTCTGGTCTTTTCCTACTGGAACCTTGTTCGCATCATATAAGAGAATGTCAGCAGCCATAAGGACTGGATATGTAAAAAGACCAGCATTTGCTTCTAATCCTTTCGCTTTCTTGTCCTTATATGAATGAGCTCTTTCTAGAAGTCCCATAGGAGTCTGACAGAGTAAGAGCCAAGCAAGTTCTGTATGTGCTTTAATGTCTGATTGCCGATAAAAAACAGATTTCTTGGGATCTACTCCTAAAGCCAACCAATCTAAAACACAAGTTTCTTGGTTCTTCTTGAATCCTTCTGGATTTTTTTGAGTAGTAAAAGAATGAAGATCGGCAATAAAGTAGAAACATTCGTCACTGCCTTTTTGTAGTTCTATTGTTTTCTTCATCATCCCAAAATAGTTCCCCAAGTGAGGAGTTCCGCTCGATTGCATGCCAGTAAGAATTCTCATATTATGAAAAATAGTTTTTAGAAAGAATTTTAGTTAACTCCCCTATCTTCACTCTCTCCTGTTTCATACTATCCCTATCTCTAATAGTGACTGTCCCGTCTTTCATTGTGTCATAATCTACCGTAACACATACTGGAGTCCCTATTTCATCTTGTCTCCTGTATCTCTTCCCAATAGATCCTCCATCATCTAGTTCACAATTACCAAATTCTTTCACTAGTTCAAAAACCTCTTCTGCTTTTTCTTTCATACCGTCTTTTTTCATTAAGGGCATAACCGCTACTTTTACAGGAGCAATGATTGGTTTAAATTTTAAAACTACTCGTTCTCCGTCTTCTAATTTTTCTTCATTATAAGCTTCGCAAAGCAAAGCAAGTACTGTTCGATCTACTCCCCAAGTTGGTTCAATAACATGTGGTAAAATTTTCTTACCACTCTCTTCATCATGAATCCTTAATTCTTTTTTAGAATAAGCTTCGTGTTGAGCAAGATCGAAATTTGTTCGATAAGCTAGTCCATAGAGTTCTTTTCTCCCAAAAGGAAAATCATATTCTATATCTACAGTTCTTTTGGAATAATGAGATAATTTCTCTTCAGCATGTTCTAATTCATGGATTTTAGTCAGTCCAATCAACTGACACCAGTCGTTCATATCTTTTAACCAAGTTTCAAAAGTCTCTTTCCAAGTATCTTCAAAAATAAAATATTCTATTTCCATTTGTTCAAATTCTAAACGACGGAAAATAAAATTTCCGGGGGTTATTTCATTTCGAAAAGCTTTTCCTATTTGAGCAATTCCAAAAGGAAGCTTTACCCGCATAGTATCCACGATGTTTTTAAATTCTAAAAATATAGCTTGAGCTGTTTCTGGTCTTAAATAAACAACAGAATCTTTATCACCTGTTTTTGATATTTGAGTAGAAAACATCAAATTAAAATTTCTGGCATCTGTCCACTCGTCAGCTCCACATTTAGGACATGGGCTTTTTATTAATTTCTCGGTCAAACAATACTTAACAAAATCTGAATCATCTTTTGTTTTTTCTTCTAGATTTTTTACTGCATCATAACTTTCCTGATCTTTTATTTTTGGTAAAACATTTTCTCTAAAACTTTCTTCGCGAGCTTTGTTTAAATACTCCTCTTTTATCGACATAAAATCCTTCTGTTGTCCTGTTTGCTGGAAATACCAATTCTCTACTAATTCATCCGCTCTAAATCTTGTCTTACACTTCTTGCAATCCACCATAAGATCATTAAATCCCTCTAAATGACCAGAAGCTTCCCAAGTCTTGGGATGCAACATAATATCTCCATCTATCCCTACTATATCTGTTCTGTTCTGCACAAAAGTCTTCCACCAGAGATCTTTCACATTCTTTTTCAGTTCAGATCCATATGGTCCGTAAGTATATGAATTAGCGAATCCTCCATAAATTTCTGACCCAGGATAAGCAAATCCACGCCGTTTAGCCAAAGCTACAATTTTATCCATATTCATGTCTTCCGTATTCTAAGGTCAGAAGGAACAATTCGCAATTAAAATTTTTAACTTTCCATACTTCAGTATCGTCATTGCGAGAAGCAAAGCGACAAAGCAATCTGTTTTATTTTTGTAATTCACAACATGAGATTGCCACGTCCCTCTAAAGCGGGACTCGCAATGACAACGCTCGGATTTGAAAATTTATAGCTTTTCAACTTTCAGACTTTTTAGCTTTTTAGCTATTTAAGCATATTATAATATACTATTCACATTGAGCTTGTGTTGCACCACCTCCTACTCCTTCATTAAAACCAAATCCTAGCGAAGGCTGTGCGAAAGGAAGTTCTACATCACATTCTTCTGGAACTTCTGCGAATCCAGCACAAATTGTTTCTAATAAACTCTTAGAATCTCTTTGGGTATTAATTTGTTTACCATTGATAATCAAGGCTGGAGATCCTTGCACTCCATATTTCTTATTTTCTTCTTTAGAAATATTAAAGGCTGGAAATTGACCGCTTTTCCAATTAGCTTTGTCTTCTAAAGAAACCGAAATTCCAAATTCATCATCTGCATCTGCCACACAAGTTTCTAAAGTCTCTATCTCTATATTAGTACTAGCTAAACATTCTGCTCCTTTTCCTTCTACTAAAAAACAACCTAAGTATTCCTGTAATTTATCTGGTTGTTCTTGTTGAATACAATATTGATTTAATTGTTCATTAGCTTCTGTTTCTCCGTGCATAATATAATCCACAAATTTAAGCTGAAAATCTATCTTATCTCCTAGCGTATCTAAGACGGAAAGAATCCCCTTCTCTATTTGAGTACCATATGGACAATGACTCATTACAAAAAGTTCTACTTCTGGTTTATCTTTCTTCTCTAGCGCAATTAAAGATGCTGCCCGCTGTAAAGCAGTAGCTTCTTCTTGTTTCTTCTTTTGTTCTGTAAATTCTTCTAAATTAATTCCTTGAGGGAAAAAATTAACCCCATCTTTAGTTATATAGGTAGTAAAATCCTGTCCAACTGCTTCTAATTCCACTTTATACAAACCTGCTTCTTCTACTACCTCCTTTATAATAGCCGTTGTTCCCGCTTTCATCATATTAGCATTAACAAATTCTTCTACTTTTATTTTCATTTCTTCTAATGGCATGTCCTTATTTGATAAACTAGAAACATCACATCCCGCCAGGAACAATAAACCTCCGAGACCGACTAATATCTTTTTCATCGGGGGCGATAATACTATCTAAGTTAAAAAAGACAAACTAAACAACCTACCAAGAAAACGCTTGAAAAAAGGGTTTTTCTGTGCTATAATATCCCGATCTACTTAAAAACAAACAAATGAAAGACACCGAACTTATCGTAAAATTAAATCAGTCCATTGCTTCTGCTAAAGCTTCTCTTGATGCTGTAGAAAGATGGTCAGAAATGCTAGCCGAACAAAACGGTGTTGATTCTGATGTTATTAAAGAAAAAGCTAAAAACCTTCCAAGCTTGGAAGATTTTGATAATGAAGATGTAAAAATAGTTGAAGGAATTTTTGATGGTGCAAACATGATCGATAAAAAAGGAGAGACTTATCCTGTTCCTTCCAATTACGCTTCTAAATCTAAACTAATAGAAGGAGATAAATTAAAGTTAACTATTCAACCGAATGGTGCTTTTGTTTATAAACAGATAGAACTTATTCCTCGAAAACTTGTTACTGGTAGACTTATTTTAGACGGCAGTCAGTATAAAGTATTGTGCGATGATAAAACCTATGCTGTGCTTTATGCTTCTGTTACTTTCTTCAAAGCTAAAATAGGTGACGGCATTGCCAGATCGGAAGAGCGTCGTGTAG
>CAYWLU010000009.1:17146-19458 GCA_964459435.1 uncultured Candidatus Peribacteria bacterium
TTGCCGTTAC
Source organism: uncultured Candidatus Peribacteria bacterium (assembly GCA_964459435.1). Lineage (GTDB taxonomy): Bacteria > Patescibacteriota > Gracilibacteria > UBA4473 > UBA4473 > JAIPGU01. The sequence goes on from CAYWLU010000009.1 coordinate 17,157, forward strand.
TATTCCAGAAGACGGAGAATCTAATTGGGCAGCAATAGAAAATGTAATCCCAGTCGAGTCAACAGCAAAAGTTGCATAAAAAATTTGAACTTTCTCCTTATGTCTTTTAATATTCATAATGATGAAATTTTTAATAATTATTTTCGGATTGATTAATTTTGCTTTTGCCCAAAGTACGGTCGAAAAATTTGTAGATAACGACTCTATTCCTCGTTGGGCGAAGAGTCCTATTTCTGAATTAGTAAATTATGGAATTCTGTCTGGTAATCCCGACGGAACCTTTGCTCCTAATCGAGGAATAAATCGAGCAGAATTTAGTAAATTACTAGTTAATTCCTTAGGAAACGAAATAGAAAATTTTATTCCACTAACAGGAAGCTTCCCTGATGTAAAACCAGATGATTGGTTTTTCCCATATATAGAAACTGCCAAACATTATGGTTGGGTAAAAGGACATCCGAATGGTACTTTCAAACCAGGAGATAAAATAAATCGAGCGGAAGCTGCTAAAATGCTAGTTAGTGCTTTTGGTTTTGAAGTTGGTCAAACTCTTGACGGTGATGCTTGGTATACGCCTTACTTTAGAATATTACGAGAAAATGATTTACTTGCTTATAGTAGTTTTTTTGAGAATCCAGAATCAGAAAAAGAACCTTCTCGAGCAGAAATTTCAGAACAAATTATTAGATTTCTAGAAAGAACTGGTAAAGAGTTAGTTGCTATTTCCGTACCGAAAAATAAAACCCAAGTAGTTGTTGCTCCAAAAAATCAGGTACAAGAATCTGTTCCTGAACAAACCCCTTTTGAATATAAAGAAACCAGTACTACTAGTTCTTTAGCTGTTGATTCCAATGCTGGAACTCTTTATGTAGAAAAACACAGTTCTTTAGCCAAAAAAATCTCGGTTGCTTCTAATCAATCAGATGTAATTGCTCATACTATAAAACTTCTCAGTAAAGAAGGATTATCTGAAGTAGCCGGTCTTCAATTTCGATTGATCGGTAATGGTATGTATTCTAATTTCTCGAATATCTGGTTAGAAATAGGTGGTAAAGCTATTTCTGAAAAAATCAAACCATATAGCAATGTCGTAAACATTCCTCTCAATTCTACCTATTTAACAATTGGCTCTTCTCTAAAAACCATAATGCTTAAAGTTAATATATCTCCAAATGCCAAAAGCGGTGACAATGGACGATGGGTTCTTTTCTTACCAGAATGGATTGATGCTAATACTGATAAAAAGATTGGATTTTTTCCAATAGGGGGTAGTGACATAGAAATTAAATAACTTCATTACCTCGCAAATCGTTTCACGATCAGCTCAGTTTATTCCGTTTTTAATTTCTTTCGTTCACATGGAGGTCTTCGGACTCACTTACGGAATACTATTTCTAACCCGGGTTAGAAATAGAATTATTCGTCGTTCTCAGCTACCCCATGCTCTCGGTTTAACCTCCATAATGAGTTTTTGCCCGTTTCACATAAACTACTTTCTTCTCTTTATCTATAGAGTAAAGTATACGATCCTTTAAATTCAAACGATAAGAATAATTGCCTTCTAAATCACTCAAAAGCCTTTTTCCACAAAAAGGATCATCCTCTATCATTTCTGACAAAATAGATTTCAATTTTTTCTTTAGTTTAGGAGAAAGTGTTTTTACATCTTTTAACGCCTGTTTTGTAAATAATATTTCGTATTTTTTCATTAATCTTTAAAAACCTGTTCAAAAGTATGGAGTTCTCCATTTTCAATTTCTTTATCTGCTTTAGCAATAGATTCTTTTAGCCCTGGTTCTGCCAATAGCTCTGTTGTTTCATTAAAACTTTCATAATCATCTTCAGAAATAACAACAACATTCCCTTCTTTTGAAGATATACGAGTCGGAAGATGCCCCTTGGCAATCTTCTTAACTATCTGAAACAAATTGGAACGAGCATTTGTAGCTGTTATGGTAATCATCTTAAATAACTTAAGTACTATTTTATGTACGTACATATTATAGTACATCTATTAATAAAAAGCAAAATAAAATTACCGAAATTTAATATTCTTGCGAACCCTGTGGGTTCTCGTTCAGTCAATCGGCTTCGCCGAACAGATAAAAAAACAACCCCCCTTTGGGGGCTTCTTTAATAATAGTACCGACGGGATTCTTCTTTTGCTTTCTTCGAAAGCAACGAAGGAGTGCCTCTAGCCATTCACTTCGTTCATGGGAGGACACTGCGAACCCTGCGGGTTCAAGTCCCCATTGGCTCTGCCAATGAGAGATAAAAAAACAACCCCCCTTTGGGGGCTTCT